>JAJYPY010000050.1 GCA_021794995.1 Actinomycetes bacterium | reverse complement strand
CGATGACCGCCCGTCGGAGGCGAGGAATGGCGGCATCGCGAGACAACACGACCACCGGCCTTCGGCCAATGTCGGGAAGCTCACACCACCAGACGTCGCCCCGAGCGGGTAACGAGCTCATGACGCGGCTGCCGCAGCCCGGAACGATGCGAGATCACCCCACTCGTCGTCTTCGTCAAGTGGGTGGTTGTCGTAGGAGGCATACGCTGCGTTGACTTCCGCGGCACGGTGTCGAGCAAGGAACGCCGCCAAGGCGTCATCGACAAGGGCTGAGTCCGGCACGCCCGCCTTCACCTCGCGCGCCTGCTCGAGAAGTTGCTGGTCCACGGTCGTGCTGATCCGGACGCGGGTCATGCCATGAATATAGCATGGTTATGCCACATTCGAGCCGGATACTTGGCGGTTTCCTGACCCCTACCAACGCTGGCTTTCTCCGGCTGGACTCGCCCGATCGCCGGTCGCGGGCGCACGTCGAACTGCTCGTCCTACACAAGCGTCTCCGGCTCGTAGACGCTCAACCTTCCGGCAACGAAGACCCCGGGCTCTCCTTCGACACGGGACCCTGGGTTGAATCCACCACCGCAAACCACCTCGTCACCGTCGTCGGCGAACGGGGTCCCGGTGTGGTCGAGGACGACGGGCCCCTCGAGATCGCCACGACGATGGTCAGGAGCGAGTCGAACACGGACGGAGTGACCGTCTCTGCGCCCTTCCACAAGGAAGTCACAATCGTCACCTGGCCCTGCACGCCGCAGGACGCCTTCGAGCCGAGCCGCGCGCATCGCTCCTGGACCACTGATCGTGAGCACCCTTCGGGCCGGTCCCATGTCATCTGCGGGCTCGTGCAGGAGCTTGGTCGCGATCGTCTCGACATACGTCACCTGTAGGGCGACTGGTTCTGCCGCCTCGCGGATCGCCGCCTCGTCGGCTGTGGGGCGGAATGCGATTGTTCCCATGAGCATGCCGTCGTGGCGCCGTACGCTCCAGTGAGCGACCCCACGCAGGAGCCCGCGTCGCTTGAGCCGATGACCGAGTAAGGACCCCAGGTCCTCGTCGAAGTCGTCGGGTCCTGGCGGCCAGAGCGCCCCCCGGTAGTCGCCGACAGCGCAGGAGAAGTCGCCCTCCGGACAGCGCCACCGAACGTGGTCGTCCGTCTCTCTTGGCTCAAGCGCGACGCCATGGGCCGGGCATGACGGTACGGAAACCCCGAGCAGGGGGTCCCCAACTGCTGCCAAGATACTGGACTATACACCACAAACACACGTTCTAGTGATACCATGTGGGTGTGAACTTGACCCAGTGGGCGAGGCTGCAAGGGGTGCACCCCCAGACGGCATATCGCTGGTTCCACAACGGGACCCTGCCGGTCCCCGCGCTCAGGGTGAACGAGAGGACCATCCTCGTCTCTCCGGACACGATGACCGAAAAGGTGAGCGAGGGGTTCGGGCTCTACGCCCGGGTCTCCTCCCAGGACCAGCGAGGTGACCTCGACCGCCAAGTCGCACGACTGTCGGAATGGGCAGCCGAGGCGGGGCACCCTGTCGTGCGTGTCGAAGCAGAAGTGGGCTCAGGGATGAACGGGGCCCGGACCAAGGTGCGCCGTCTGCTCTCTGACCCCAAGGTGACGACCGTGGTGGTCGAGCACCGTGACCGGCTCGGAAGGATGAACACCGAGCTCGTCGAGGCTGCGCTCTCGGCACATGGACGTCGACTGGTGGTCATCGACGACGGTGAAGTCGACGACGACTTGGTGCGCGACATGACCGAGGTGCTGACGAGCTTCTGTGCCCGCCTCTACGGGAAGGGTGGTGCACGCAACCGCGCGGAGAAGGCCCTGCGCTGTGCTGCCAGGGACGTGGGGCCGATGGCGCTGTCACATCTGGATGAAACGCTGCTCTTGTGAGCCACAGGGTCCGCTACCCGGTGAAGGGCGCCCACCAGGCGCCCCCTGTCACCACCTTGCGCATCCGCGGGCGGGTGAGAGCCAACGAGGCGGACATGGCTGTGAATTCCGATCGAATCCGGACACCTGTTCCGATCCAATTCGGACAGCGTTCCGATCCAATCCGGACACCGTTCCGATGAATCTGGACGCGCCAGGGGTGACCCGGAGGATCCACCGCTGAGCTGAGCCGACGCAGCACCTTCGTCTCGTTCCCCCCGCCGTGGGGGGCCGACGAGAGGAGGGAGCAGTGTCACCACGTCCCCGCAGCGACATGCGAAAGATCCGAGAAGTTCTCCGGCTCACGTTCGCGTTGGGCCTCACCCGCCGACAGGTGGCCGACGCGCTGCACCTGGCGCCGTCCACGGTCTCCGACTGCATCAAGCGTGCACAGACCGCCGGGCTCTCTTGGCCGCTACCCGCCGAGCTCGACACAGCTGCCCTCGAGCGCCGTCTGTTCCCCTCTGTGGCGCCGCCGACGACAACGCGTGCCGTGCCGGACTGGAACTACGTACGCAAGGAGCTCACCAGGGTCGGGGTGACCAAGTGGCTGCTGTGGGAGGAGTACCGAGAGGTCCATCCCGACGGCTACGCCTACAGCCAGTTCTGCAACCTGTATCGGGAGTGGACCAAGACCCTCGGCGTCGTGATGCGCCAGGAGCACCGAGCCGGCGAGAAGCTCTTCATCGACTACGCGGGGCCGACCATCCCGATCTACGACTACCTGAGCGGCGAGGTGCTCATCACAGCACAGCTGTTCGTCGCCGCTCTCGGCGCGTCGTCCTACGTCTACGCGGAAGCGACCGCGACCCAAGGTCTCGAAGACTTCGTCACGTCCAACGTGCACACCTTCGAGTACATGGAGGGTGCGGCCAAGATCCTCGTCCCCGACAACTTGAAGAGCGGCGTGAAGAAGCCCAACCGCTACGAGGCCGAGCTCACTCGCACCTACGAGGAGATGGCCGCCCACTATGGCGCGGCCGTGATCCCGGCGAGAAGTTACAAGCCGCGTGACTATCCCGAGGATTCGGTTATCCCGAGTCGTGGCTGTCAGGTGCGGTCGCCGGCGGTGATCGGCAGCGATTCCTCGGGATAACTACTTGAGCCCGGCGAGCTGGAGGATCAGGTCGTCGTCTCCTTTCCACAGGGGTGCGAGGTCGGGTGCGTTGCCGGCTGCTTTTTGGATCGCGTCACGAACCATCTCGTTGTCTGCGGCGGCGTAGAGGTTGGTGGTGGCGATGTTGGCGTGGCCGAGGAATTCCTTGATGTGGGGCAGCGGCACCCCGGCTCGCAGCATCTGCATGGCCCGGGCGTGCCGTAGCTGGTGGGCATGGATCCTTGCGGGGATCTCTGGGCAGGCCGGCCGCGCCGCCACGGCGTGCTTGTTGAGCAGATAGGTGACGTTGTCCTGGCTCATCTGCTCGTGCCGACCTGCCCGGATCGTGTAGAACAACAGCTCCTCGGGGTTGGGGGTGCTGGGGTGGAACGCGCTGATGTATTGGTCGAGGTGCCGGCCGGTCTTGTCCATGATCGGGATCGTTCTGGTCTTTGTGCCTTTGCCGGTGAGGGTGACCCGGCCGTGCCCAGTAGTGGTGTCGACATCAGCGATCCTCAGGTCGAGGACTTCTTGGATGCGGGCGGCGGCGTCGAAGAGGAGCAGGATGATCGTGGTGTCACGCAGCCCGCGACGGGTTTCTTGGCCTGGTGCGCGGATCAGCGCTTCGACAGCGGACATAGGAAGCGCGTCCGGGGCACGGGCGGGTGCACGGGCGGGCCGGACCCGTTTGACATCGAGCCAGATGGCCACCAGCGCGGGGTCTTCGGCGGCGCAGTAGGACAGGAAGGACTTGATCGCGGCCAGGCGTTGGTTCGCCGAGGAAGCGCTCAGGTGCTGGGTCTCGGTCAGCCAGAGGGTGAACCCGGAGATGGTGGCGTGGTCGATGGCCTCGAAGCTGATCGTGGCCAGGTCCAGGCCGCGGGTCTGACGTAGATAGTCGATCAGCGTGTTGAGGGCGGTCCTATAGGAGCGGATGGTGTGCGGGCTGAGCCGGCGTGCCCGGGGCAGATGAACGGTCAGCCAGGCACGGACCAGAGCGAAGAAGTCGTCAGACCCCATGGCAGACCACCTCCGGCAGGATCGACTCGATGCCGGTGTTGGCAAGCTCGCGCAGGTCGGGATGGAAGTCGGCGGCGAGGTGAAAGTAGTACCAGGTGTCGTCAGGATTGCTGTGCCCCAAGTGGATGCTCAAGTAGGCGAGCATCGCTTCGGGGTTGCGGCCGGCCCGTGCCCACCGGTTGATGTTCTCGACGACGTGCGCGTGCCGCAGGTCGTAGACCCGTGGCAACGGCAATGCCCGGCCGGTGGTCTTGCTTCTGGTGGTCTTGACCCCGGCGGTGGCGGTCACCTCGTTGAACCAGCAGTCGATGGTGGAGGCGCTGTAGAAGCCGCCTGTCCGGTTGGGGAAGAACGCGATCCGGTCGGGGTGATGCATGCCGATCACGGCGTCGTAGCGGCGGCAGTACTCGTGCAGGTCGGCCGACATGAACACCAGCCGGTCCTTGTGCCCCTTCGACTGGCGGATGTGGAGGCTGCCCCGGGCCAGGTCGACGTCGTTGCGGTAGAGCCGGCGGGCCTCACCGGGCCGCAGACCGAGGCAGTAGATCATGCGGAAGATGGCCGGGATGATCACCTCCCGGCGCCCCCCGTAAGGGGTGGCCACGATCTGATCGGCGGCCGCGAAGATCGCCCGCAGCTGCTCGGAGGAGAACACGTGCGGGCGGTAGCGGACCTGCCGGCCGGGGATACCCGGCGCGATCACGTAGGCCGGCGTCCCGCAGCCGACCATGTGCTTGCCCAGCTGGCGCACTGGGGTGATCCGCCGCATCTGCCCGTTGACGTGCTCACCGGGCCGGCTGGCCGCCCATCGCATCGCCATCTCGGCGCTCAAGGTCGCCTGACCGGGGAAGTCTTGGGCGCACATCGCGTCGAAGTGACGCAGATGCCGCTCCGATTCGACATATGGCAACCCGACCGCATGCTTGAGCGCGAGCAGGCTCTCGATGTGCGGGGCCAATCCGCTGGACAGCCCACCCGAGGGGCCGCTGACCGGCCTGTCTGTCGGCCCGGTCACGACCGCACCGTGCCCGTGCCCGTGCTCGTGGCCGTCACGGCGATCGGTTCGATACCGGCGAAGTCCAGGCAGCACTGCCGCATCCGGGTCTCGTCGGTGGCGAGGTAGTGCTTGGACGAGTCGATGCCGCGATGGCCCAACGCCTGGGAGATCACCGGCAGCGGCGTGTCGTTCTCGAGCATCCTGGTAGCCAACGACGCCCGCAACAGACGCATCCCGCGGCCCGAGTCGAGATTCGTGGCGATCCCGGCATCGGCGAGCGCTCCCGCGGCCACGTGACGCAAGTCAGTGGATCTGAAGCCGACATAGGGTGCCTGGGATCGCAAGAAGACGTGATCGTCGAGCGCGCCGGGGGGCCGACCATGGAGGAGGTAGTCGGCGATCGTCGCGCCGACATCGGCCAGCAGCGGCAGGGTCAACCGGGTAGCGGTCTTGTGCTGGGTCACTGTGATCAGGCTCTGCCGCCAGTCGATGTCGGACAGCCGCAGGCCCGCGATGTCGCTCGGGCGCAGCCCGGTTCTGGCCGCCAACAGCAGTATCGCCCGGTTCCGGCGTCCGACCGGCGTAGCTGGATCAGGAGCGGCCACCAGCCGTTCCACGCTCTCGGCCGGCAACACCGACACCGTCTGGGCGCGTCTCGACGGCGTCGACGGAACCGCGCGGCACAGCCCGACACACCCATCGGCTTCTTCGAGGAAGCGGCACAACACCCGCAGCGCCGTCAAGGCGGTGCGCATGCTGCCCGGTTGGTAGCGCCCGCCGAGGAAGACCACCGCCGCTGACACGTCGCGCCCCGTGAGCCGACGGACGTCGGTGACCTCACGTTCGGGCAGCCAGGCCAGCACCGTCCGGGCGACCGTTGCGTACAAGTCCGCCGTAGCCCTCGCCAGGCCCTGACGGGTCAGCCAATCCTCGTATCTCCGCTGGAGCGGACCGAACACCTGGTTCAGGCCGCCATTGGCATCCGCCGCCCGGAACACCCTCCACGTGTAGCTGCCGGTCGTGGCCGCAGCGGAGAGCACCAAAACGGCCCTGCGCAACAGCTTTCGCTTCCACTCCTTGCACCGCCCCGCCCGGTGTTCTGCAGTCACGAACCCGAGGAACGAGGCCACCACCTCGTCGGTGAGCTCGGTGACCTCCTGATCGGAGCAGAAGTCCTCGACCTGCGACCACGCCCACCGGTACTGCCACATCGTCGAGGGCGAATACCCGACCCCGCTGACCAGAACATCGACCCGCGCGACCGCTTCGCTGACAGAAACATCCATTGCCCATACCTCCACGAGAGAACCAACAGAGGCAAGCAACGTAGATTGGCGAACGGTTATCCCGAGGAATCGCTGCCGATCACCGCCGGCGACCGCACCTGACAGCCACGACTCGGGATAACCGAATCCTCGGGATAGTCACGCTTATCCCGAATTCGGGATAAGCGTGACAAAGCCAAGGTGGAGGCGGCCGTGCTCCTCTGCGAGCGCTGGATCATGGCGAAGCTCCGAAACGAACGCTTCACCTCGCTCGGCCAGTTGAACCGCCGGATCGCACAACTCGTGGAGGCGATCAACAACAAGCCGTTCAAGAAGCTGGAGGGTTCTCGCCGCACCCTCTACGAGGCGATCGACCGTCCCGCGCTCACGCCCCTTCCGCCGTCTCCCTACGTGATCGGCCGATGGAAGCAGGTCACCTGCAACATTGACTACCACGTCGACGTGGAGCGTCACTACTACTCGGTCTCCTACCAGCTCGTGGGAAAGCGGCTCGACGTGCGCACGTCTGCATCAACCGTCGAAGTCTTCTTCAAGGGCAAGAGAGTGGCGTCCCACATCCGATCCTTCAAGGTCGGCGGGTTCACCACGACACCGGCGCACATGCCCGAGTCCCATCGCCGTCACGCCGAGTGGACGCCGTCTCGGATGATCGCCTGGGCGGAGAAGACCGGGCCCGAGACGGCCGCCTTCGCCAAGAAGCTGATCGAGCTGCGTCCCCACCCAGAGCACGGCTACCGCTCGATCCTGGGCGTGATCCGCCTCGCCAAGCACTACGAGCCCAGCCGCATCGAAGCGGCGTGCAGGCGAGCCAGCGCGCTCAACGCCTACTCCTACACCTCGGTCCGCTCGATCCTCGAGCACGGCCTCGACCGCCGGCCACTGCCCACCGAGACCACCACCCAACCCCATCCCCGCCGTCAGCACCGAAACGTGCGAGGCGGCGACTACTACCGATGAAAGGAGCACCATGTTGATGAGCCCCACGATCGAAGGACTGCGCGAGCTGAAGCTCACAGTGATGGCCAGATCGCTCGAAGAGCAACGAACCAGCACGCTCTACGACGGCTTGGCCTTCGAAGAGCGGCTCGGCCTGTTGGTCGACCAGGAGCTCTGTGAGCGCAAGAACCGTCGACTGCGTCGACTGCTTCAGCTCGCCAAGCTCCGCTGCGACGCGGTCATCGAGAACGTCGACTTCAGCGCGCATCGGGGTCTTGACCGATCCCTCGTCCTGTCCCTGGCCGAGTCGCACTGGGTCACCTCCCATCACAACGTGCTCGTCACGGGGCCGACCGGCGTGGGAAAGACCTACGTCGCCTGTGCGCTCGCCAACGCGGCGATCCGCCACGGGCACCCAGCCCTCTATGTCCGCGCCCCGCGCCTGTTCGAGGATCTGGCGATCGCTCGCGCCGATGGGCGGCTGGCCAAGCTCATGGCGTCTCTCGCTCGTGTCGAGGTCCTCGTCGTCGACGACCTGTTCATCCGGCCGTGTGACACCCAGCAGGCGGCGGACCTGCTCGAGGTGATCGAGGATCGTCACCAACTGCGGGCGACGATCGCAGCCTCCCAGCTGCCGGTCGCCCACTGGCACGAGTCGATCGGCGATGCGACGATCGCGGACGCCATACTCGATCGCCTCCTACAGAACGCCCACCGGATCGCGCTCGAGGGAGAGTCGCTTCGTCGGCAGTCAGCGTCGAAGAGCCGGCGGTCCCGGTCGGAGGAGACGAACAACCAAATGCAGAGCGACAGCGAGAAGGAGGTGAAGCCGGGAGACCGTTGACGACCGACGTCGGCCGCTATGCGGCCTCCGACAGCCCGCGTCCGGATTCCATCGGAACAGCTGTCCGGATTCGGTCGGAACGACCGTCCGGAATCATCGGAATCAGCAGCCACCCGGCCGGGTCGATCCCGTGCGCATGGCGCTACGCCGCCTGGCCATGGTGCGGTGCGTCATGCGCGCCCACCAGCTCGGAATCCACCCCGCCGTCGACCCCGCGGAGGTGGGGCTCACCGAGAACGACGCGGAGGACCTGTTCCGGCTGCTCGCCATCGCCCGCTACGAGGACCGCTACGTCGTGCCTCCCGCCCACGCCGAGAATGCCGGTCGGCTCCTCGCCCAGCACGACCTGTCGGGGTGCTCGCTCGAGTCCGAGGGCGGCCCTGGCATGGGCGGAGGAGGCCCCGGTGGCGACGGCGTGGCAGGCTTCCACCTCCGCCGCGAGGACGCGGCCGACCCCTCGGTCGCCGGGCGCGACGGCGATGGCCGGCTCCACCTTCGGGTGGCGGAACACCCTTCGCCCGGCTCGCCCGGCTCGCTCGGCCCGGCGGGCGCCGGGGGGTTGGCATGAGACGCCAGGCGGCGGCAACCGTCTTCGGCTGCGCCTCGGTCCTGCTCAGCTACCCCGACGAGCACGTCACCTCGGACCTGGCCGCGGTGGACGACGCGCTCGGGAGGCTCCCGGACGGTCCGGCGCGCGCGGGGCTCCACACCACCGCCGAGTGGCTTGCGCGGATGTCGCCCTTGGAGGCGGCAACGACCTACGTGGACACCTTCGACCTGCGGCGAGGGGTATGCCTCTACCTGACCTACTACCGCCACGGCGACACCCGAGAACGGGGCATGGCGCTCACCGCCCTCGTCGACGCCTTCCATGGAGCAGGGTTCGGGGTTGTCCCTGGGGAGCTTCCCGACTACCTCCCTGCCCTCTTGGAGCTGGCCGCCGCCCACCCAACCGGCGGCAGCGTGCTTGCCGAGCACCGCATGGCCCTCGACGCCCTCCACCTCGCCCTCGTGAAGGCCGACAGCCCCTTCGCCGGTGTCGTGGCGGCGGTGCGCGACGCCCTGCCGGGGCCGACCCGCAAGGACCGCCAAGCGCTGCGCCGGTACCGAGCGGAGGGCCCGCCGTCGGAGAAGGTTGGCCTCGAGCCCTTCGCCCCGCCCGAGGCCCTTGGACAGGGCGTCACGATCAGGGCCACCCGCAGATGAGGGGCGTCACCGGCTTCCAACTGTGGTGGTGGGTGATCCTGCCGTACCTGGCGCTCGCCACCTTCGTCATCGGCCACATCTGGCGCTACCGCTACGACCAGTTCGGCTGGACCAGCCGCTCCACCGAGCTCCAGGAGAAGAAGCTGCTCAAGTGGGGGAGCCCCGTCTTCCACTACGGCACCTTCGCTGCGATCGCCGGACACGTCATCGGGATCTTGGTCCCCGAGCGCTGGACGTCGGAGATCGGCATCCCCGAGGCCGCCTACCGGTGGTTCTCCGCCGGTGCCGGAACGCTCGCCGCGGTGCTCATCATCATCGGCGTCGCCATCCTGGCCGCCCGTCGTCTGTTCGTCGCCCGGGTGCGGGCGACCACCAGCCCCGTCGACTGGCTGGCACTCATCCTGCTCGCCATCGTGATCGTCATGGGCATCGCCGAGACGATCGGCGTCGGCCTCCTCGGCGGAGGCTACGACTACCGCCAGAGTGTGGCCCTGTGGTTCAGGGGGCTCTTCGCCGGCAACCCCGACGTCCGCGCCATCGCTCATGCGCCGTTCCTCTACCAGCTGCACGCCACCGCGGCGTGGGCGGTCATCGCGGTGTGGCCGTTCAGCCGGCTCGTGCACGCCTGGAGCGCCCCGGTGGGGTACTTGTGGCGACCCTTCGTCGTCTACCGCAGCCGCAAGGCGACGCGCCCCAACGAGCCGGGCACCAGCGGGCGGCGCTGGCGGCGGATCGGCGTTCACTATTGAGTCGCGTTCCCGACCACGTGAGACGCCGCGGAGTCCGAGACGTCCCTTGGGGGCAGAGGTGAGCTGGCTCCGGGAGTCCGGTGGCGGCCAGCCCGCCGCCGCGGGCGCCTCTTCCGGCACGCCACCCCGGGGTGCCGACGGACCCGGCCTTCCCAGAGTTCGGGCCCAGCCGCTGCCGGAGCCGAAAGGGCTGATGCGCCGGGCGATCGCGACGCTCGACCCCGGCTACTTCGCGTGGGTGATGGCGACGGGCATCGTGTCGATCGGGACCGACCTCCTCGGCGACCACCTGATCTCTCAGGTCGTCCTCGGCGTGACGGTGGCAGCCTTTGTCGGCCTGGTGCTCGCCTACGCGGCGCGGCTCTTGTGGTTCGGGTCCTTCGTCCGCCAGAGCGCGGCCGACCCGACCACCGCCATGGCCTACTTCACCGTGGTCGCGGGCACGGACGTGCTGGCCGTCCGCCTTGTCTTGGCCGGCCACCCTCTGGTCGCCTTCGCGCTCGGCGCCTGCGCGGCAGCAGTATGGGTGGGGCTCACCTATGCGCTGCCCTGGTCGATCGTCGCCGCCGCCCGCCGTCCGGTCCTGGGTGAGATCAACGGCACCTGGCTCGTGTGGGTCGTCGCCACCCAATCCCTGTCCATCGTTGCCGCAGCCGTCGCCCCGAGCGCCCCGGCGACGTGGCTCCGCGCGGAGCTGCCGGCCGTGGCCGTCTGCTTGTGGGGGCTCGGGGTCATGCTCTACCTGGTCCTCATCGTGATCATCTTCCTCCGGCTCCTGGTGATCGCGGTCACCCCCGCCGAGATGGGGCCTGCCTACTGGATCGCCATGGGGGCGACCGCCATCAGCGTCCGGGCGGCCGCCGGGATCCTCGCCGTCCACGACCCCCACGCGACGACCCTCGTGGCGGCGATGCGACCCTTCGTCGTCGGTCTGTCGGTCGTGCTGTGGGCGTTCGGCACCTGGTGGATCCCCCTGCTCGTGCTCCTCGGAATCTGGCGATACGTGTTGCGTCGCTACCCACGCACCTACGAACCGAGACTGTGGAACGTGGTGTTCCCCCTCGGCATGTACACCGTCGCCTCCTTCAGCCTCGGGCAGATCGCCGGTCTCGGGTTCATGGCTTCGGTTGCCCGGATCTGGGTCTGGGTGGGCGTCGCAGCATGGGTGGCCGTGCTCTTCCTGATGGGGGGCGCATTGGCACGGTCACTCGTCGAACGCCGCCACTCGCAGGAGAAAATGATCGTATGACCAACACGAGCGCGGCCACCCGAAGCGGTCCCGTACCGAGGAAGGAGACGATCGATCATGGCCGAGGAACGCCCACCGCTGCCCCCCTTCACGAAGGAGACGGCGCTCCAGAAGGTGCAGGGTGCCGAAGACGCCTGGAACACCTGCGACCCCGAGCGGGTCGCTCTCGCCTACAGCGAGGACTCCATCTGGCGCAACCGTGACACCTTCGTCACCGGCAGGGTGGAGATCGTCGAGTTCCTCCGGCAGAAGTGGGAGCGCGAGCTCGACTACGCACTGCGAAAGGACCTGTGGGCCTACGAGGGCAACCGGATCGCCGTGCGCTTCCAGTACGAGAGCCACGATCCGAGCGGGCAGTGGTGGCGCAGCTACGGCAACGAGCTGTGGGAGTTCGACGAGCACGGGCTGATGCGCCGGCGCGAGGCCAGCATCAACGACGTCCGCATCGACGAGTCCGAGCGGCGGATCTTCGGCGCCCGGCCACCCGAGGAGCGTGGACGGGAGAACCCGCTCCGCTGACGACCGGATCCGTCCTCGACGCATCCCCGCCGAAACCTCGCAAGCCGCAGTGATCAAACCACGATGGTGACGCAGCACCGTTCAGGGTCAGGATCGAGCCGGGCGGCGCCGGGCGGGAGCCCCGCCTCCTCGGCGACGCCGGAGAGCAGCTCATGGTTCATGCGGCACACGAGGTCGCGGTGCGCTTCCGCCAGGACGTGGAACGGACAGTTGGCCATGGTGACGACACGCGCCGACACGCGTGGCTCGTAGCCATGACGAGCAAGCACGTCAACCAAACGCTCGACGAGCTGCGGGGTGGCACCGCCAGCTGAGGCGTTCGTCGTCGAGCAGAGCTCGCGACCGACGTCGCGGCCGTGCGTCCGAGCGACGTCGGCGAGCACACCCTCGACATCACCAGCCCCCTCGCCTGCACGCTCGACCGCCCGCGCCAGAAGCTCGGCGGCGAGGCCATAGCGTCGCTCGGGCACGCTGACGTTGATCTCGCCCGACGCCCGGCGGTACCACTTGGCCGGTCGACCCGCCCCCGGGCCTCCTCGCCCGGGAGGGCGGTGAAAGTGGACCTCGAGCAGCCCGGCATCCACCAGCTTGTCGAGGTGGAAGGCGGCGACCGAGCGCGCCACGTCAAGTGCCGCCGCGACCCCGTCGCGGCTCACCTCACGACGCGACGCGGCAACGTGCTCGTAGACCCGCCGTCGCAGCGGTTCACTCAACAGTGCCAGTGAGGACAGCGGGTCGCGCTCGTGTGCCATGAGCCCCCATTCTAAAATCAATTTTAGTTGGCGAAATCCCGATGCAACGTCTACGATGGGTAGCAGTCGTTGTGCGAGAGAGGAGACGCCGATGGCCCGTCACCGCCAAGGCACGCACACGCTGCGGCGCCCGCAGGTTCCCGCCGAGAAGCTGTCCGATCCCGCGCACCACGCCCATCTGGTGCTGCGCACCGCGCAAGGGCGCGGGTCCTGTGCGGAGTCGACAAGTGATTCAGCGCGATGACGTTCTGGCCGACGTACCGGTGGATCGACTTCCAGCACGTCCCGACCGTCAGCGCCTCGGCGTCCTGATCCATCCGCGCATGGCACCTGACGTCGTGGCCGGGGGGGTCGGAGGTAACTCCGCCAACGAGATCATCGTGATCATCGCCCGCGACGGCGGCGGTGGGCAGGACTTCTGGGACATCTCGCTGCGCCACTTCGGCCTGAAGATCACAGGGGTCGCCCTCGCCCATCTGCAAACCACCCACATCCCGCGGCACCTGAGCGCCGCCAACCCCAGCTGAGGAACCCTCTACCCGAGCGCCCAAGAAACGTCACGGGCAACAGAGAAAGGACCGTACGGAGCGTGCACTCCTGCGAGCGTACCGAACCCGACCATCACACCCACGACACGCTGCTCCGTCATCGAGATCCCGACATCGCGTCGGCGCCACCACGTCTCAGGGCGGCCCACGAACCCGGATGCTCGACAAGGACTGTCGGTGAGGCAGGATCTCGAGAGGATCCGTGGTCGGGTCCGACACGGGGCGACGGGGCGGACAACGGCCACGCTCCAGCGCCGAATGGCGACCCGCTGCCCGACGTCGCGAATACGCCGCCACCGCGCCATGCCGTCGTCGCCACACCATGCAAGGAGCTGCCGACCAACCTTGAGATCGATCTCGTCCGAGCAACCCGCGCGATAGCCGACCTGCTCGACGCGCTCAGGATCGACCGGGGCGGAGAAGGCCTCGCCGACACTCCTCGCCGCGTCGCTCGAGTCTTTGCCGAGCTGCTCACCCCCGAGCCCTTCGAGGCCACCACGTTCCCAAACGACGAGGCCTACGACGAACTCGTGGTGGCGAGGTCGATCCCGTTCTCCTCACTCTGCGAGCACCACCTGCTGCCCTTCGCGGGTGTCGCCCACATCGGCTACCTGCCCGGGGAGCGACTCCTCGGTCTGTCCAAGCTGGCCAGAGTGGTCACCCACTTCTCTCGTCGCCTCCAGGTCCAAGAGCGCCTCACCATCGAGGTCGCTCGGTGGCTGGAAGCAGCCCTCCGTCCAAAGGGCGTCGGCGTGGTCCTCGAAGCAGAGCACGCCTGCATGTCGCTACGCGGGGCGCGTACCGCGGGCTCGGTGACCTTCACGTCAGCCCTCGCCGGCCTGGTGCGCGACGACCAGCGGACCCGCGCCGAGTTCTTCTCCCTCGTCGGTTGCCGCCCATGACCCCAACCGTGCTCGCCGGTCCGCGGCGCTTCTGCCGCGGCGAACCCCCCACGAGGATGGTCGCCTCGGCAAAGCGAGCCACGTCGGTGTCGGTGTGCCTCCCGGCGCGCTACGAAGCGACCACGAAGGGGGACATCATCGCGACCTTCAGGACTGCGCTGGGGGACGAAGTCCACCGCATCGACGAGCTCGTCGTGGTCGACGACCGCTCCAGCGCATCGACGGCTGGGGTCGTTCCCGACGTCGGTGACACCGACGCCCCCGCGGCGATGGCCGCGGACCGACGATCGGGAAGGGCAGGGCCATGGCGACTGCGCTGGGAGCGGGCTACGAGCCGGGGGCAACCGAGCAGTTCAGCGAGTTCCTCCCCACACCGCTCCTGGCACACCTGCACCCCGTGCTGGCTTGCTTCGCCCAACCCCCTCGCCGGCGAGGTGGCGCTGCCGCGCGGTGGTCGAAGGCATGTCCTCCATCCGATTGCGGGATCGACGTCGCCATGCTGATCGACGTGGCGCGGCACACTGGCCTCGGGGCGATGGCGGAGGTGGACATCGGCGAGCGCCGGCATCGCAGCCGACCCCTCGTCGAGCTGGGGCCAGCCGTTGCATCCCGGGATCGGACGAGGCGAGGACACCGACGCGTTGGGCTTCCGGCCAGGGGTGGACCCGAACACGGTTGAACAGGAGGAACCATGGCAGAAGTCACGAAGGCCTTCGTGATCGTTGGCGCGAGCCTTGCCGGCGCGAAGGCAGCCGAGACCCTGAGAGCCGAAGGCTTCGACGGCCGGGTCGTGCTCATCGGAGACGAAGCACCGCGACCGTATGAACGCCCTCCGCTCTCCAAAGAGTACCTGCGCGGCGAGAAGGACTTCGATGCCGCAGCGGTCCATCCCGCCGACTTCTACGACGAGCACGGCATCGAGCTGCACACCTCGACCGTGGTCAACGCGATCGACCCGGGGGACAGGTCGGTCACCCTGACATCGGGAGAGCGGGTCACCTACGACCGGCTGCTCCTCGCCACCGGTGCCGCCCCGCGGCGCCTCTCGGTCGAAGGAGCCGACCTCGAAGGTGTGTGCTACTTGCGCGACGTCGAGGACGCCGACACGCTCCGCCGCGCGCTCACCCCCTCGGCGCAGGTGGTGGTGATCGGGGCGGGATGGATCGGCGCGGAAGTCGCCGCCTCCGCCCGCCAGCTCGGCGCCTCCGTCTCGATGATCGAGCTGGCCACGGTGCCGCTCGAGCGGGTCCTCGGACCCGAAGTCGGCGCCGTCTACCGTGACCTGCACGCCGGCCACGGCGTCGACCTGCACTTCGGCGTCGGCGTCGACGCCATCGTCGGATCCAAGACCGCAGAGGCGGTGCGGCTCTCCGACGGCACCGTGCTACCGGCCACGGTCGTCGTCGTGGGGGTGGGGGCGGTCCCGAGGGCCGAGCTTGCAGAGGCAGCCGGCCTGGCGGTCGACAACGGCGTCGTGGTCGACGAGCATCTCGCGACGAGCGCACCGGGCATCTTCGCCGCGGGCGACGTCGCCAACGCCTTTCATCCGCACTACGGCTGCCGCATCCGGCTCGAGCACTGGTCGGCCGCGCTCAACCAGGGTCCTGTCGCGGCCCGCTCCATGCTCGGCCACGACGTGGTCTACGACCGCACGCCGTACTTCTTCTCCGATCAGTACGACCTCGGCATGGAGTACCGCGGCTGGGCCCC
>JAJYPY010000049.1 GCA_021794995.1 Actinomycetes bacterium | reverse complement strand
GCCTGCCCAGCGGCCGTAGTCGCGATCGACCAGACGCTGGTCGATCTCGATGCCGGCTCCTCCCGCCGAGGCGATCGCCCGCGCCGTCTGCAGCGCCCTTGCAAGCGGGCTCGTCACGACCCGGCGGGCGCGTACACCGGCCATCGCCCGGGCGAGCCGCAGGACCTCGTCGCGTCCGACTGCGTCGAGTGAGGGATCCAGCCGACCTCGCAGCACCCCTCGCGCATTGAGCGCCGTGCGGCCGTGCCTGGCGAGGTAGACCCGCCGCGGAGCCGCTGCGTCCGGGCCGCAGGCGTTCGGCGATCCTCCATGGTGCGACGACGCGCCGCTCGGTGCGCTGCCCTCTGACATTGCCTGTCCTCCTGCAGTCATCGGTGCTCTGCAGGAGCCGTCAGCCCGATGGCGGTGCGGCGGGCTCCATCGCCGGATCCACGATAGTTCGAGGGATCCTTCCGGCGCGCACGCGGCGCCGCGCGACCGACACCTAGCGGCTGGAGCGAACCCGCGCTACCATCGCCGCACGCGATGAGGCCCGCGTGCTGCGGGGCCGCAAGGCTCTGCTGATGGCTTCTACCTGGAACCTGGCTCGCCAGTCGATAGGGGAGATGCCATGCCGGCCGCGCTGCAGGTCCTGCAGAGCCTGATCGTCGTAGGCCTGTCGCCGCTCTACGTCGGTGTGATCTCGCGCGCCGAGGCCGTGGTCGCGTCCAAGCGCGGGCCGAGCATCTGGCAGCCCTATCGGGATCTCGCCAAGCTGCTGCGCAAAGGGTCGAGGGTGAGCGCGCACGCGTCGTGGGTGTACCGGTCGGCGCCCTTCGTGGTGATCTCGTGCTACCTCACCGTGTCCGTCATCGTCCCCATCATCACGAGCGACCCGCTTCCGCTGGCCTTTCTGGCCGACCTGATCGGCGGCGCGTTCGTGCTCACCCTGGCGAGCTTCGTCACCTCCTTGGCGGCGCTCGACACCGCCAGCCCCTACGGCGGTCTCGGTGCGAGCCGCGCCAGTTGGATCGGCAGCCTCGTAGAGCCTGGTCTGATCGTGGTCTTCTTCAGTGTCGGGACGTTGTCCGCCTCGGACAACCCGTACCTGATGAACCATGCGTTGAGCGCGTCGGGACTCGCCTGGGTGCTCCCGACGCACGTGCTCGGAACGCTCGCCTTCTTCATGCTCGTGCTCGTGGAGAACGGTCGCATCCCGATCGAGAACCCGTCGGGGACGATCGAGATCTCGATGATCGAAGAGGGACGGGTGCTCGAGTATTCGGGGCGGGACTACGCCCTCATGCGCCTTGGGTCGTTCATGAAGTTCTTCTTGATGTCGGCGATCTTCATGAACGTCTTCGTCCTGCCGTGGGGTCTTGGGAGCGCGACCAGCTTGGCCGGCGGACTCTTGGCCATCCCGGTGCTGGCGGGCAAGTTGGCGCTCTGCGGCGCCGTCGTGGTCGTCGTGGACACCTCGTTCGCCAAGCTCCGGTTCTTTCGCATCGCGGAGTTCCTCGGCGCGGCGTTCTTGATCGCTCTCGTCGGCGACGTCACCGCGTACGTGATCGGCAAGTAGTCGATGGTCGCCACCTCGACCCTCGAACAGCTGTCGACCAGCTCGGTCGCGGGCACGCTGCTGTCCCTGGGCGCAGTCGCGATCTTGATCCTTGCGTTCTCCTGCCTCGGCTCGAAGCTGTTCACCCGCTATGTGACCTACTACGGTGCGCAGTCCGTCGTCCTCTCCTTCGTCGCCGCGGTCGTGGCCTACCGCTTCGACAGCGGTGAGCTGTGGGCGCTGGCAGCGCTGACCTTGGTGGTCAAGGGTCTCGCGATCCCACTCGTCACGCGACGCCTCCTCTTGGAGCGCCTCGACCTGAAGCGCGATGTCGCGCTGTCCAGCGGGCTCTCGACGTCCCTCATCGTGGGTGCGCTCTTGACCGCCTTCGCCTATCTCACGATCGGCGCGACGGTGCTACCCCACGGGCTCGTCGCCACCGCCGTCGTCCCCCTCTCGGTGGCAGTTGTCCTCCTCGGGGGCCTCACCATGGTCGTGCGGCGCCATGCCGTTGCGCAGCTGATCGGATGGCTGATCACCGAGAACGGCGTCTTCCTCGGCGCGATCACGCTGGCTGCGACGTTCCCGTTCATCGTCGAGGCCGGTGTCTTCCTCGACCTCGTCGCCGCGGTCCTCATCATGGTGGTGTTCGTCTCGGGCATCACCCGCCGCCTGGCGTCGGCCACTGCCACAGAGCTCCGGGAGCTCCGCGGGTGACGGCTCTGGCGTGGGCCGTGACCCTTCCACCTCTTCTGGGTCTCGTCGCCGTGCACCCGCGCTGCACGGCGAGCGCCGCCGGCACGGCGCTCTCGATCGGGGCCGCAGCCTCGTTCGCATCGGCGGTCGCGCTCGGCGTCTACGACATCGGGCACGCGCCCGCCCAAGCGCTCGAAGGGTTCGTGTACATCGACCCGCTGGCCTGTTTCTTCGCCCTGACGGTGGCGCTCGTCGTGCTGCTCGCCTCGCTGGGTTCGGCCGCGTACCTGCGGGTCGAGGAGGAGAACGGCGCGCTCTCCTCGTTCCAAGTGCGCCTCTACTTCGTCTTTTTCTCCGTCTTCTCCGCAGGCATGCTCGCGTCGATGTTCGCGGGCAACCTCGGCCTGCTCTGGGTGCTCATCGAAGCGAGCACCCTCGCCAGCGCCGTGCTGGTCGGCCTCGACGCCAAGGCCCGCGCGCTGGAAGCGGCCTGGAAGTACGTCATCATCAGCTCCTTCGGCGTGACCATCGCCCTCGTGGCGACCGTGTTTTTGTTCTATGCCGGGAGCGCCCTGCATCTCGGGTCGAACCAGCGGCTCACCTGGTACTACCTGTTTGCTCACGCGCACGCGCTCCAGCCGGGTGCACTTCGCATCGCGTTCCTGCTGGCGGTGATCGGTTACGGCACGAAGGTCGGTCTCGTTCCGATGCACACGTGGCTGCCCGACGCGCACTCCGAGGCGCCGAGCCCTGCAAGCGCGATGCTCTCAGCGGGCCTGCTCAACACCGGGATGTACGCGATCATCCGCTACGACGCGATCGCCCATGCTTCGCTCGGTGCGTCGTACCCGCAAGACATCCTGCTCGGCTTCGGGTTCGCCACGATGTTCGTGGGAGTGATGTTCATGCTGAGGCGTGGAAACTTCAAGCGCCAGTATGCGTACTCGTCCATCGAGCACATGGGCATTGTCTCCATCGCGCTCGGGTTCGGCGGCGTGCTCGGCCTCTTCGGCGCGTTGCTGCAGGTCTTGAACCACGCGATCGCCAAGGCGGTCCTCTTCCTCACCTCCGGTCAGTTCGTGCTCGGCTACAAGACCCGCGAGATCTCCGAGGTGCGGGGGGCCCTCGGGGCTCTTCCCTTTGCCGGTGGCGTCCTGGTGCTTGCCTCACTTGCCGTCGCAGGGACGCCTCCGTTCGGCGTGTTCCTGAGCGAGCTGACGATCGTGCGCGCCGGATTCGAGAAGTCGCCGGTGCTCGCGGGTGTGTTCCTCGTCTTCTTGGCGGTCGGGTTCATCGGGCTGATCGGGAGCGCGCTCGCCATGGCGACGGGCACCGCGCCATCCGCCCTACCGGCCCCCTCGGAGCCATACCCGAGTCGGACCGGACGCCTGCTGGCCGGGGTGCCCATCGTGGGAGGGCTCGGTCTTCTTGTCGTGCTCGGGCTCTTCGTGCCGAGCGGGCTCGGGGAACTGCTCATGCACGCAGCCAAGGTCGTCGCATGACGGGGCCGGTGCCAGAGACCATCGACGATGGGCCGGGACAACGCGGCGTCGAGGTACGGCGGGTCGATGCGTCGCACCTCGTGCCTTCCCTGCGCGACGGGAGCCGTCCGGGAGAAGCAGCGCGCCTCGCGGATCTCTTCGGGTCGCGTGAGGACGGCCGGCTCGTCCTGCGGGCCGTGCTGGCAGCGGACACCGAGGGCCGCTACGTGATCATCGAGTGGGATGTCGACGGAGACGAGTACCCGGCGATCTCGGAGGCGTGGCCGGCGGCGTTCGTCGAGGAGTGCGAGATCTACGAGCAGTTCGGTGCGCGTCCGGCCGGCGGCAAGTCGCTCAATCGAGTGCTTGTCCCCCCTCACGCAGAGCGAGAGTTCCCGAGACTCGGTGAGCCCCCGCGCAGGGATCCCTCGACCGTGCGGGCGCGGTACTTCGTGGCAGGAGAAGCCTTCGAGTTCCCGGTCGGCCCCGTACGCGGGGTCGGTCAAGAGTCGCTGTACATGGGGCTGGTCACGACGGGGGAGGAGGTCCTCGACCTGTACCTTCACCAGTGGCACAAGCACCGGGGGATCGAGCGGCGGGTGCAGGGGATGGAGCTCGACCGGGGCCTCTTTTTCGTGGAGCGGGCCGAGGGCCTCTCGGCGGTTGCGAACGGTTGGGCATACTGCCGCGCCGCAGAGGCGGCGACGCGCTGCCGCCCGACTCCCGGCGTGGAGCGCACGCGCGTGGTGGCCCTCGAGCTCGAGCGCATCTACAACCACACGGCCGCGATCGCCGCGCTCTGCCAAGCGACGGGGCTCTCGGTCGGCCAGGCGCAGGCAGAGATGGCGCTCGAGGACCTCCTGCGGCTGAATCTCGCCGCCGCGGGCCACCGGTACCTCTTCGGCCTGCTGTGCGTGGGGGGCGTCACGCGGCCTGTCGACGCCCGCGCGATCCGGGCGCTCCTCCCGCCCGCAGTCGACGGGCTGCGCCGAGTCGTCGGAGCGCTCACGACCACCAATTCGTTTCTCGACCGCCTGGAGTCCGCCGGCATCGTGCCCGAGGACACCGCGGGGCGCCTTGGCCTCGTGGGGCCCGTCGCCCGTGCCTCTGGTCAAGCGATCGACTGCCGCACGGATCACTTCGTGCCCCACTACAAGGACCACGGATTGCAGGTCCCCGTACGCCGCGGGGGCGACGTCCTCTCGCGCATGCAGGTCATGGTCGATGAGGTCGAAGAGTCCACGCGCATCGTGGGCGAGATGGTGCGAGGGGAACTCGAGAGCGGCGCGTGCGCGTGCAGCAGCGGCAGCGGCAGTGGCGGCAGTGGCAGCGGCAGTGGCGGCAGTGGCGGCAGTGGCAGCGGCAGTGGCGCGGCCAGTGCGCTCGGCTGGTGCGAGTCGCCCAGGGGTGAGTCGCTCGTGTGGCTGGCGATCGACGGTGCCGGTCAGATCGCGCGCGCCCGCCTTCGACCCGCATCGGTTCGCAACTGGCGCGCGTTCGACGATGCGGCGCGCTCCCGCAACGTCTTCACCGACATTCCGATCATCGAGGCGAGCTTCTGGCTCACGGTCGCAGGGTTCGCGCGCTGATGGCGGTCTGGACGTGGCGCGGACTGCTCCGGGGCGTGGTCACGACGCGCTATCCCGTCTCCACGTCACGGGACCAATGGGCATCCGAGCTCCCGTCACCCCCACGCGTCGTGGTGGCCGAGCTCGTGACAGAGGTGGTCGAGCGTGTCGTTGCCGCATGCCCCAACGGTTCTCTGTCCCGGCAGGGGCGGACACTGGTGCTCGACGTGGGCACGTGCACCGGGTGTGGCGCCTGCTACCGAGCGGCGCCGCGCGCGGTGGTCCCGAGCGGCACGTTCGAGCTGGCGGCGGTGCGCCGGGGCGACCTCATGAAGAGGTTCCGCGTCGCTCGGGACGCGCAGCTCCACCAGGGGGACCATCCAGAGGGCGCGCAGGAGGCGGAGTGAGGCCGGGCGCCGGTGCAACGCGGCCAGAAAGGATCATGAGCGTGACGTTCCGAGATGGCGACGAACGTGAGACCGAGCGTGCAGCCGGCGCGCTGCGTGTCGCCGCGCGGGCGTTCGGGCGCAGCTTGCACATCCGCACCGTGGACACCGGCTCGTGCGCCGTGTGCGAGTCCGAGATCCGGCTCCTGGCCGCTCCGCACTACGACCTGCATCGCCTGGGCTTCTTCTTCACCCCCACGCCGCGCCACGCCGACCTCTTGCTCGTGACGGGCCCGATGGTGCGGGCGATGGAGCTTGCCGTGCGCAAGACCTATGCCGCCATGCCGGATCCCAAGGTCGTCGTCGCGGTCGGCGCCTGCCCGCTCGGAGGCGTCTTCGGGACCGATGCCTTCGCTCACGGCGCGCTCGATGGTGTCTTGCCCGTTGACGTCTTCATCCCCGGCTGTCCGCCCAGCCCGCTCGCCTTGCTGCAGGGCCTTCTCGTCGCGGTGGGCCGTCTCGTCGAGAAGGTGAGCGCGCTCGACATGCAAACCGCCCCCGGAGCCGCCCCCGGAGCCGCCCCCGGAGCCGAGCCGTGAGTGCGGTCTTCCTCGCAGAAGCGGCGATCTGGCTGAGCGCCGCGGTGCTCGGCCTCGGTGCGCGCCGTCGGGCGTTCGTGGTGATGAGCGCCGTGGCGTCGAGCAGCGGAGGCGCACTGTGTCTCGCGAGCGGCGTGCTGCTCGCCGAGAGAGGCAGGGGTTGGGCGGTGGTGTCGCCGGGTGCTCACGACGTCGTCGGAGCACTCTCGCTCCGAGCGACGTCGCTCGACGCGCCGTTCGTCGTCCTTCTCGGGCTGGTCACGATGGCGATCGGTGCCTATGTGCCGAGGTACCACCGACCCGGGAGCGGCACGGCCCTCTACCTGTGCACGTACAACCTCGCCGCCGTGGCCTCCTTGAGCGTGCTCCTGGCCGGCAACGTCACCACCTTTCTCGTCGCCTGGGAGGCGATGACCCTGACCAGCGCCCTGCTGGTGCTGCGCCACAGCCGGGCGGCAGGAGTCCGGGAGGGCGCGTTCTTGTACCTCGTCCTCGGCGAGGTCGGGTTCGTCCTGGTGGTGGCAGCCTTCTCGATCCTCGCCACGCAGGCGCACAGCCTCGACCTCGCGGTCATCGCCGCGCGCGCTGGCGGGATCGCGATGGGATGGCGTGACGCTGCCTTCGTCCTCGCGTTCGTCGGCTTCGGCTTCAAAGCGGGTCTCGTCCCGTTGCACATCTGGCTGCCTTCGGCCCACCCCGTCGCGCCCGCGGACGGCTCGGCGTTCCTCTCCGGTCTCGTCGTCAAGCTCGGTGTCTACGGGATCGCCCTCTTCTCCTTTGTGCTCCTCGGCGCGGGTCCGACCTGGTGGGGGATCGTCATGCTCGTCGTCGGAGCGGCCTCGGCGGTTCTCGGGGTCCTCTACGGGCTGATGGAACGGCAGCTGAAGCGTTTCCTGGCCTACTCGACCATCGAGAACGTCGGCATTGTCGTAACGGCGTTCGGTGCGTCGCTGACCTTCACCGCGAACGGGCAACGTGTGCTCGGCGCCTTCCTTCTCCTGGTGGGCCTCTACCACACCGTCAACCACGGGACGAGCAAGGCGTTGCTCTTCCTCGAGGCCGGGGTCGTCGAGCACGCCGCCGGGACCCTGGACCTGGATCGGCTCGGCGGGCTGGTCCATCGCCTCCCTCGCTCGACGGTGGTCGTGCTCGTCGGCACTCTCGGCATGGCAGCCCTCCCGCCGCTGAACGGCTTCGTGAGCGAGTGGCTCGTGTTCCAGGGCCTGTTCCAGGGGTTTCGCATCCCGAGCCACGCCGTCGGAGTCGTCATCCTCCTCGCGGCCGCGGTACTCGGGCTCGCGGCAGGACTTGCGGTGCTGGCCTTCGTCCGAGCGTTCGGTGTGGGGTTCCTCGGCATGCCCCGGTCCGAGAGCACGTCGAGGGCGGTCGAGCGGGGGCAGCCCGTGCTCGGGCCCGGCTTCCTCGCCACGGCGTGTGTCGCCCTCGCCGTCGGTGCCCCCGCAGTGCTGGTGGCACTCGGACGAGTGGTGCACGGGATCACGGGGGTGAACCTCCGCCCCGTCCTGCTTCTCCCGAACCTCACCGTCATCCCCGCGCACACGGACTTCTCGGCCTTCTCACCGACCTACCTGGCCGTCTTTCTCGCTGCGGTCGCGCTGGTCCCGATCGGGATCTACGTGGTCGCGCGCCCGCGGGGGGCGACGCTGCGGCGTCCTGTCTGGGACGGCGGGATGGTCCGGTATCGGCCGCGCATGCAGTACACGGCCACGACCTTCGCCAATCCGGTTCGGGTGACGTTCGATCGCCTCTACCGTCCCGATGTCCACGTGGACCGGGCGTCCGACGACCCAGCGGGTAGGTCGGGCCCGGTCCACTACCGGATCAGCGTGACGCCGCTGTTCGAGCGCTACCTCTACCTCCCTGCCTGGCGCGCCCTTCGCGCGGTGTCACGATGGCTCCAGCCCATCCAGTCCGGTGACGTCAACCTCTACTTGCTCTATGTGCTCGTGGTGCTGGTGATCGCGCTCTACGTGTCCCGGTGGTAAGGGCCGATCGCCATCGGCACGGAGCGCACCAGGCGCTCCGCCTCGCTCGCGATCTCCGCGGCATGCCGCCACTCCTCCGCGCGCGCTGACTGGCGGGCTTCGGTCTCTTCGAGCGCCGCGCGCGCCGTGTGCACGGCGGTCACGATGGAGGCTTCGATCTCGTCGAGCTCCGCGGTCATGTCGGCGACGAAGGAGCGTTTCGCTGCTTCGAGCCGTTCCCCGAAGTCGTAGCGGGCACGGCCAGCGTGCTTGTCGAGCTCACGCCAGAACCGCAGTCGCGCGGCCTCGAGCATGCGGCGTCGCGAGCCCCGCGTGGGCAGCAGCGTCTGGACGAACCTTCCGAGCGACGTACCGGGGCTCTCCACGTGCAAGAAGACGTAGGAGAACCGCTCGGGTTGCGCGGCCACCATCGGGACGGCGAGGTCGGGGAGACAGACGTCGAAGAGCTCGTTCGCCGCCGCGCGCAGCTCGGACGCACGTGCGTGCACCTGTCGGGCGAAACGCGCGGCGGACGAGCCCCACGCCTCGTCGATGCGGGACTGCGCCGCGAGCCGCAGTGGTTCGAAGATCCGCCGGACGGCCCCGGCGACGGCGTCGTCGAGCGCCCGATCGAGGGCGCGCCCGCGGACGGTGGCGACCCCATCGGCGATCCGGGGCCACTCACGCGCGGCCGCGCCCGCTGCGTGCTCGGTGAGGGTGCGCCCCGCCCCTTGGATGATCGCCGCCACGTCGCGGTCCAACAGATGTCGATCGTCGGCGAAGAGGCGGCGTACGTCGTCCGCGGCAGCCTCGAACCGGCGCAGCCGCTCCCCGAGGGTGTCGAGGTCGAGGTTGGCGGCGGCACGTTCGACGGCCAGCGCGGCGGAGACGCCGGCCGCAAGCCGACCGAGCTCGAGTGCCTCTGCCGCCTGACGGGCGACCGCCAGCTCGTCGCGCACGAAGGCGACGAGGTCGCGTCGAAACGCGTCGAACCCCGGGTCGCCGCCGGGCCCACCGCCACGAGCGTCGATGGCCCGACGGGCAGAGATCATGTATGGCGAGACGTCGCGCCCGAGCAGGCGTTCCAGCTGCGCGGCGACGTAGCCGCGGACCTGGTCGAGCTCTGCAGACGAGACGTGGTCGCATTTGTTCACCACGATGAAGCACCTGCCGCCGCGCTCGCCCAGCTCCGTGACGAGGGTCGCTTCGCTCTGTGACAGGGGACTGTCGACCGAGAGGACCACGACCGCGCCGTCGCTCACTTCGAGGGCGTCGCGCGCGGCCGTCGACTGGCGCTCGCTGACCGAGGCGAGCCCCGGGGTGTCGACCAGCACGACACCGGGTGCGCCCAAGAGCTGCACCACCTCGATCTCCACTCTCACGACGGCGTTACGATTGCCCGGGTTCTCCTCTTCGCTGACGAAACGGGAGACCTCGTCGACGGAGATGCGGAGGCGGCGTCCGTCCTCGAAGATCACGCACGCGGCATCCTGCGCCGAACCGAAGCGCACTTCCGTCGCGACGGTGGTGAGTGGGAGGACACCGGTCGGCAGCACTGTGCGACCGATGACCGCGTTGACGACGGTCGACTTGCCGCGCTTGAAGTCTCCGAGCACCGCGATGTGGTAGCGAGCAGTCGCCGCCTTCTCAGCGAGCCGGGCCGCGCGAGCGGTGAGGGAGCGCTCCTGGCCGGGAAGCTCGGCGATGCGCCGCGCAAGCTCGGCCACCCGCGAGGCAGCACCGGGATCGACGCCCGCGGGATCGACGCCCGCGGGCTCGGCGGCATCGGGGACCGTGCTCATCACGTGCGACGTGGTCGGGGCAGCCACCCGCCCATGCGCTCGTAGAGGTCCGGGCCGTAACTCGTGGGCAATGGCGCACCCTCCAGAATCCTGAAGCTCCGGCTCCCATCGTCCAGGCGCTCGGCTCGGAGGAAGAGCGTCGGGCCCGTCGCCTGCTCGTACAGGCTCTGGGCCAGATCGTAGAGGTGGGTCACGAAGACCACTCGCACCCCGTGTCCGACGAGCGCGCGGACGACCTGACGGGCGATCTCGGACCCTTCCCACTCGCTCGTCCCGGTGAAGGACTCGTTGCACAAGAGCATCGAGTGCGGCGAGAGCTGACGGGTGATCCGGCTCATCCGGCCCAGTTCCTCGTCGAAGCGGCCGCTGCGCATGGTGACGTCCTCTTCGCGAGCGAAATGCGTGAAGAGCCCATCGCAGACGGACGCTCGGTAGCGCTCGGCGCAGACATGCATCCCGCACTGCAGCTGGAGATGGCTGAGACCGATGCTCCGCAGGAACGTGGACTTCCCACCCGAATTGGCTCCGGTGATCATCACGAGGGTCCTGCCGTCCGCGTGGAGGTCGTTTCCGATCACCCGCCCGCAGGTACGCAACGCAAGGACGCCGTCATAGAGGCCACGCGCCGACAGGATCGGTGCAGGCTGCAATCCGACGGGTTCAGGTCGGCAGGTGGGCACCCCTGCTGCCTCCAAACGGCGCTCCACGTTGAGGCACGCCACGAAGAACGCGACTTCCGTCCGCAGCTGGGTGAAGTACGCGGCAATGCGGTCGGTGGACTGGGCCAGTGCATTGGCGACGAGGTTCGTGGCCCGGTCGCGCAGGTCGCCCAGCGCTTCGAGGCCGGCTTCATCACGGGGGTGGACATCGAACGCATACGCTCGGTGGTCCGTGGTGCGGAACCGGCGCTGTCGGCGCGCCCGCACGTCGCTCGGCACGCGGAGCGTGTAGGCGGTTCCCCGGTTGCCCTGTGCGAGCTGCGCGCTCATCCACTGGCCGTCTTTGAACCGCAGCAGCGTCAGATGGCGCTCGATTTGTGCGAAGTAGCCGTCGTCCAGCTGGGCGAGCACTGTGGCGAAGAACCTTCGGGCTCCAGCAGAGTGCCACGTGCCGTCGTGCGCCGCCGCGACCTCGCGCAGCCGCCGTAGGTGTCCGACGAGCACCTTGAGGGCGTCGACGCTGTGACGCAGCGTGCTGGTCGGAGTGCGCCGCAGCATGCCATGGATGCGCTTCTTGCCGACCGTCGCCTCGCTCGAGATCACGTAGAGCTCGCGTGCCACCTCGGGGTGCGACCTGAAGTCGGAGAGGACTTCCTGGCGGTAGCGGATCGTGGCCGGGTCCAGGCAGCCGCGCAGGGTCACCACCCGCGCGACGTCCCACAGGTAGCGATCCCCTTCCGCCATCGCTGCCCACAGCGTGGTCAGCCCGAGGTCCGCGGTGAGCTCGGGCTCGTGGGGCGGGAGGGGCGACGCGAGGTCGAAGTCCCGGTCCGGGGTCATGAGCCGCACTGTCATCGGGCGAGGCTCCGCGTCAGCTGGTCGTAGGTCAGCCCGTGCTTGCGAGCGATGGCAATCGCATAGGAGCGTCCGTCCGCGTCGCGTCGCAACACCTTGTAGGTGCGCGTGGACGGGTCCTCGGGCACGACGGTGCTCACCATGCTCACCGTCGACTCGTTCAACGATGCGAGCTCGTCGACGAACGTCACGTACACGCAGAGCGTGCCGAGCTCGGTCACGCGCTCGAGCACCTTACGACCGAGGAACGCGGCATCGCGCAGCGTCGTGGAGGTGAAGATCTCGTTCACGACGAGGACGCTCTCGGCCGTTGCTTCGGACAGGATGCGCCGCATCCGTTGCAGGTCGTCCTCGAGCCTGCCGCCTGTCACCGACAGATCCTCCTGGCGTGCGAAGTGCGTGAAGATGGCGTCGCTCAGCTGGAGCCGAGCACGGGTGCCCGGCACCGGACACCCCAGGGAGGCGAGGTGATGGAGCTGCCCGAACATCCGGGCAAACGTGCTCTTGCCACCTTGGTTCGGCCCGGTGACCACGAGGATGCGCTCGGGTTCGCTCAGGGAGAAGTCGTTGGTGACGACCTGGCGTCCGGCGCGCACCAGTGTGGTGGCGAGCGCGGCGTCGAACGCGTCGACCGCTGTCGACCGCCCCAGCCGACGTGACACCTCCGGAAACGAGAACGAGAGCCCGGACGATCGCAACGGCTCCATCCACTGGAGGTACGAGACGTAGAACTGCACCTCGCGGTCGAACGTGACGACCGGCGGGTCCAAGAAGTCCTTCCAGCGACACTGGAACTCCGCCAGCGCGTCGAACGCGTCGGGGAACAAGAGCGCCACCCGGTCGAGGATCTGGGACTCCACATGGTTCATGTCGTCCCAGTCCCGCAGCGGGATGCGGTAGTCCCTCGACGCCGCGTAGCGGAAGCGGTCGAAGGTGGCGAGCACCTGCGCGGCGTAATCGGGCTCGCCTTCGTCGCGCCCGACCGTGACGGTGAGCTCGCGCAGGTGGAGGATGTAGCGCACCGAACTCAGGCGCTCCTGGACCGACGCGCCCTCCTCGACCATCTTCTGGAACCCCGCGGACTCCACGTAGCCGGTCAGATGCGCGGCGAAGGATCGCAGCGCACGGGAGCGCGGGTCCGCCTTGGCGAGGTCCTCTTGCAGCGCGACGACGGCGCCGGCATAGGTCTGTACGGCGTCGAGGTGCCAGCGCGCTGCCTGATGGGGCTGGGCGGCGACCCGCGCGGCGCGTGCGAGATGCGACCGTACGGTCGCCATCGCTCGCGAGAAGCGGCGCACGTCGTCGAGCAGGGGGCGGCGCTCGAGATCTGAGAAGACTTCCTGGCGGTAGTCGATCTCGGCTTCGTCACGGAGCCTCCGGAGGTAGAGCGGTCGCAGCTCGTACGCTTCGAACCCTGCGAGCAGCTCGTCGATCACGCGGTCGAGGTGCAGGTCCGTGACGTACTCCGGCACGGCCGAGTCCTCATCGGCGACGTCGGGGGAGGGGACGTCGGGGGAGGGGACGTCGGGGGAGGGGACGTCGGGGGAGAGGGCGCCGGGGAAGAGGACGCCGGCGGTCGGAGCCCCGGTCGACCGAGTGCGAGCATGATCTCGGACCGCGTCCCCGTCCAGACGAGCGGGGCCGGACGGCGTCCGTGCGCTCAGGCGCTCGAAGCCCGGATGTGAGCCGCTCGCCACCTCGTCCTCCTGTCGACGCATCGGTCACGACAGGAGCCATCAGCCTTCCGGCAGTCCACGGCGAGCTCCATCGCCTCGCGGCATTCTACGTCGTGGGGCAGCCGCGACCCGGCGCGCCGGCGCACCGGCGCACCGCAAGGGGACTCTTGCCTCCCTAGACTCGTCTGGATGGACGACGAGGGGCGGACCGGCGGCCGCTCGGGGACGCCGAGCCCCGATGCCGTGCCCCCGCAGCGACCCGTCCCATCGCATGTCGCGGTCATCATGGACGGCAACGGCAGGTGGGCAGAGTCCCGTGGGCTCGCGCGCACCGAGGGTCACCGCCAAGGTGAGGCGACGCTCGCAGAGGTCGTCCGTGCGGCCGACGATCTCGGCATCGGCTGGTTCACGGCGTACGGGTTCTCCACCGAGAACTGGACCCGTCCGAGGTTGGAGGTCGACTTCATCCTCAGCCTGCACAAGAACATCTATGCGCGCCGCACGGAGATGCACAGAAACAATGTGCGTATCCGCTGCATCGGCCGGCCGGTGTCGGGAACCTCGCGGCTGCCGGAGCGCATTCTGCGCGAGATGGAAGAGTCGGTCCAACTGACCAAGGACAACACCGGGCTCAACTTCACGCTCGCATTCGACTACGGGTCGCGCGAGGAGCTGGTCTTCGCCGCGAGGAACCTCTTGCGCGCACATCGCGATGCCGGGGTCGAGATCAGCGAGGTCACGTTTGCCGGGTACCTCTACGAGCCGCTCCTTCCTCCGGTGGACCTCTTGGTGAGGACGTCGGGGGAGCAGCGCGTCTCGAACTTCTTGCTGTGGCAGGCTGCCGGAGCGCCCCTGCACGTCACGCCGACCTACTGGCCGGATTTCGACGCAAAGGAGCTTGCGGCCGCGGTGCAATGGTGGCGACTCGAGGAGGCGGCTCGCTCGGATGCCTGACGCCGGGGGCGCACGCGGCGTATAATCTTCGTATTGCACTTCGAGTGCGATATCGCGCGACAAGTGGAGCTCAGGACGGCAGGGGAAGCCGTGAGGATGCTCGGAGGGCGTTCGAAAGGCGGTACGGGGTTGGCGGAGAGTGGTCCTGCACCCGAGATCGGCGCGGCACTGCGCAGGCGCGCCGAGGAGATCACGGCGCGTCTCGTCTCGCAGTGGCGGTCGAGCAGCGACTGGGATCCCCAGCGAGACGGCGTCGAGTCCGACATCGTGCGCTCCACCACTGCCGGGACCCTCGCGGTGGCCGACTACTTGGTCTCGGGAAAGGTTGTCACCAGGGACCGGTCCGAAGAGTGGGACCGGGTGGGGGAGTCGCCGCTCATGGGAGGGCTCTCCCTTTCGAGCATCACCAAGCTGTACCTGCGATGGCGCCAAGTGTGTGCCGACGTGATCCGCGAAGAGGCCCGCACGCTGGGTCTCGGGCCGGAGATGGTCGAGCTGTGCATCGGCGTCGTCCAGCACGGGGCGGAGTCGAGCCTTGTGCGCATGGCACAGCGCTTCGAGGTGACCAGGGGTGCCCTCGAAGCGCAGCTCGCTGAGCACAGGGCGCGCCTCGAGCACCAGGCGCTGCACGACCCGCTCACCGGCCTCGCGAATCGGGTCTTGCTGCTCGACCGGATCGAGCATGCGGTCGAGTCGGCGTCGCGCCGTGCGACCCGGATCGCGGTGCTCTTCATGGACATCGACTACTTCAAGTCCGTGAACGACGCCTCGGGCCACTCTGCCGGCGACCAGCTGCTGGTGCAGGCGGCGCGCCGGCTGAGCGCGGTCGTACGCCCGAACGACACGGTCGCGCGCCTCGGAGGCGACGAGTTCGTGGTCCTGTGCGAGGACCTGGTGGATCCCTTCCCTGAAGGCGTCGCGGTCGCCGAGCGGATCGCGTCACGGTTCGAGGAGCCGTTCGTGGTGGGAGCGCGCGGTGCCGTCGTGGCGGCCAGCATCGGCGTCGCGGTCGCAGAGGACGGCGACACCGCGGAGGCGCTGCTCGGGCGAGCGGACCATGCGATGTACCGAGCCAAGCAGCTCGGGCGCGGACGGATCGAGGTCTACGACCCTGCGATCGACCACCAAGAGACGCGGCGCGCGGAGATCTCTGCGGCACTGCACCGCGCCGTCGCCGATCGACAGTTCCGCATCGTCTATCAAGACGTGCAGGAGATCGGGTCCCGCCGGGTGATCGCCCGGGAAGCGCTCTTGCGGTGGCGCCACCCGACGCTGGGCAGCGTGCCTCCGAGCGAGTTCGTTCCCATCGCCGAGTCGGAGGGACTGATCACGAGCATCGGTCGGTGGGTGCTGGCCGAGGCCTGCAGGGACTGCGTGGCTTGGCGCGAGAGGGGGGAGCCCGGCGTCGGGGTCAGCGTCAACGTGTCGGGGATGCAGCTCAGCGACGTCGCGTTTCCCTGTGACGTCGAGCACGCCCTGAAAGAGAGCGGGCTCCCGCCCGACGCGCTCACCGTCGACGTCACCGAGACGCTCTTCATGACCGATCAGGCCGGCGCGCGAGACGGGCTGGACCGGCTCCGGGCGTTGGGCGTGCGGGTTGCCATCGACGATTTCGGCACCGGCGCTGCGTCGGTCTCG
>JAJYPY010000048.1 GCA_021794995.1 Actinomycetes bacterium | reverse complement strand
AGTGGTCTGGATCACAATTTCGATTACGTATCGTGTGAGCCGAGAGGGCGTCAGGCGGCGAGCTGGTACTCCGGCTTGTCGGCGAGCTTCTTCATGAGCAGGGCGAGGTGGTCACGGGTGAAGCGCCACTCGAAGGGCGCGGCCGCGTGCTCGTAGCGGCGCTCGAAGGCGGCGAGGCGGGACTCGATCTCGGCGAGGTCGCTGAAGTCGTTGGGGGTGAGGACCTTGCGCTGGATCACCGAGAAGTAGATCTCCACCTGGTTGAGCCACGAGGCGTGGACGGGGAGCTGCACGAGCTGGGCGTTGGGCCAGCGCTTCGAGAGGCGCTCGCAGGCAGCGTTGCCACGATGCGACGAGCCGTTGTCAACCACCCAGAACACGCGTCGAGCCGAGGCGTAGGGCTCGGCGGTCATCACTTGGTCGACGAGGCGGCCGAAGGGCTCGATCCCGGTGCTTGGCTCGCAGCGGCCGAAGACCTTGGCCCGATGGACGTCCCAGGCGGCGAGGTACTGCAGGGCGCCTCCGCGCTTGTACTCGAACTCGACGCGCATGTCACGGCCGGGGGTGGCGGCCATGGTCTCGTGACGGCGCACGCGGGCCTGGATGGAGGTCTTCTCGTCCGAGGAGATGACGAAATCACGCTTGCCGAGTGGCTTTCCCTCCCACTCTCGTGCGTACAGGTCGAGCACCCGGGCGGCCTTGGTCTCGAAGTTCGGATCGCGCGGGAAGATCCACGACCGGTATCGCCACGGCTTGATCGCGTCCTCCGACAGCCAGCGCCAGATCGTGGCGCCGGAGATCTCGGCGACGATGCCGCGCTCGATCACCGCCCGTTGGATGTCGGGGACGTACAGCCGGCTGAGCGGCACATTGAGACGGCTCGGCAGCTCACAGGCCAACGACTTGACCGCGACGACCACCTCAGGGGGGAAAGACCCGGGGTCGACCGCCCCGGGGACGCTCCTCGAGGCCGGACAGGCCTTGCTCGAAGAAGCGCTTTCGCCACTTCGAGACGATCACCCGGCTGGTGTCGAGCCGAGCGGCGATCTCGTCGTTGTCCAGCCCACGCGCGGCCATGAGTACGATCTTGGCGCGCACGACATCTCGATACGGTGACGTATAGCGCCGGGCCCGCGCTTCGAGCTCGTGTCGCTGCTCGGTCGTCAGATCCAGCACGTAGGGGCTCTTTCTGGTCACCGGGCTCCCCTCCTCGGGGAGCCCTTACGCTACCGCGGGCCCCTGGTTACGTCACTGTACTTACGTACTTGTATTTACGGTGGGACCTACTAAGACCGCGGCATAGCGGGCGAAGTGGTAGTTGACGAAGGGCGGATAGCGCCAGTCTCGGGGAATGCCGATAGCAAGCGTGGCAAGGACAACGAGGACGGCCCCTGCCATGGTCGCCGCCACCCACGGACTGATGAGTCGGGCCCCATCGGAACGGGCACGCGGCCATGCCCGACGATGTAGTGCTCGCCACTCGGAGATGCGGGACGGGTCCCAGCGTTGGTCGATGACTCCGACAGCGAGGGCGAGGAACGCGAACATCGGAATGAGCCAATAACGCCCTCCGACTCCGGGTAAGGAGAGCCCCACCCAGTCTTTGATGGGGTTGGTCGAAGTCGGCGAGGCCAAAGATGCTGCCAATACCAGTGCGCCAAACAGTCCAACGATCTGCACCTCGGTACGGACCTGCATACCCGCTGCCAGAGCGAACGCGATTCCAGCTGCGCCAGCGGCTATGGAGATTGCGCTCCAGTCACCGCCATGGGAAAGGTGCTCCAGACCCGACTGCCCTACGATGGCTCCCAAGAACACCTGCCTGCCAACGATCGTGAAGAACCCGCTGATGCTGGCTCCGAGCGCGCCGGGGCTGCCGCGTGGCGACGTGAAGAGCATCACGAGCTGAGCCAGCCCCGTGACTCCGACCGCGCCCACTAGGACGGCCGTCCAAGGCCTGCGGCGCAGCGCGAGGAACACGCACGCCACCGGGAAGAGCAGGATGCAGAAAGGCCCAGTGAGTCCCGACAGCGCGACGATGCCCACGTCTGCCACACGGGCCGGGGCGGTGCGTGGGGGCTTGGCCACGACGACCAGTAGCGCGAGGAGGGCGAGATGCCACTGTGCATTCGTCAAGTTGGCGTCGACCTCGAAGGAGTTCGGAATCGCCACGTAGAGGGACGCCAAAAAGAGGCGCAGCGTTCTCGACGCAATCAGAGACGAACAGCGCTCTGAGACTAAGAACGCCGCTGGCGCCACCTGAACCGCCACGGCCACAGCCACGAAAATGCCCGGAGCCCACGAGACCGGGAACAACATGCTCACCATTGCAGTGAAGCGGGATAGGAATTGGAGGTACCCGGTATGTGGCTGAAACAGTTCTGCAACTCCGCCGTGGTTGTAGGCTGCTGCGAACCAGTACTTGCCGTCCTCGGCCCAGAACTGGGGATGGATGAACGCATCTGGGCGTCTAGAGAACACGATCAGGACACTGGCGACGACGACCAGAACTGGTAGAGCTCGCACGAACATGCGAGCCGCACCGGTGGTGCCCATTTCGCCGAGCTGGCCAGTTTCGAACGCAGTGGAGGCCGGTTGATATTCCGGCGCGTTCAAAGTCACTTCAGCGTCGTCGCTGCTATTGGGCAACTTTCCCCTCCGATCCGACACAAATAGTCCTAAAGGGGCTCTTCCGGGATGAGTGGGGAGGGGTCTCCCTGATCCGGCACTCCGGCTGACCATCCACCAACGCGGCCAGGGGCCTCGACATCGTTGCGGTGAGCCCATTCACCCAAGGAAGGATGCCCCTGACGTGAGCGACGGTACTGGGCATGCGGAGGGGATGCTGGGGATCCCTGGCGTCGTCGTGCTCGAGATGGAAGAGCAACCCGGCGACGTCGTCATCACCAGCTAGTCCACGAAGCGCGGGGTCTGGTGCCCGTCGTGCCGCAAGCGCGCCGAGGCCCACGAGCGCGTCGACCTCCACCTGCGCGACGTGCACCGCTTCGGGCGCCCGACCCATCTGCTCGTCAACAAGCGCCGCTAACGGTGCCGGCGCCCAGGCTGTGCGAACTTGACGTGGGCCGAGACGATCAACGGCATCGTCCCTCGCCAGGTGCTCACTGCTCGGGCCGGCTACGAGGTGACCCGCCAGGTGCACCCGCTCTGCCCGTCGGTCGCCTCGGTGTCCGCCGAGTACGGGGTCGGCTGGGACACCGCGGGGTCGGCGATGACCTGTTGCGGGACCTCGCTCGTGGACGACCCGCGCCGGGTGGGCTCGGTGCGTGCGCTTGGTGTCGACGAGCACTCCTACCTTGCGGCGCACCCCACACACACGACGGTGTACGCCGCCACCTTCGTGAACCTCGACCGCAGGATGGTCATCGACCTCTTTGAGGGGAAAAGTGCCGTCAAGCTGCCGCGATAGTGCGACGGCCGATCCGGGCGCTGGCTCCGGGGCATCCGGGCGGTGGCCCTCGCCCTGACCGACACTTACCGTGCCGGGCTCCGCCCTCATCTCAGGAGGCCCTTGGCCAGAGCGGCCGGAAGGACGATCCGCTGTTCCGCGTCCGCAAGCTCCTCGCAAGAGGTGACGAGCGGCCCGATGATCGCGGGCGAGCGAAGCTCCTCGAGGCACTGCGCGTCGGGGACCCGAACGACGACCTGCTGGGCGCCTGGCTGGCGAATCGGTGCGCAGCGTCTACCTCCTCGTTGATCCCGCCGAAGCGGCCGTGCTCCTCGACCACGCGATCGAAGGCTGCAAGACAGACGACGGCGCGAAGATCCGCACGATTGGCAATACCCTGTCGCGCTGGCGCGAGGAGATCTTGGATCATCATCGCACCGGCGCGTTGAACGGGCCCACGGAGGAACGAACTTCTGCGCGAAGCAGGTGAAGCGCGCCGATCGGGGCATCGTCAACTTCTCCCCCTACCGGCTCCGCGTCCTCCTCCACGCCGGTGGTGTCACGTGGCCGACGACCATGCGCCCGCCCCGGTTCCGGACCACCCGCCGTCCCCACTGAAACCTGAAGATCCCCTTTTCTCCAGGGCGTTCTCATCACGTCAGCTCCTGGCGCCGGCTCAGCCGGACGATGCGTCGGAGGACTGGCCCGGCTCCGGCCGGGGGCGCCGAACGCGCCAGGGCGCGAACCTTCGGGTCCGCGCCGCCTGGCACGCGGAACCACGGTACAACGCGGTCGCGACCTTCGACGCGGATCTCGTGGACGAGCGCTTGGAGCAGTGCCTTGCGCGCCGGCACGGCGCCGTCGGTGACGGCCTTCTCGATGTGGTGTCGCATCTCGGCGATCTCGTCGGAGTCGGGCGCCTGCGCGGACGCGTGTTCCATGGCGGCGCGCAGCTCTTCACGCCGCTGGCGGAGGTCGCGCACCTTGGCGGCGAGCAGCTCCAGGCGCTTGCCGCACTGGGCCTCGGACAGCGTGCCGGCCTCGAAGGCCGAGAGGTAGCGCTCGATGGCGTCCTCGGCCTTGGTGATCCCGGCGTCGACGACGGCCAGCTCCTGCTCGTGGTTGCCTCGCTCGGCGTGTGCCCGGTGTCGGGCCGCTGCGACGGCCTTGTCGAAGAGGTCGGTGTGCTCGTAGGTGTGGAGCAGCGTGTCGAGGATCGCCGCGTCCAGCTCTTCTGCCGGGAGGCGCTCGGCGTCGCAGTACTTCGTGCCGTAGCGCTGGCGGGTAAAGCACGTGTAGTAGCGGTACCGGTAGCGGTTGCCCACAGCCGAGGTCCCGACGAAGTGCTTGCCGCAGCGGGCGCAGACGACGAGGCCCGCTAGGAGGAACGGCGAGGTCGCCGAGGCGCGCTTGGAGTAGTCCTCGCCCCGCTCGGAGAGGAGGGCCTGGACGCGGTCGAAGAGCTTCTCGTCGACGAGGTGGGGGTGGGGACCGTCGTGGAGGGCGTCGCGGAAGAAGACCTTGCCGACGTAGACCGGGTTGTGCAGCACGGTGAGGACGGCCGTGTGGCTCCAGGGCCTGCCGGCCTTGGTGCGGTGCCCGGCCTCGTTCAGCCACACGGCCAGCGCCCGGGCGCCGTCTCTGCCGTGGGCGTAGCGGTCGAAGATGACCGGCACGAGCGGCGCCTCGTCGGCCTTGGGGGTCAGGTAGCCGGTCGTGGGGTCGACGTCGTAGCCGAAGGGACGTGATCCCCCGCACCAGCCGCCTCGTGCGGCCTTTCGCTCCATGCCGGCGATCACCCGGTCGACGATGGTCGCCCGCTCGAACTCGGCGAAGACGCCGAGCATCTGGACCATCATCCGTCCGGCCGCGGTCGTCGTGTCGAAGGGCTCGGTCGCCGAGCGGAAGGCGACGCCGGCGGCGTCGAGGTCTTCGAGGAGCTGGGCGAGGCCCCGCACCGAGCGGGAGAACCGGTCGACCCGGTAGACGAGGAGCAGGTCGAAGCGCCCGGCCCGGGCCTCGGCCAGGGCACGCTTGAGGCCCGGGCGCTCGGTCGAGGCCCCCGAGGCCTGGTCGCTGAAGCGGCGGGTGAGCTCCCAGTCGGGCTGGCTCTTCACATACGCCCCGAGGCGCTCGGCTTGGGCTTCCAGCGAGTAGGGCTGGTGGTCCTCGTCGGTCGAGATCCGGGTGTAGGTGGCGACTCTCACGGGCGGGCTCCTCCTGTGGCGGACGGACTGAATGGTTGGAGGAGACCTCCACGGGCTCGGGCGGTCAAGCGGCTTCCTCCTCGTCGGGCTCGAGGTACGGGGCGAGCAGGTCCGCCAGGACGGCGACCGCCGCCGCCTCGTGGGCCTGGTCGAGGGTGACGTAGCGGGCAGGCCCCACGGTCAGGCTCGGCGTCCGGCACGGCCGGCGGCGCGACGAGACGGCGGCGTGCTCGCCGCGGGAACGATGGGGTTGGTGGTGCGCAGGCATGGGCTGTGCCCTGTGCGACCGGAGACAAGCGCCCTTGGGGTCGATATCCATGACTCGATCGCGGCGCGAAGTCAAGGCTTCCAGCGAAGATTTCTGGTTTCTACTTCTCTGCCGCTGCCGGCCAGCGAAGGAGGCGGCTACGCAACTGCGAATCGAGCCACTGCTCGCAGCGAAGGACCCGTCGTGCTCACCGGGGCGCTCGAACTCGGACAGCGCGCGACGATCTGACTCCATCGACCACTCGGTCTGCGGCTGCAACTGGCGATTCGTGCTCCCAAACCTCGATCGGTGTCCAGTCAAGCTCCACCAATCGCCGCGCGGTGTCGGCATCCCGGGCGACGTTGCTTGCGATTTTGGCTGCCCACCATTCGGCGTTCCTCTTCGGCTGGGAGAAATGCTCGGGACAACCGTGCCACCAGCAGCCGAACACGCTCACAGCCACGCGCGAGGCGGGAAGGACGATGTCGATCTCGCGAGACGTCCCGGGAAGGATGCGGCGGTGAAGCCGGAAGCGCAATCCGCGACGATGGAGTTCCGACCGAAGTGCCACTTCGATGCCGGTGCCCTTCGTCGCCTGGAGGCTCATCCTCCGGCGAACCGCCTCACTCGGTGGCGAGATCACCTCAGAGGATGGGCTCGCGCGTGCGTTCGTCCGTGCATCGCGTCGTCATCTCTGACAGTGTGCCTCCATGCCGTTCGAGGAGCTAGCTGCCGACTTTAACCATCTCAAGAGGGTCAGAAGAGTCGATCCACGTACGAGCTTGGAGTTGGCTGGAGAGTTCGGAACCAGCGCACTGCGAGTCCTTCTCGAGCATGCGGAGCCTCACCCGATGACGTGGAAGGGAGGCGGGGGCAAGCGCTATCACGTGTACACGGCGCACGGTTCACCCCTGCCGTTCTCGCGTCCGGTGAACGAGTCGTTGTTCGAGGGCAACCCCGACACCTTCGGCGATCTATGGAAGTCGTTCGTCGCCGCCCTCGTGGAAGCCGAGAAGTCCGGTACTCGACAAGTGGCAATCGAGAGATCGTCTGTCGATCGGGCGGTCTACTCAGCGGTCATCGGTTATGGGGCGGCTGTAGACATCTTCAACGCTGGGAATCGAGGAGGCCCCGGTTCCTTCCTTGAAATGGTGATCGGGCCGGTGCTCGCAATGCTTACGGGCCGACCCGAGTCAGGAGCGCTTCGCCTAAAGGTTCCCGGTTCGGCTGATGAAACTGAATTGATTCCCGTTGATCTCACGTACATTGATGACGAGGAACCAATAGTCCTTGTTGTGCCGACCAAGATCTCGTCCCGTGAGCGCATATCTCAAGCTGCAGTACACCAGCGTATATTAGATGCAATCGGAGGCCCAGGGCGTTACCGCTCTATCCTCTGCCTGGCGAACGAGAACAACGTAATGCCGGAAAGGGGGGTTCCCAAAGCTGAGCGGACGGCTGAGCGATGCTTTGCCCGTGACACGCTCGTCCCCGGCACTATTGCCCTCTATCAAAAGTATATCGCGAAGTTGTATGGCCTCTACTATCTCGATCCGCCATTCGAATACATCACGGGAAAGTATTCGAATCTACCTCCGATCCGCAATTTCGGTAATTTGCTGACCTCCGACTTACCCGGCCTTCTCCAAGTCGAATAGCGGCAGCTCGACCACTTGTTGTTTGCGAGGAGTGCGGCCTTCTAGCGCGTCGAGGACCGCCCGCCCCAGCGCCTGGGCGAGAGGCACGGGCACAGCGTTTCCGATCTGGTGCCTGACGTCGTGACGGGTCCCCAAGAAGACATGACTATCTGGAAATCCCTGCAGACGTGCGGCTTCTCGAGGCGTGAGCGGACGGTCGAAAAGGGGATGACCGTAGCGGCCCCGAGTGAAGCTATCGAACCCACCGGTGATGGTTGGGCACTGACCGTCCCACTTGAGTCGTCCATACACGTCCGGCCAACCGCCACTCTTCGTGTCAACGGTCTGGTGACAAGGGAGTCGCATCTCGAACGGGATGTCCTGCCATCCTCCCCCTTGTGGAACATAGGAAAACCGCTCAACATTTGCCTGAGTTACCCGAGCGGTTTGGTGGTTATGAAACTCAGGGTGAACCGAGTAATCCAGGGGCGGCTCCGGTAGATCACCAATGACCTCCCCCACAGTAAGCCAATTCGGCGTAGTTGGAGCAGGGCTACTAAAGTCCGACAATTGATCGCCACGTATGCCGACCATAACGAACCGTTCACGAGTCTGTGCTACGCCGTAGTTGGCAGCGACGTAGAACTTGCCGCAGAGCCGATATTCATTCAGCTCGTGGAACTCGTCTACGAGGTGCCTCCCACGAACCTGCGCCAACTGAGGAACATTTTCCAGCAGGAACGCCTTGGGGCGAAGTTCGACAAGCAAGCGGAGGAACTCCAAGACGAGAGCGTTCCGCTTATCCCCGAGATGCGCGCCGCGCTTCTGTTTGGAAAACCCTTGACATGGAGGTCCACCGGCAAACAGGTCAAGCTGATCGCGTTCCAGCTCAGCCCGTGTGAGCAGCTCAGCTCCGGTGATGATGTTGGCATCCCCCTCGAACCCGTGAGGGCCAAGGTTCCGCCGGTAGGTCTCGATGGAGAAGTGGTCAAGATCGAACGCCGCTCGTACATCGAATCCTGCTCGCAAGAGCCCGAGGCTGAGCCCTCCGGCGCCACAGAAGGCATCGATGCAGGTACGACGGGTCGATGGGTCGTCGGGCACGGCAGCCATTGTTGCCTCCGCTCAGTTCCGTGATGTGGATACGGGCTGGACTATGTGAGCATAGCTCGCATTGTGAACAAGCATCACGAAGTCAACTGTCCTACGCTGGGTCATGGCTGTGATCCACTACGAAATCCCCGACGAACTTCATCGGAGAGCCAAGGCCGCGGCAGCTTTGCAAGGGAAAACGCTGAAGGACTTCCTGGTTGAGGCGCTGAACAGGGCAGTCGCCGACTCTCATCACGATGCAGAGAGAACGGAACAGCCCGGTTAGGGGGCATCGAACACATGTTCGTAGCGTACCTCCATGCTGTGACAGATCGAGGCCCGCCGCACCCAACTCATGAAGGTCCCCGCCTGTTCTCGGCCGTCAGGCGCCGATACGCCCGAGTCTCTGCGGCGCGCTCCTCGGACTCGGGCGGGATGGGCACGGCGGCCAGCTCGGCGAGCCGGAGCCGCACGTTCTCGTAGCCGATCGGCGCCCAGATGGCGTCCTGCGGCCGCTGTGTCGGCCCCAGGGCGGCCGTCGCCACCGGGACGGTGGCTTTGGCCAGGACCCGGCGTGCGCCGGTCTCCCGGCGCGGGTGGCCGAAGCAGAAGCAGATCCGGTAGGGGTGCCCCGAGGCCACCTGGAGGTCCTCGTAGCTCTTGAGCTTCTTTTCCAGGCGCTCCAGGGCCTCGGTCGAGCAGTCGTACTCCAGGCAGAAGACGACCTGGTAGCCGGCCTCCTCCCACCGACCGAGCCCGTCGGGCTGGGCGATCCGGTCGAACTGACTGGCGCAGTGGCGCTCTGACCACCACAGCGACAGGTCGCAATCGTCCCTGCGCCGGGACTCGGCCACGAGGGCTGAGAAGAAGCCGTTCACTCCGACGAGGTGCCGGAGGCGCTGGGACTTCCCGATGGCGAGCGCCTTGTCGGCCCGCCAGCGCGACGTGTCGGGATCCTCGCCGCGTTCGGCAGCGACCACCATGGCGCCGAGCTCGCCGAGCACGTAGTGGTAGGGGAGGCTGGCGTAGCGGTGGTCGAGCGGCTGGAAGCGGTCCACGAGCCGGAGTCGGTAGAGCGTGGTCAAGCGGTGCTGGGCGGTGTTCAGGGTGTTGAAGTACATCTCGGCCAGCTGGTCGGTCGTGAAGACCCGATGGCGGTAGAGCATGGTCAGGATGGACCGGTCCCGCTGCGTCAGCCGGTGCGCCACCGTCATCACGAGCCCGTCGGCGGCCCTCGGCCGGAGAGAAGAAGCATTCATGAGAACAGTCCCAAGGAGTCGGGGTTCGCGACTGGCGGGGCTGTAGTAGCGACACGCTGGACCTTCAGCGCACGCGACCCCCTCCGTTCAGGACTGGCGACCGTGCTGGCGGGGGTGCTGGCGACCGTGGTGGCGACCCGCTGGATCCCCCTCACGCCGAGTACCCCGCACGGCGGGCCTTGGAGTGCCGGGCGGCCAGGCTGATCGCCGGCCCCTCGACCAACGGCTCGAGGTTCGCATTGTGGGAGGCCGGGGGCGCCCATGAATCTTCACAGAAGTTGCACCTTCTCGTTCACAGAAGCCTGCGAACGCCCCTGGTGAACGCCCATGTTCACAGTGGTCAGGACGTGGCGAGCCCCGTGGACTTCTGCCGACAGGCGCCGGTGCGCGTGTTGCCAGCGCGAGAGGGTGTCTTCGGGCTGGCGCTCAGGGCGCGGGCGGCGACCGAGCTATCCGGGTGTGGGATCCGGCGCGTTGCCTGCTCGATCGGTGGCATCGGTTCGACGTGGCGGTGGCTGCGCCGCCGGCGCCGCCGGCGCCCGAGCGGTCCGAGTCCCATCGCCGCTCGTCGCGCCGCCTCTTTTCCCCGGTCCTCGTGTGCCAAGGCGAGCCCGACATTGTGCACGACGGCGCAAACTAACTCCAGTTCACCGCGCCTATCTCCGACGATCGGAGACCGGTTGTCCCAGTTGGTCGCGGCGTGCCGGACCTGCGACGCTCGCACTCACAACCCGTGCAGGGGCGTACGCGGCCCAGCGGCGCGCGAACGAAGAAATGCGAGGACCATCCGCGTGCCGTCGGGCGTCAAGGCGACCGTGTGGGGGGTGAGTTCTCGGGCGGTGCCGTACTCCCACGTCGCCTCGACCTCGTCGATGGTGTCGAACAGCCGCCACCACCGAAGTGGGCGATAGACGGCCGACGAGACGTGGTTCACGGTGATCGGACTGCCACCCGTCGACCAGCCCTGCGCAACAAGGATCGGAGTGACATCGGCGACGAGCTCGCGTTGCTCGACCCGTCCCTGAAGGAGGCGTAGGCCGACCAGCTCCGTCACGGCACGGGTGAAGTCCTCGCCGTCTTCGGCCGCAGAAGCGACTTGTGCCCACAGCCGATCCGGTGAGGCGAGAAGCTCGACACCGCGGGTCGTGAGGTGCAGCCGTCGACCGCGTCGTCGAACCAGCCGTAGTCGGTTCGCTGCGTCGCGCAGCGTCGAGAGCTGATGGACATCGGCCTCTGAGTGTGGTGGCTTGTCCCAATCCCACCAACCGAACAGCTCGACCGCGGCCAGCACCGTCGCCCGTGCGAGGTAGTTGCTCTGGGTCAACTCGGTACCACCTGGCTCCGCGGCGCGTTCCAACAACCAGCGCATCGGCGCCACCGCAGCGCACGGGTCGGACGGCGGTTCGATCGAGTGCAGAAGGCGGTTCGCAACCGCCGATCGCCACTCTTGGTGTGTCGGGTGGCGGGCAGAGTCGATCCAGGTCCCGATCCTCTCGGTGGTGACGAGCCCGGCGAGGGTTTGCCCAGGTGGAAGGTCGAGCGGCCGGCTGAGCACGGCTTCGGTGATCGACGTGGCCTTGGCGTGCCAGCGTGGAGCACCGGGCACCAGGTTTCCAGCAGCGATCGCATCCCCGAGCGCCCTTTCGACGATGTCGAGGGCGCGTACTTCGTCCACGCCCATGATCGACCCCCAGGCGAGGAGTGTCGTGTCTGGCGGCTCTACTCCAGACTTCGCGTGTGCGGAGCGGAAGGCGGCGGCTCCTTTTTCGCGACCTTGACGCCACACGGCGAGCACTTTCTCCGTCGCGCTGGATCGGGCCAGGTCCGCCAGGTGCTTCAGCCCAAGCTCGCCGAGCAGTAGCGCCGTGGCCTCGACCAGTCCATGCCATTCGTCCTGTGGGTAGTCGCGCGGCAGGTGCCACCAGAGGAATTGTTGGAGCGCGGCTTGGTGGATCATGTCCACGCCTTCGCCAGCGGTCAAGCCACCGGCGACCGATTGCACCGCCATGTTGAGGTCGGGACGACGAGTCTCGATCCGGCGCACGGCGCGGTCGACCTCTTCGCCGCTCACGAGCGTCCGCCTTGACCCCGGACGACGCGAAGTTTCGGCTGCTGTACGTGGTTCTCATCCCCGATGTCCACGCCGGTGAGCGCCAGGCAGCGTCGGCGCAAGTGCTCTTGATGGAAGCCTGGGCGATCCGCTGCCCGGAACACCTCGAGCGCCAGCTCCCGGCGTCCCGACCGGAGCGCGGATTCGGCCATGGCCTCGATGGGCATCCAGTGTTCGCTGCCGAGCCGGGTCGCGGCGTCCACGTACTGGCCGAAGCGCCGTCCGGCAACGGCGAGCCATGCGAGCTGTTGGAGTGCCTCCTCGGCTTGGTAGTCGAGGTAGTTCGTTCGGCACTCGGTGGCCAGGTTCAAGAGGTAACTCGCGATCAGCTCGGCCTGGCCGGTTGGCACCCGTCGCCAGTGGAGGGTTTCCTCCTGGTGGTCCAACGCGTAGGGCTCGAAGACGACGAGGTCACACACGTCGGCCCAGTAGTCCTCGGCACTGATTCCCGCTGCCTGCCAGTCGATCCCCAGGTACGTGCGCCATGCGCCGACACGCAGCTGCCCGACATTGCCGTGGGAATCGTCGGTGCGGTCGGCCAGCTCCAGTCCCGCGGTGTGGAAGCCCCGGTACAGCGCCAGCCGCTGCGCCGCGCTCAGTGATGGCCGGTCGAGGCTGCGCAACCGCTCTTCGACCCGGTCGACGGCAGCGAAGCTCTTGTACTTGGAGATGTGGTCCTTCACCTGGACGTGACGGCGGAAGGACTTGTAGTACAGACCTGGGTCGACCGGGAAGGCGCTCCAGTGGCCGTACCGGGAGCGCCGCACGAGACGCACTCGCGGCGTCTCGACCATGGCGGGGGTCAAAGCCCGACCCTCCAGCCAGGAGTCGTTCACCTTCTTCCTCGCCTTGGCCAGCATCCGCTTGTCGGTCAGCACCTCGGGCGTGGCGATATCGGCGGGTGAGAGGCCGGCGTCCCCGATCCTGGACCGCAGGTCGCTCAGATGGCTGAGCTTCGCCTCCACACCCTCCCGGCCGCCGAGGGGACTTCGTAGCCCGCCCACGAGATGTGCTTCGAGCTCGTCCATGCCGCCGGCGTGGTCAGAGACGACGACGGCAGAGAACCACAGGTCCCAGTAGCTCCAGGATCGTCCCGCCAATTCCGACCATGGTTCCGGACCGAACACGGGCGGCTTCCGAGGCGAGCCAGTGGTCACGGCTCTTCGCCAGTGCGCTCGGCCCGGAAGCCCGAATCGTCGCCGAGGTGAAAGAAGAGGTGACCTCGAAGCGCGCCGTCCTCCTCGATCACCGCCCACCCCCGACCGGTGGTGTGGTCACCCTCGTCGAAGCCCTCCCAAGAGAACTCCACGCCGGGGCACCCGCTACGGGGTGCGTCGCGCCAGTCGATCCCAGCTTGAACCGCAATGAACCCGAGACTGCCCATGTGGTCCGGTTCGAACTCGATGAACCCTGGAGCGACGACGTCGACGTCCTCTTGGGCCCAGAGGCCCATCTCTATAATCCGCCACCTTCCCACAAGGGCTGTCATCGTTCGTCGGGACGTGCCGGGCACGCTTCCTCCTCCTTTCCCGCAGGTCAGCGATCGTCCGTTGGCAATGACCACACGCCGCTCGCCGGATCCCATGCGAGACCGACGGCCGTCTCGGTGACGACCGGATCCGCGAACGTGACGACCGCAGAGACCACCTCGGCGAACTTGTCGGGGAGACGGTCCTCCATTTGTTGTTTCCTTCTCCATGCCGCCCATCGCGTCTGTCCGATCTCCGCATAGCCGTCGAGAACCCGAGTGAGAGGAACGAGCTCGACCTGTCGGTGGCGCGCGACCTGGCGGACCGACTCGGTGAGCTCCGCACCCGCCAGTGAATGACGACGGCTCAGAAGATAGACATCGGCGAAGTCCCTCCAGCGGGTGTTGACGGTCCCGCGGGCCACCGCGGTCACGATCTTCTCGGCGTGCACCATCACGAGTGGATACCCCCGCACGACGACCTCACCGCCGAGAAGGCGTGGAAGGTGCAGCTCCTGGGGTGCGGGCGTGATCGGGTCACCCATGTTGACGTCGACATGGAAGTGGGGACGGGCCGTCGCCAGTTCGGCGTTCATCGTGACCCGAACACCGCTGTAGGCGTCCTCGTCACGGATCACTGCTGCGGTCGCTCCGTCCACGTCGAACGCGACGCCGTCGTCGAGGCGAAGGTTCGCGACCTCGCAGATGACCGTCCGGACGTTGTCCGCATCGTTGTCGAGGGCCTGGGCCTGGAGATCGATGTCGCGGGTCGGCCTGCGTTCCCCGAAGGCGGCCAGGAGCACGCCGCCTTTCAAGACGAGCTGGTCGGCGAAGCGCGATTCGCCCAGGCGGGCGAGGAACGACTCCAGTATGTAGAGCTGCAACAGCTCGTCGACCGGGCGGCGGTCGCCACGGGCCTTGGCCCGAAGGTCGAGGTAGGCCCGACCCGATGGGGTGGCCCGGGAGGGAGCGGTCACAACAGGACTTCCAGTGCCCGGCGCAGTGCGGGCTCGGCATGGGGGAACTTCTTCGCCAGCTCGATCAGCTGGGCTGGGCTGCGGCGCGAGCGGCCCAGCCAACGCCGCAGCGCTTCCCAGGCGACCTCGCTGCCCTCGAGGTGGCGGAGGCGGACGACATCGACCAGGGACCGCTCTGCCGAGTACAACCCGAGTGGCCGGCGCGCGCCGACTTCCAGCTCTTCTCGGCCCAGGTCGAAGGTGCGGGGAGCGAACTGGTGGATTCGAGACGGCGCATGAAGGACTGGACGAGTGCTTCCTCGGGGGATGGCGATGTCGATGGCGACCGGAATGGCGTCGATCAGGCCATGGCGAGCGAGCGCAGTCTCCAGGCACAGCGTGGCGTGTGGGACTCGCTCGGCGATCTCGATCAGGTCGGAGTCGGCAAGCGGCGCGTCGGCCCAGCGGTAGACGCCCCCGCCGAGCGCGATGATCTCCCCGCTGTCGCGCAAGGCGTACAAGCGCCTGTCGCCGACGCCGGCCTGCTTGGCCTCGCCGTAGGTGAACGTGTCACCCAGCTGCTCCCGGAGATCGGGGGCTCCTGCCGTCCTCATGGAAGGAAATCATACTCAGGTACCGCCTACCTGGGGAGGATTTCCTCCAGTCCGACCGGGAGGTCCCGTTGAGCCAGCTCCAGCCGCCGGGTCAGCCGGACGAACTGTCGGAGGATTGCCCCGGCTCGTGCCGGGGGCGCCGATGAGGTCTTCACGTTTTGGTGGGGACCTCGTTCACGTTTGGGCCGTCATCATCCTCCCACGGCGGTGTGACACCTCCTCTTCGCGTCTGCTGCGCGCATCGGCGCTCGAAGAACCTGATGCGCCGACTCTCGGACGCGCCGTATCGAGCGCTGGTCGGTTTCCGCGGAAACGTGGCCGATTACGGCGGTGCGTTGGCCGACGCGCCGACGAGGTCGGCGAGGGTCCGGCGCCTGTGCCGGCGAGTCCGTGGGGAGAGGCCGGCTGCCGCCCGTCGCTCGTCGTCAGCCCGGCGCGTTTCGCATGCGTCGGCGACCGCCAGGTTGCGCACGACGAGCGCGCAGGCCAAGAACAGGCTCATCGGGGCAAGACCCATCACCCGGCACCACCCCCGGGCGACGTCGACCGTCGCGGGGTCCTTGATCCGGGCATTGGCGCGCTCGGCGGCAGAACGCCTCGCGTAGGAGCGGCGCCAGGCCTTCCCGGAGTAGTCATGGCGCTGTGCGGTCTTGGCGTTGACGCTGGGCGGCACGGTGATGGTGCGCTGCGTGCAGCAGGTGGGCGGGTGCTCGGGGGGAGAGAGGACCTCGGGGCGGGTGTTCTCGAGGGTGATCGAGCCCGCCTGCAAGGCGCAGCGGACCTTGCCCATCTTGGCCGGGCACATGACGCGCTGGTAGCCGTCGATGTCGTCAGCCGTCACCCGTCCGAGCTTGTAGGAGGCGAGCTCTCCTGCGTGTCGGTCGTGGGCCGCCACCTCCTCGGTGCTGGCCCCCCGGGCAAGCGGCCCAAGATCGAACAGCGCCGAAGGGGTCATCGGGCAGTAGAGGTTCCCGTTGCAAGAGATCGCCCCCGCATGGGTGCCCTGGGTGCCGCGGTCAGAAGGATGCAGGTCGATCACGAGGCGCGCACCCGCCGCACGCAAAGGCAGCGCGAAGTGCTCGGGGACGCGATGGGCGTAG
>JAJYPY010000185.1 GCA_021794995.1 Actinomycetes bacterium | reverse complement strand
GCTGCGGGCTAAGGGCTGGGCCGTCGACGAGGTCGTCGCGTACCGGACCGTGCCGATCTCCATCTCGGCGGCGCAGCTGGCCGCGGTGGCGCCCGCGCTCGCCGGCGCGGCGGCCGTCGTCTTCGCCTCCCCCTCGGCGGTGACGGCCTATGTGGCGCTGGGTGTCCCGGTCCCCGGCGTGGTCGTGTGCATCGGGCCGGTGACCGCCGGCGCCGCGGCGGCCGCGGGGCTCGACGTGACGGTCGTCGCGCGCGAGCCGTCGGTGGCCGCCGTGCTCGACGCGCTCGCGGACGCGCTCGCGGGCGCGCTCGCGGACGCGTGTGGCGACGTGGGCTCGGACGCGTGTGGCGACGTGGTCGCGGACGTGGGCACACCGGGATCGCCGTAGGCTTGGGTGGCGATGGCACCCGCCCCCCCCAGGTCCCCCGGCTTCCCCGAGCGGCGCATGCGCCGGCTCCGCCGCACCCCGGCGATCCGCCGGCTCGTGGCCGAGTCCCGTCTGTCGGTCGACGACCTCGTGGCGCCGCTGTTCGTGCGCGAGGGGATCGACGCCCCGGTGCCGATCCCCTCGCTGCCCGGCCAGTTCCAGCACACCGTGGCCTCGACCGTCGCCGAGGTGAAGCGACTGTTGGGACTGGGGATCCCCGGGGTGCTGCTGTTCGGCGTGCCTGAGCGCAAGGACCCGCGCGGTTCGGGCGCGTGGGACCCCGACGGCATCGTGCAGCGCGCGCTGTCCGAGCTGCGCGACGCGTTCGGCGGTGCCGTGGCGCTCATGGCCGACCTGTGCCTCGACGAGTACACCGATCACGGCCACTGCGGCGTCCTCCGCGACGACGGCACCGTCGACAACGACGCGACGATCGAGCTGTACGGGCGCGTCGCCCTCGCGCAAGCTGCCGCCGGCGCCGACATCGTGGCGCCGAGCGGGATGATGGACGGCCAGGTCGCCGCGATCCGCCGCGCGCTCGATGGGGGCGGCTACGAGGAGGTCTCGGTGCTGGCGTACGCGGCGAAGTTCGCCTCCGCGCTCTACGGTCCGTTCCGCGACGCCGTCGACGTGCACATCGCCGGGGGCGGGGACCGCCGCGCCTATCAGCAGGACCCGGCCAATCGCCGCGAGGCGCTCACCGAGGTGCTCCTCGACGTCGCAGAGGGTGCGGACATGGTGATGGTGAAGCCGGCGGTCACGTACCTCGATGTCATCGCCGACGTGCGCCGGTGCGTGGACGTGCCGGTCGCGGCGTACCACGTGAGCGGCGAGTACTCCATGATCAGGGCGGCCGCGGCGAACGGGTGGATCGACGGCGCGGCCGTCGCCCTCGAGCAACTGTCCGCGATCACCCGCGCTGGGGCAGATTTCGTCTTCACGTACTTCGCCGACGAGGTGGCCGAGGCGATCGGTGGCTGACGGCGCCGCCGGCGGCGCCCACGTGCCCGCGGCGGGGTCGAACGCCGCGTGGTTCGCCCGAGCCAGACGCGCCATCCCCGGCGGCGTCGACTCTCCCGTGCGCTCGTTCTCCGCGGTCGGCGGCACGCCGTTCACGGTCGCGCGCGGCGAGGGACCCTGGGTCACCGACGTGGAGGGCGTCAGGTACCTGGACCTGATCCAGTCCTACGGCGCCATCCTCCTCGGCCACGCCCACCCCGTCGTCGTCGAGGCGGTACGCCGCGCCGCGACGCTGGGCAGCTCGTTCGGCATGCCGACGCCCGGTGAGGTCCTGCTCGCCGAGGCGATCTGCACACGGGTGCCGGGCTGTGACCAGGTGCGCTTCGTCTCGTCGGGCACCGAGGCCGCCATGAGCGCGGTGCGCCTCGCACGCGGCGTCACCGGCCGCACGCGCGTCGTGAAGTTCGCCGGGTGCTACCACGGCCACTCCGACGCCCTGCTCGCCGGCGGCGGCAGCGGCGTGGCGACCCTCGGCCTTCCGGGTTCGGCCGGTGTGCCCCCCGGCGCGGTCGCCGACACCCTCGTCCTGCCCTACAACGTGGTGCCCGAGCTGGGTGATGACGTCGCCTGCGTGGTCGTCGAACCTGTGGCCGCCAACATGAACCTCGTCCCGCCGGTCCCCGGGTTCCTCGACGGACTGCGCGCGGCGTGCGACGCCGCGGGTGCGCTGCTCGTCTTCGACGAGGTGATCAGCGGGTTTCGGGCGGGACCGGGATCGCTGAGCTCGTCACACGGCGTGGTGCCCGACCTGTGGTGCTTCGGAAAGGTCATCGGCGGCGGCCTCCCGATCGGCGCCTTCGGCGGGCGACGCGAGATCATGGCGGCGCTCTCGCCCTCGGGGCCCGTCTACCAGGCAGGCACGCTCTCGGGGAACCCGCTCGCCACCGCGGCGGGTCTCGCGGTCCTCCAGCACCTCACGGCGGCCGACTACGCGGCCCTGGCGGCGCGCGTCGCCCGCTTCGCCGCCGACCTGGTCGCCGCGGTCAGCTCCTCCGGACTGTCCGCCGTCGCCCCCGTCGTGGGCACGCTCACCGGCCTGTACGTGGCGCCCCCAGGCGTCGCGCTCGGCGTGCCGGTCGACTACGACGGCGCCAGCGCCGTGGCGGCGACCGGGGTCTTCCCGCGGTTCTTCCACGCGCTGCTCCGCCGGCGTGTCGTGATCGCGCCGGGTGCCTACGAAGTGCTGTTCTGCGGGTTCGCACACGACGAAGCCGTCCTTTCGCTCGCCGTGGAGGCGGCGGGCGAGGCGGCGCTGGACGTGGTGGACGAGCTCGCCCGCCGATAGGCGCGGACTGCCCTCGGGTTCAGGCGAGCAGCTCGCGGGCACCCCGGGCGATCGACTCGGGCATCGAGCGCGCGAGCGTGACCAGCGCGTCGTAGCCGAGCTCGGCCGCGCCGGGGGCTCCGGGCCGCATGAGGTTCGCCATGATGCGCATGAGCTCGGCCATGAACGCCTCTGACCGCATGCCCACCGCGACGCACCAGTGCATGGCCGTGGGGTTCGAGATGAGCCGCACGAACGCCCGCCCGACGCGGTAGTAGTCGCCGTAGGCGTCGTCGAGACGGTCCTCGTAGTGTGCGATCGACGCCGGGCCTCCTCCGCGCAGCGCGTCGGCGAGCGAGGACGCCGCGAGCCTCCCGGTCTCGTACGCGTAGGCGATCCCCTCGCCGTTGAACGGGTTGATCGCCCCGCTCGCGTCGCCGACGACGACCACGTTTGGCCCGGTGCGCGGCCCGACGGCCAGGCTCATCGGAAGCTTGCCCCCCGTGGGGGGTCCGCAGCTCGTCTCGGGCGACAGCCCCCAGCTCTTGGGCGCGCCGGCGATGAACGCGTCCATCAGACGGCTCGTGTTCACGCCCTTCCACCGCTGCTCGGTGGACAACAGGCCGACCCCGACGTTCACTCGCCCGTCGCCGAGCGGGAAGATCCAGCCGTACCCGGGGACGACCTCTCCGTCGGCGTCACGGATGTCGAGGTGGGACTCGATCAGCGGGTCGTCGTGACGCGGCGAGCGGTAGTAGCCGCGCAACGCCATGCCGAGCGGGTAGCCACGCAGGCGTGCCGTGCCGAGCGCGCGCCCGAGGCGGGAGTTCGAGCCGTCTGCCACGACGACGTAGCGCGCGCGGATCTCGCTCGTCGCCCCCGAGCCGGCGTCGCGCACGACCGCGCCGAGGAGCAGGGGCAGTTGCGCGCGCCCCCCGACCGTCGCTCGGCCGGGTACGTCCGCGCCCGGCACGTCCGCGCCCGGCACGTCCGCGCCCGGCACGTCCGCGCC
>JAJYPY010000047.1 GCA_021794995.1 Actinomycetes bacterium | reverse complement strand
CGGACCGCTGGCCCCCGGGGTCGCGGCGGCCGTCTCCCGGCCCCGCGCCCGCGCCCGCGCACGGGGCCGCCCCGAGAGCTCACGGACGTGCCCCGCCCTGCAGGAGCACGATCGCCATGCACGCGACGCCCTCGGCTCGCCCCAACGCGCCGAGACCCTCTGCTCGCGTGGCTTTGACCGAGACCGGCGCCCCGAGCACCGCAGCAACGGTGCCGGCCATCTGCGCGGTGTACGCGCTCAGGCGCGGCCGCTCGGCGACAACCGTGCAGTCGGCGTTGAGCGGGCGCAGGCCCGCCCCCGCCACGAGCCGCACGACCTCGGACAGGAGCTCCATGCTGTTGGCGCCGGCGAAGCGCTCATCGGTGTCGGGAAAGTGGCGGCCCAGGTCGCCGAGACAGGCGGCGCCGAGCATCGCGTCGCTCACGGCATGGGCGACGGCATCTGCGTCGCTGTGACCGGCCAGTCCCGGCGACCCCGGCACCAGCACCCCGCCGAGGACGAGCGGTCGTGTCGGGTCGGTCGAGAAGGGATGCACATCGAAGCCCTGCCCGACCCTCAGCTCCACTCCCGGATTCGCTCCCGAATGCCCGCCAGCGGTCATGGCTCGCCCCCGCCCCACTCGCGTCCGACGCCACGCGAGGCGAGCAGGTGCTCGAGCAGTGCGAGGTCCGCCGGGACGGTGAGCTTCACATTGTGCGGCTCGCCGGGGACGACGCGCACGACGCCTCCAATGGCTTCGACCAGTGCGGCGTCATCGGTCGCATCCGCGCCCGACGCGTGGGCGCGTCGCAGGACGTCGGCCCGGAATGCCTGGGGCGTCTGGACGGCGACGAGCCCGGGACGCTCGAGCGTGCAGTCGACCGTCGAGCCGTCCGGACCGACTCGCTTGAGCGTATCGGCGACCGCCAGCGCGCAGACGACGGCGTCGGCGCCCTGCGCCCCGGGCCGGTCGCGCAGCGGCGCGAGCACCGCGGAGAAGAGCGCGGGCGACGCGAGGGGGCGCGCGGCGTCGTGGACGACCACGATCGCGGCGTCGTCGGGGACGCGTGCGAGGCCGCATCTGACCGAGCCCGAACGCGAGTCGGCGCCCGCGACGACGACGTCTGCACCGAGCGCGTGCGCACGTTCGACCTCGGCCGCAGGCACGACCAGGATGATGCCGTCGACGGCGCGGCGGGCCGCATCGAGAGACCACGCGACGACCGGCTTGCCCGAGAGGAGCTCGAACTGCTTGGGGCGACCGAAACGGGAGCCGGAGCCCCCGGCCACGACGACCGCCCACACGGCTCCGGCTCTGCTGCCGTCCGCGGTGGTTACGGCAGTGCCTCGTTCAGGCGCTGCTCGGCGGTCTCCTCGTCGACGGCGAGCGCGAAGGTGAGCTCGGAGACGAGGATCTGCCGGGCGCGGCTCAGCATGCGCTTCTCGCCTGCGGACAAGCCCTTGTCCTTGTCCCGGATGGACAGGTTCCGCACGACCTCGGCGACCTGGTAGATGTCCCCCGAGCGAAGTTTTTCCGAGTGGTTCTTGTAGCGGCGAGACCAGTTGGTCGGCATCCGAGCCTCCTTCTTGCGGAGGACGGCGAAGACCTCTTCGACCTCTTCGTCGTTGATGACCTCGCGCAGGCCGACGCCTTCGGTGTTGTCGGCCGGCACCATGAGGATGAGATCGCCGTAGGCGAGCCGGAGCACGAGATACTCGCGCTTCTGGCCGAAGGCCACCTTCGTCTCCCGCCTCTCGACGACGGCTGCGCCGTGGTGGGGATAGACGACCTTGTCACCGACCTGGAACACCGCACTCCTTGCTGCACGTGTCGACGGTGAAGGCCGCGACGCAGTACAACGGCGGCACCTTCACGCGGCGGCCGTCCCGAGAGATGGGCCGGCGGCCCACCAGTGTACCGGATCACGTCTCGGGCCGGCGCGGGGCCCGGTCACTCGTAGCGTTCGAGGATGCTCGCCTCGACCATCCTGGCGAGCCCGTCCTTCACCGACCGGGCCTTTGCCTCACCCACACCACCCACCTTCTCGAGCTCGGCAAGCGACGCCTGCATCAAGTGCGGCAGGGTCACGAAGTGCTCGACGATGCGCTCGATGATGGTCTCGGAGACGCGCGGCAACCGGTGCAAGAGGCGGTACCCGCGTGCCTCGACCGGCAAGTCGAGGACGCCGGGGACGACGTCGAAGCCGAGGACCGCGGCCACCGCGCTGCGCCCGAGCAGTTCCTCGTGCGTGAGGGCGTGCAGGGCAGCGACCGCGGCGTCGGCACGTTGCTCTCTCACCACGCGCTGGGCGTCGCGTCCGGCGATGCCGACCGACAGGTGACCGTCGGCACGCCCGTGCCCGTCCTCGGGGACGCTCACGTAGTCCAACGCGACGAGTCGGAGCGTCTCTTCCACCCCCGCTCCGAGCTCCTCGATCTGGAGCCGGATCAGCCGGCCGTCCTCACCGAGCTCGACGAGGTAGTCCTGGACCTCCCTGGTGAAGCGCACGACCATCTCGCCGGGCTGGAGCACCGCCACGACATCGTTCACCGAGACCGTGTCCTCCACCTCGAGGGTGGAGAGGAGCGCGAGCGCGAGGTCGTACCGCGCCTTGAACCGCTCGACCGCGGCGATCGCTTGGGTCGCGCGGTCGATCAGGCGGGCGGGCTGCTGCAGGGTGTGCCGGAACGGTCCGCGGTAGACGGTGATCGTCGCCATCGCCTCGGACACCGTGAGGACCGGCACGTCGAGCGAGCGCGCGACCCGCTCGGCCGTCCGGTGGCGGGTCCCGGTCTCTCTCGTCGGGATGGACGCGCGCGGCATCAGATGGACGTTGGCCCTGGCGATGCGCGACGCATCCTTGGTGAGGATGATGGCGCCGTCCATCTTGGCGAGCTCGGAGAGCCGCTGGGGCGTGAACTCCGTGTCGAGCAGGAAGCCCCCGGTGCAGATGGAGAGCACGGTCGGGTCGTCACCGACCACCACGAGCGCCCCACGCGAGGCCTGGAGCACTCGATCGAGGCCCTGCCTGAGCGCCGTGCCGGGCGCCACGAGCACGAGCGCCTCCAACAGCGCCTCGTTGCGGTCGGCCACCGGCGCATCGTACCGGCGGCCCCCGCTCACCCGGCCGCAGTCGGTCGATCAGTCGGTCGATCAGTCGGTCGGACCGCTCCCGGCCAGCTCCATCGACGGGGGCTCGACCCCCTCGACGGTCTTGAAGGTGAGGTGTGGTCCTTCCTGGTCGCCACCGGGCTCAGGATCGACGTCGACCACGATCGTCTCTCCCACCCTGAAGTCCTTCCACAAGATGCGCTCCGAGAGCGGGTCTTCGACCAGCTGCTGGATGGCGCGGCGCAGCGGCCGGGCCCCGAGCTGGGGGTCGTACCCCTTCTCGGCGAGGAAGGCGCGTGCCGCAGGCGTGATCTGCAGGGCGAGGCCCTGGCTTGCCAGCTGCTCCCTCGTACGGTTCACCATGAGATCCACGATCTCCATGACCTCTTGCCTGCTGAGCTCGTGGAAGACGATGATCTCGTCGATCCGGTTCAAGAACTCGGGCCGGAAGTGGGCCTTCAGCGCGTCGTTGACCTTCGCCTTCATCTTCTCGTAGGTGACCGCCTCCGAGCGGTTCTGGAACCCGAGGGTCGCCTTGCGCAGGTCGGCGGTGCCGAGGTTCGACGTCATGATCAGCACGGTGTTCTTGAAGTCGACGGCACGACCCTGGGCATCGGTGAGCCGGCCGTCCTCCAAGATCTGGAGCAGCGCGTTGAACACGTCAGGGTGGGCCTTTTCGACCTCGTCGAAGAGCACGACCGAGAAGGGCTTGCGCCGCACGGCCTCGGTGAGCTGGCCACCCTCTTCGTAGCCGACGTACCCGGGTGGCGAGCCGACGAGACGCGAGACGGTGTGCTTCTCCATGTACTCGCTCATGTCGAGCTGAATGAGCGCGTCCTCGTCGTCGAAGAGGAATTCTGCGAGCGTCTTCGCGAGCTCGGTCTTCCCGACGCCGGTCGGTCCGAGGAAGATGAACGACCCGCTGGGCCGCTTGGGATCCTTCAGACCTGCACGCGTACGCCGGATGGCCCTGGCGAGCGCCTTCAGCGCCTCCTCTTGGCCGATGACCCGCTTGTGCAGCTCGTCCTCCATCCGCAGCAGCTTGGCGGTCTCCTCTTCGGTGAGGCGGTAGACGGGGATGCCGGTCCAGTGCGCGAGCACCTCGGCGATGACCTCCTCGTCGACCACGTCGAAGAGGTCCACGCCCTCGGCACGCCACTCGGCCTCCATCGCCTCTTTGCGGGAGAGGCGCTCGGTCTCTTGCTCGGCGAGCTTCTTTGCCTGCTCGAAGGCCCCGCGGCCGATGGCCGCTTCCTTGTCCGTGCGCAACCGCGCGATCTCCTCGTCGAGCTTCTTGTAGCCCGGCGGCGTCGTCATGCGCCGAATGCGGAGCCGGCTCCCGGCCTCGTCGATGAGGTCGATCGCCTTGTCCGGGAGGAAACGGTCGGCGAGATAACGGTCGGCGAGGTTCGCCGCGGCCACGAGGGCCTGGTCGGTGATCGTCACCGCATGGTGCGACTCATAGCGGTCGCGCAGTCCCTTCAAGATGTCGATCGTGAGCGCGACCGACGGCTGCCCCACCTTCACCGGCTGGAAGCGCCGCTCGAGAGCGGCGTCCTTCTCGAGATGCTTGCGGTACTCGTCCAGCGTCGTCGCACCGACGGTCTGCAGCTCGCCGCGGGCAAGCATCGGTTTCAGGATCGAGGCGGCGTCGATGGCTCCCTCCGCCGCACCGGCACCCACGAGCGTGTGCAGCTCGTCGATGAACAAGATGATGTCGCCGCGGGTGCGGATCTCTTTCAGCACCTTCTTGAGCCGCTCTTCGAAATCTCCCCGGTAGCGGCTCCCTGCCACGAGCGCGCCCAGGTCGAGGGTGTAGAGCTGCTTGCCGACGAGCGTCTCGGGCACCTCGTTCGCCACGATGCGCTGCGCGAGGCCTTCGACGATCGCGGTCTTGCCGACGCCGGGCTCCCCGATGAGGACGGGGTTGTTCTTGGTGCGGCGGGAGAGCACCTGCATGACCCGCTCGATCTCGCTCTCGCGGCCGATGACCGGGTCGAGCTTGGAGTCCCGGGCGAGCTGGGTGAGATTCCGCCCGAACTGGTCGAGCACCGGAGATCCCGACGGGGAATCCGAGGACGACGGCCCCGTGGCGGCGCCGACGGACTCCTTGCCCTGGTACCCGGACATGAGCTGGATGACCTGTTGGCGCACCCGGCCGAGGTCGGCGCCCAGGCTCACGAGCACCTGTGCGGCCACACCCTCGCCCTCGCGAACCAGCCCGAGGAGCATGTGCTCGGTACCGATGTAACTGTGGCCGAGCTGCAGCGCCTCGCGTAGCGAGAGCTCGAGGACCTTCTTCGCGCGCGGCGTGAAGGGCGGCGACCCGCTCGGAGCGCTCCCCGCCATGCCGATCGTCTCCTCCACCTTCTCACGGACCGCTGTCAGCGAGATCCCGAGCGACTCGAGCGCCTTCGCCGCGACGCCCTCGCCCTCGTGGATCAGCCCCAAGAGAATGTGCTCCGTCCCGATGAAGCTGTGATTGAGCAGGCGCGCTTCTTCTTGCGCCAACACAAGCACCCTTCGCGCCCGGTCGGTGAAGCGTTCGAACACGTGACCGCCTCCGTAGTGGCTCGTTCCTGACTGCAGTGTACCCGGAGGGTCTCTCCGGACCGCCGCGCGTCGCGCGGACGGTCTGCCAGGGGAGATGCCCGGACCATGGGCCGGTCGGCGCCCGCGGCGCCTGGAGGGGCTCCCGACGGTCAAGTGTCCGGCCCTGGTGCCCGTCGCATATCGTGCTGGAGGTGAACGTCACGGGGCCCCTCGGCCTTCCTCGGGTCGAGGACGATCTTCTGCGGCTCGAGCCGATGCTCGCGGGGTCGGTCATGACGGGGGACGCCTTCCTCGACGACGTGACGACCCATCTGATCGCTGCGGGCGGCAAGCGTCTGCGACCCATGCTGTCGCTCGTCGCTGCGACGCGCGGCGAGCGAGCGGCCACTCGAGAAGACCTGCTCGGCGGCGTCGCGGTCGAGCTCGTGCACCTCGCATCGCTGTACCACGACGATGTCATCGACGAGGCGACGGTGCGGCGCAACGTCGAGAGCGTGAACAGCCGCTACGGCAACCTGGTCGCGATCGTCGCCGGCGATTACCTGCTGGCGCGCTCGGCGGCCATCGCCGCGGACCTCGGGACCGAGATCGCAGGGCTCCTTGCGACCACCCTGGGGCAGCTGTGCCAAGGGCAGGTTGTCGAAGTGCGCTCCTGCTTCAAGACGAACCGCTCGCAAGACGACTACTTCGCCGCCATCGCCGGGAAGACCGCCGCGCTCATGGCGGCGTCGTGCCGCATCGGCGCGCTGACCGGCGGGGCACCGCGCGGCGAGGTGGAGGCGTTCACGCGCTTCGGTCGCGCCTTCGGCATGGTGTTCCAGCTACGCGACGACATCCTCGACGTGATCGCGTGCGACGGGGAGCTCGGCAAACCTCCGGGGCAGGACCTCGCCGAAGGCGTCTACACGTTGCCGGTCCTGCTCGCGCTGCACGACCCTCACATCGGCCCCGAGCTGCGGACGCTGCTCGGGCAGCCGCTCGGTCAGCCCGAGCGCGAGAAGGCGCAGGCCATCGTGAGCGAGTCGAATGCCGTGGCCGCCACCGTCGCCATCGCCCGGCGCCACGTCGCCGACGCCGAGCAGGCGACCGCAGGCATCGAGTCGCCCCGCGTGGCACGGGGGCTCTCGCTCCTCGCCGCCTCGCTCCTCGACGGCCTCCCGGCCTGAGCCTCCGCTACGCCTCGGGGCGCATCGTCGGGAACGAGATGACCTCCCGGATGTTGGTCACGTCGGCGAAGAGCATCGCCAGCCGGTCGATGCCGATGCCGAGACCGCCGGTCGGAGGCAGGCCGTGCTCGAGTGCCCGAAGGTAGTCGGCGTCGATCACCATGGCCTCTTCGTCGCCGGCCTCGTGCTGTGCCGCCTGCTCCTCGAACCGCGCCCGCTGGTCGTCGGGATCGACGAGCTCGCTGAAGGCGTTGCCGAGCTCGCGCCCGGCGACCACAGGCTCGAAGCGCTCGGCGAGCAGGGGGTCGTCGCGGTGCACCCGCGCGAGCGGCGAGACCTCCTTCGGGTAGTCACACACGAAGACGGGACCCCACAGGTTCCCCTCGGTCGTCTTCTCGTAGAGCTCGAGCAGCAGCTTGCCGGGTCCCCAGCGCTCGTCGACCTGCACCCCGCGCTCACGCGCCCACGCGGCCAGTGTCTCGCGCGGGGTGTGCACGTTCGCGCCCAGGCCCGTCGCCTCGGCGACGAGCTCGGCCATCGTCGCCCGCCGCCACGGGGGCGTGAAGTCGAGCGGGCGCCCCTGGTAGGTGATCGAAGTGGTCCCGCAGAGGTCCTGGGCGAGCCCGGAGACCAGGTCTTCGACGAGCGCCATGATGTCCGTGTAGTCGGCGTAGGCCTGGTAGAGCTCGAGGGTGGTGAACTCGGGATTGTGGCGCGGCGACATGCCCTCGTTGCGGAACAGCCGCCCGATCTCGAACACGCGCTCGAACCCGCCGACGACGAGGCGCTTCAGATAGAGCTCGGGCGCGATGCGAAGGTAGAAGTCCATGTCGAGCGCGCGGTGGTGCGTGACGAACGGCCGCGCGTGGGCACCGCCGGGGATCGGGTGGAGGATCGGCGTCTCGACCTCCACGAAGTCCAGCGCCCACAGACGTTCGCGCATGCGGCGCACGAGCTGGCTGCGCAACGCCAGCGCGCGGCGGCTGTCGGGGTTCGCCCACAGATCCACCTCGCGCTGGCGATAGCGGGTCTCGGTGTCGGTGACACCCCGCCACTTGTCGCCGAACGACCGCCGAGCTTCGGCGAGCAGCACCCAGTCGGTCACCTTGACAGAGAGCTCCCCGCGGCGCGTGCGCACGACCTGCCCGGTTGCGCCGACCCAGTCGCCGAGCCGGAGCCGGGTGAACGCATCGAAGTCGCGGGTCGCCGACCGGAGCGCGAAGAGCTGGACCGCACCGGACGCGTCGCGCAGCTCCGCGAACGCGAGCTTGCCCTGGGGCCTCGAGCGCATCACCCGTCCCGCGACCGCGACGTCGTCGCCCGACTCCTCTCCGGCGCCCAGGCCACCCCAGCGCGCCGAAACCTCGCCCGCGGCCATGGTCTGTTCGAACCGGTACGGCACCACGCTCATGCCGGGCCGACCCCGGCGCCGACGTTGCGTGCGTACACGACGCGCAGTCCGTGGAGGGTCAACCACGGGTCGACGTGGTGGACGAGCTCGGTGTGCGGCGCGACGAGGTCGGCGAGACCCCCCGTCGCCACGACCGTCGCAGGGCCGAGCTCGGCGAGGATGCGCCGGCACATCCCGTCCACCTGCGCGCCAAACCCGTAGAGCGCCCCGGACTGGATCGACTCCGCCGTCGAGCGGCCGATCGCGGCACGCGGCTCGACGAGCTCCACGCGCCGGAGCGCCGCTGCATGCTGGAAGAGCGCCTCAATGCTGATCGCGACCCCGGGCGCGATGGCGCCGCCAAGGTACTCACCCGCTTCTGAGATCGCGTCGAAGGTGGTCGCGGTGCCGAGGTCCACGACGAGGCACGGGCCCCCGTAGACGTCGAAGGCGCCCACGGCGTTTGCGACGCGGTCCGCGCCGACGTCCTTCGGGTTCTCGTAGAGCACCGGCATCCCGCTCTTGGTGCCGGGACCGAGGACGATGCACGGCACGTCGGAGAACCAGCGCTGCGCGGTCTGGCGCAGCTCCCCGGTGACCGACGGCACCGACGAGCTGATGACCACGCCGTCGACGGTCGCCGCGATGTCGAGGCCCTCGAGGTCGAGGATCTGGGTGAGCAGGACGGCGTACTCGTCCGGCGTGCGCGTCGGCACGGTCGAGAGCCTCCAGTGATGCGTGAGATCGCGCCCGGGCTGGTGCTCCGCGCCGATCCCGAAGCCCACATCGGTCTGGGGCAGCGAGTCGCGCTCGACCGCGCTCATCGCGAACAGCCCGATGACCGTCTCGGTGTTGCCGACGTCGATGGCGAGGAGCACCGTTCAGTCCTCGCCCAGGTCGCCGTGGACCAATCGGCAGCGCCACGCCGGGTCGGACTCGGAGAAGTCGGTGCGGGTGTGCGCGCCGCGGCTCTCCTCTCGGGTCCGCGCGGCGACGAGCACGGCGCGCGCGGCGTCGCAGAGGTTGGCGAGCTCGGCGGCCGCCACATCGCGTGCAAGGAGCCGCGCGCGTGCTTCCACCCCGCTCAGCACGCCTGCCGTGTCGTCGAGAGACGACGCGCTGCGCACGACGCCCGCGCCCGCCGTCATCGCGAGCGCGAGCACGCCCCGCAGCTTGGCTGCGTCGAGGCCGGCGGCGGAGTCGCTCCGCGTGCCGTCTTGCGTGCCGTCTTGCGTGCCGCCGCCCGGCACCCGGCCCGGGATCGCCCTCACGGGGATCCCGCCTGCGCCCGGGCGCCCGAAGAGGGCGCCGAGGACGCCGGACTGCGTCCCGCCGGATGCGCCCCCCGCAATCGCTTCGGCGGCGCGCGCCCCGAACACCATGCCTTCGAGCAACGAGTTGGACGCGAGCCGGTTGGCGCCGTGGACCCCGGTGCACGCGGCCTCGCCCACCGCCCACAGCCCGGGCAACGCGGCCGCGCCCCACAGATCGGTCACGACACCCCCGGACACGTGGTGCGCGGCAGGAGCGATGGGGAGCCAGTCGGTCGCGGGATCGAGCCCGATGCCGGCAAGCGATGCGGCGATCGTCGGGAACCGCTCGGCGAAACGCTCGAGCCCGGTGGCGTCGAGCCAGAGGTGGTCCACCCCTTGGTGCATCATGCGCGAGGCCATCGCCCGGCTCACGACGTCGCGCGGGGCGAGCTCGTCCACGAACCGCTCGCCCGTGCCGTCGCGCAACAGCGCTCCATGACCCCGCAGCGCCTCGGAGAGCAGGGGGCGAGGCATGAGGGGATGGTGGAGCGCGGTCGGGTGGAACTGCACGAACTCGACGTCGGCGACGGGCACCCCGGCACGCAGCGCCATCGCGATCCCGTCGCCGGTCACCTCGGCGGGATTGGTCGTGACCGCGTAGAGCTGTCCGAGCCCGCCCGTCGCGAGCACCACGTGGGTCGCCTCGACCCGAACGGCGGCACCGTCGGGCGCCAGCGCATGCACCCCGGTGCAGCGCCCGTCCTCGACGATGAGGTCGAGGGCGAACCACCCTTCGAGCACGGCGTCTGCGGATGTCGCGGTGGCGGCGACGAGCGCCCGCTCGACCTCGGCGCCGGTGGCCAGCCCGCCGGCGTGGACGATCCGGGCTCGGGAGTGACCGCCCTCGCGGGCGAGCGCGAGGGACCCCGACGCCTCCGTGTCGAAGCGGGCACCGAGCGCGATGAGCTCTTCGACGCGTGCGGGACCCTCGTCCACGAGCACACGCACCGCGCCGGCGTCGCACAGACCCGCCCCCGCCGCCAGCGTGTCCGCCAGGTGCAGGTCGGTCGAGTCCTCGTCGCCGCTGAGCACGGCGGCCACCCCGCCTTGCGCCCAGCGGGTCGTGGACTGGGAGAGCTCTCCCTTGGTGAGCACCGCCACGCGCAGGCGGGGGCTCGCCTGGCACAGCCGCACCGCGCTCGAGAGCCCCGCGACCCCGCTCCCGAGCACCACGACATCGAAGGAGCGGACGGCACTGGGACGTCCGGTTGCAATCGGCCCGTCCTGCATCTCAGTCCCCGCTCCCTTCTGCGTCCCTGCGCAGCGCCGCGCGTGCGCTCCGGGATCGATCGCCACGCCCGGCGCGGCGGGGTGCCGCCACCGAGGGGACGCGGGCATCGCAGTTGTCGATGAGCCGGACGGCTCCCACGACGGCGGCGACGAGGAGCCGGAGCTCCCTGGCGGCGTCCAGCGAGCGGGGCACCGTGAAGTCCTCGGCATCCACGGCCGCCGCGTAGTCCAGCCGGGCGAGCGGCTCCGTGCCGATCACCGCGGCCATCGTGTCGGCGACCGCTCCCGGGCGGTCCTCTTTGGACGCGACGGCGTCCCGTCCCGCCACGAGCGCCCGCCACAGCACGCGGGCGGCCAGGCGCTCATCAGCCGAGAGGTGGGCGTTGCGGCTCGACAGCGCCAACCCGTCGGGCTCGCGCACGGTGGGGCACCCGATGATGGTGACCGGCAGGAAGAGGTCGGTGGCCATCCGGCGGACGACGGCGAGCTGCTGGAAGTCCTTCTCCCCGAAGTACGCCGCGCAGGGGCCCGCGAGCGCGAACAGCTTCGCGACCACGGTCGTCACGCCGTCGAAGTGGCCCGGTCGGGAGGCACCCTCCCACCGCGCGGAGATCCCGGCGACCGAGACCGAGGTCGCGCTGTCGGCAGGGAACATCGCGGCGGCGCGTGGTGCGAAGACGGTCGACACGCCGGCGTCCGCGCACAACGACACGTCGGCGTCGAGGGTCCGCGGATAGCGGTCGAGGTCTTCCCGCCGGTCGAACTGGAGCGGGTTCACGAAGATGGACACCGCCACGTGGTCGCGTGCAGCCACCGCGCGTTCGATGAGGGAGCGGTGCCCGGCATGCAGTGCGCCCATCGTCGGCACGAGCCCGATCGACGCGCCGGCGTCCCGTGCCCGGTCGAGGGCACGGGAGAACGCGTCGGGCTCCTCGACGAGCTGCACCGCTCAGGCACGCAGGATCGTCGAAGAGGTGGCAGCGAGCGTGGCTGCCTCGGTGCTCGCAGCGTGCGGGCGGGACGTCTCCGGGCCGCCCCCACGCTCGTCGTTCCCCACGGTGAGCTGCAGCGCAAGGCCCACGCCCGCCCGATACGCACTTCGCTCCGCCAGGGGGATCGCCTCGAGGTGCCGGGCGAGCGTCTGCCAATCGCTGCGGGCGGCGGGACCCGTCAACGCCCGGCGGGGCCCGAGACGGCCAGCGTCCTCGACTGCCGCGCGGGCGAGCGGGAGGAACGCCTCGAGCGACAGCCCCGCCCTCTGGGCGATCCGTTCGACCTGGCCCATGAGGGCGACCACGTGGTTGGCCGCCACGCACGCCGCCGCGTGGTAGGCGGGGCGTGCCAGGTCCGACACCTCCACGGGCGTCCCGCCCAGCGCAGCGACGACCTCCCAGGCGAAGGCGTCACCCGCCACGGCGAACGTCACCCCCGAGGCGAGCCGCGTGGCCCCGGTTCCAGGGTCGGGCAGCGCCACGAGCGGGTGCACCGCCGCACGACGGACATGCGGTGCAAGGACGTCGAGGCCGAGAGACCCGGCGAGGTGCACGACGACGGTGCCTGCGACCGGCCGCACCGCAGCAGCGAGCGTCGCCACGGCGTCGTCCGGGATCGCGAGCACGAGTGCGTCGACTCCCTGCGCGGCGTCTCGTACGTCGTCCGAGCGGCCGAGCAGCCCAGCGACCGTCCACCCCGCGCCGCCAAGCGCGCGGGCGAAGGAGCGCCCGGCCCGTCCGGGCCCGATGAAGCGAATGGTCGGCACCGACTCCTCCTTCAGCGTTCCAGCCCCTTTGCCCGGGTGCCGGTCGCGTGCAGCGATCGGGAGTGTTCGCTCCGCAGTGTACCGATCCGGCGGACGGCCCCACCAGATCGCTCCAGCAGGTCGGCCGTCACCAGCTCGGGTGCGAGGTCGGCGAGCGGCGCGAGAACGAACCGGCGCGACCACATCCGCGGGTGGGGCACGCACAGATCGTCCTCGGCGACCCGCTCATCGCCCACGAGCAAGACGTCCGCGTCGAGCGTGCGGGGTCCGTGCCGCACGGTACGGACGCGCCCCGCCTGGGCCTCGAGCTGGCGGCACCGCTCGAGGAGCGCCCGCGGTCCGTCGGTCGTGCACAGCTCGACCACCGCGTTCAGGTACGGGGGCTGACCCTCGGGCCCCCCGATCGGCTCGGTCTCGTAGACGGGGGAGGACGCGACCACGTCGCCATGCGACTCGAGCGTCCGGACGGCCCTCGAGAGCTCCGCCCAGCGATCGCCGAGGTTCGATCCCACACCGATGAAGGCACGCCGCGCTGGGGGCGGCGCGGCCGAAGGCGGCGCGGCCGAAGGCGGCCGGTCAGGGACGGCGGTCACGAACCACGTGCACCCCGAGCGAGCCCACGTCGAGCTCGACGGGCGGACGGACCTTGCGGAGGGTCACCCCCACGCGCTCGATGCGGGGATGCGCATCGACGATGCGGCGCGCGATCTCCGCCGCCAGTGCCTCGAGGAGCGAGAAGGACGTCTCGTGCACGACGTTCGCGACGAGGGTCGCGAGGGCCCCGTAGTCGACGGTGTCGGCCAGCGCGTCGGAGGCGGACGCTGCCGCGACATCGAGCCAGGCGTCGACGTCGACGCTGAACGGCTGGCGCTGTGCCCGCTCGAACGGCTGCACCCCGTGGACGCCGAGGGCGCGCAGATCGCGGATCTCGATGCGCCCCGTCATGCCCGCGGGCACGTCTGCCACGGTCATACCGGCTGGCGGGGGGGCAGTGCCGCGGCCGCGACGACGAGCTCCCTGCCGGCGGCGCCCATTTGGTGACCGACGAGGTGTTCGACGAGCGCGATCGACTTCGGCTCCGATGGCACTCGTCCGCTCCACACCAAGAATCCGGCGGCGACGCCCATCACGCGGTCTCCGAGCTCTTCTTGGTGGACGAGGACACGCTGCCCGTCGCGCAGCGCGGCGTCGAGGTCGTGGTAACAGTCGGTAAGGACCGGGCGCGGATCGGTGCCCGGGGCGAGGGGAAAGTGGGCGTTCGGCAGCTGCTGGTCCTCGTACGCGTGCAGGTTGTGCGGGGACGGGAGCAGCGAGACGATCCGCGTGAAGCCTTGCGCCCGGAGCCAGATGAGCTCCTCTTGGCGGCGAACCCGCCGGTGGGTCGGCGCGAAGCCGCCGGGCCGCTCGCTCAATGCAAGGCAGTCCCGGATCACCCACGTGAAGTTGCGCGGCGGGATGCCGGCCGCCCACTTGCCCCTCACCACGACGTGACGTCCTCTCGTGTGCTCCCCGATGCCGGAACCGTTGCGTCGCTGGCCTTCATCGCGTCACGCCGCAAACCGGTGCCCGCCGACCAGGGCGGCGGCTCGCACGGTATCGGCCACGTCGTGAACCCGCACCATCTGCACACCGGCGGCGAACGACCACACGGCCGTGGCGAGTGACGCCTCGAGCCGCTCCTCCACCCCGAGCGGCCGCTCGGCCGCTCGGGGACCGAACGCGCCGAGGAAACCCTTGCGGCTGGTGCCGACGAGCACCGACGCCCCGAGCGCATGTGCCGCGGCGACCAGCTCGGGGAGGGCGGCGAGCAGCGCCACGTTCTGCTCTGCGGATTTGGCGAATCCGATGCCGGGGTCGACCCATACCTCGCCGGTGCCGGCGCCGAGCGCGGCGGCTGCCGCGTCGAGCACGTGGCGGTGCACCTCGGAGACGACGTCGTCGTACCCGGTGAGGCGCTGCATCGTGCGCGGCGTGCCGCGCATGTGCATCGACACCCACCCCACGGACAGCTCGGACGCCAGCGCGCCGAGGCGCCCCGAAATGTCGTTCACCAGCGATGCGCCCGCGGCCACCGCCTCCCGTGCGACCCGCGGCTTCGTCGTGTCGATCGAGACGCGCACCGTCGACGACAGTGCCTCGACGACGGGAAGAACCCGGCGGAGCTCCTCAGCTTCTTCCACGGGCTCGGCGCCAGGGCGGCTCGACTCGCCCCCCACGTCCACGACGGCGGCACCCTCCGCCGCCATCTGCATGCCGCGGGCGACGGCGTGCGCCGGGTCGAAGTAGCGCCCGCCGTCGGAGAACGAGTCTGGCGTCACGTTGAGGATGCCCATGACGAGGGGCCCGTGCGTCACGTGCGCCATCGACCGTAGCGTAGGCGAACGCTGGCGCCGGGGGACCGGGTGGTGCCCCGGCGGCGCAGGCGGCGCCGGCAGGGCGGGCTTCAGCGGCCGCCGTGCACGAAGGCCATCGCCTCGGCGCGGGTGGCGACGTCGCTCCGGAAGAGCCCCCGCACCGACGACGTGATCGTGAGCGTCCCCGGCTTCTTCACCCCTCTCATGGACATGCACAGGTGCTCCGCCTCGACGACGACCAGCACCCCGCGCGGCTCCAGCACGCGCTCGATGGCGTCGGCGATCTGGGTCGTCATGCGCTCTTGGACCTGGAGGCGGCGCGCGAATCCGTCCACGAGGCGCGCGAGCTTCGACAGTCCCGTGATCCGGCCGTCCTTCGCCGGGATGTAGGCGACGTGCGCCCGCCCGATGAACGGCACGAGGTGGTGCTCGCACAAGGAGGCGAACGGGATGTCGCGCACCATCACCATCTCGTCGTGCTCGGCAGCGAAGGTGACGGTGAGGTGGCGCGCCGGGTCGTCACCGAGCCCCGCAAAGAGCTCCTCGTACATGGCCGCGACGCGCTCGGGCGTGCGCACGAGCCCCTCTCGGAGTGGGTCGTCGCCGACGGCCGCGAGCAGCTCGCGCACCGCGGCTCGGACCCGTGCGGCGTCGACGGTCGTGGCAGGCACGCCGTTCAGGCGCCGCTCCCGGCGTCGGCCCGGTACGCGTGGACGCCGGACAGGTTGCGGAAACGCTCGGCGGCGTCGAGCCCATAACCGACGACGAATTCCGATGGGATGGTAAAGCCGACGTAGCGCAGGTCGAGATCGACGCGCTGCTCGCCCTCCTTCACCAGCAGCGCGCACACGTCGACGCTCACCGGCCGGCGGGCGTGGAGGTAGCGACGCAGGTAGTTCAGGGTGAGCCCGCTGTCGATGATGTCCTCCACGACGAGCACGCGACGCCCGGTGAGCTCGGCGTCGAGGTCCTTGACGATCCGCACGACGCCCGACGACTGGGTCGCGCTGCCGTACGAGGAGACGGCCATGAAGTCGACGTCCACGGGGAGCTGGATCGCCCGGCAGAGGTCGCTCATGAAGAGCATGGCGCCCTTGAGGACGCCGACGAGGAGCGGCGGATCGGTGGCGAAGTCCTCGGTGATGCGCGCGCCGAGCTCGGCGACCTTGACGGCGATCTCCTCCGCCGACACGAGCACCCGCCCGACCGCAGGTGCCGCCCAGGCGGGTGCGCCGTCGCCGGAGGTGTGCACCGGGTCCGTGGCGTGCGCGCCGGCGTGCGCGCCGGCGTGCG
>JAJYPY010000046.1 GCA_021794995.1 Actinomycetes bacterium | reverse complement strand
GTCGTCGGCCATCTCGTCCATGCCGATCGGACCCTCCGGGCGGCCTTCGAGGAACTGGCAGATGACCGGATCGTCGCAGGCGAGCATCTCTTGTTTGCTCGCGAACTTCACCAACTTGGAGCGGAAGAGGATGCCCATGTAGTCGGCGATGCGCTTCACCGAGGAGATGTTGTGGGTGATCACGAAAAACGTGGCGCCGGTCTCTCGCTGCGCGGTGATCACGAGCTCGTCGAGGTACGCGACGCGTACGGGGTCGAGCCCGGAGTCCGGTTCGTCGAACAGCACGATCTCGGGGTCCGTGACCATCGCCCGAGCGAGCCCCGCACGCTTCTTCATACCGCCCGACACCTCTCCCGGAAGCTTCTTCAGATGGTCCACCAGGCCGACGAGCTCGGCGTTGCGTAGGACGAGCTCGCGAATTTCGCGCTCGCTCTTGCGGGTGTGCTCGCGCAGTGGGAACGCGATGTTGTCGTAGAGGCTCATCGAACCGAAGAGGGCGCCGTCTTGGAAGAGGACGCCAAATTTCTTGCGCACCTCGTAGAGCTTCCGCTCGCGCATGCCGACGATCTGGTCGCCGTCGACCCAGATCTCACCGGAGTCCGGCGTGAGCAGCCCGAGGATGTTCTTCAACAGGACGGACTTGCCGGTGCCCGAAGGCCCCAAGATCGCGGTCGTTCGTCCCTTGGGGATGTCGAAGGTGACGTCGTCGAGCACGGTATGCGAGCCGAACGACTTGGTCACGCCCCGCACGGAGATGATGGGCTCGCCGGGCGCGACCCACTCCCGCGGCTCCTGGGGCGCGTCCAGCTGCACACCCGATGCCGGTTCGGCGTCCTGCTTCTTCCCCCATGGCTTCACTGCCACCGTCCAAGGAAACGGGCCCGGCAGGGTCGCCTTACGGTCGTCGAGAGGTCGGGTTCGGCGTGCGCCCGCGATCGGTCTCCGTCCCACAGGAGGCACGCACCCCAGGGCCGACCGTAAGGCCGCGGTCCCCGCCCCGTTCCACTCTCCGACGGGCAGGTCCTGGCCCACGTGCAGGTGAGCAGTTGAGTAGGGGGACAACACCGGGTGCAACGTCCGGAGCGAGGTTCGACGGGGGGAGGCGCGGGCACTGCATCGCTGCGCCCCGACCCGACTGCCGTCCTGGCACGTCGCCCGCTCGTCCCGGCGCACTCGGACGGCCGCCCTCAGGGCCGCGCTGAGCGCCGCCCCGAGGGACGGTCTCTCAACGACAACAAGATCACCGCTTCGGTGCGCGAGACGGGCCGGATGTTCGCCATCGCGTTCGAAGCGCTCCGCCAGCTCTTCATCCGCGGGCTGCCGGTCACCGAGTTCTTCGACCAGTGCTGGTTCCTCGCCCGCGTCACCACGCTCCCGCTGATCCTCGTGTCCATTCCCTTCGGCATGGTGATCGCCCTCGAGGTCGGCTCGCTGCTCCAGCAGATCGGTGCGCAGTCCCAGCTCGGTGCCGCGATGGTGCTTGCGGTCGTGCGGGAACAGGCACCAGTTGCGACGGCGCTGCTCATCGCGGGCGCCGGCGGTTCGGCCATGTGTGCCGACCTCGGGTCCCGGCGGATCCGCACAGAGATCTCCGCGATGGAGGTGATGGGCGTCAACCCGATCCATCGCCTCGTGCTCCCGCGCCTGTTGGCCGCGACGGTCGTCGCGTTCCTCCTCGACGCGGTGGTCAGCGTGGCCGGGATCTTGGGGGGCCTGTACTTCGGCGTCGTGTCGGTGCACGTCACGGAGAGCAGCTTCTTTGCGACCTTCGGCGAGCTCGCGCAGTTGGCCGACCTGGTCATGGCCCTGTTCAAGGCAGCGGTCTTCGGCTTCTTGGCCGCCATGGTCGCCTGCTACAAGGGCCTGTACGCCAAGGGCGGCCCCAAGGGTGTCGGCGATGCGGTGAACCAAGCCGTGGTCGTGACCTTCATCCTCGCCTTCTTCGTGAACTTCGTGCTCACCGTCTTCTACTTCAACTTCATCCCGCAGAAGGCAATCTGATGGCGACGACCGAGCTCCGCGTCCCGGCGCCGGCGGCGCAGCGCCGCGGCAAAAGGGCCGGTTCGCCCGGAGCGGTGCTCTCCGGACCGGTCGGACTGCTCGAGGCGTTCTACGACCATCTCCGGTTCTACGGCCGGATCCTGCGGGCGATGCCGCACGCTCTGCGCTATCCGCGCGAGATCGGCGTCCTCATGTCGGACATCGCCATCGGGCCCGGCGCGCTCGTGATCGGCGGTGGGATGTTCTTCGTGGTGATGAGCATCTCGTTCTTCACCGGGACCGAGGTCGGCCTCGAGGGCTTCACCGGCCTCTCGCAGATCGGCGCGCAGGCGTTCACCGGGGTCATCTCGTCGCTCGCCAACACCCGGGAGATCACTCCGCTCGTGGCCGGCGTGGCGCTGGCCGCGCAGGTCGGCGCGGGTTTCACGGCGCAGCTCGGGGCGATGCGGATCTCAGAAGAGATCGACGCGCTCGAGGTGATGGGGGTGAACAGCGTCGTCTACCTGGTCGCGACGCGGGTGTGGGCCGCGCTCATCACGATGATCCCCCTCTACCTCGCGGCGCTCTTCTCGAGCTTCCTTGCGACCGAGGTGATCGTCACCAAATTCTTCGGCCTCTCGACCGGGACGTATCAGCACTACTTCCAGCTGTTCCTGCCGCCCATCGACATCTTCTACTCGTTCTTGAAGGCCATGGTGTTCGCGGTCGCGGTCACGCTCATCCACTGCTACTACGGCTACCACGCCGAAGGAGGTCCGGCCGGCGTCGGCGTCGCGGCCGGGAGAGCCATCCGCCTCTCGATCATCGTCGTGGTGCTCTTGAACCTCTTCTTGTCGATGGTCCTCTTCGGCGGCATCAACATCACGGCGAGGTTGGTCGGATGACGCGACTCCTGCGCGCCGGGACCGCGCTTGCGGTGCTCGCCGCCGCCGCCGTGATCACGGTCGTCTCGGTGCGCGCGGCGAACGGCGACTTCTCGGGCGACTACAGGCTGACCGGGTACTTCCCGCGAGCAGGCGAGGGCCTCGACCCGGGGTCAGAGGTCGTCTTTCGCGGCGTCCAAGTCGGCCGTGTCTCGACGATCGCACTCTCGGGCACCCGGGCCAAGGTCACACTCCTCCTCTCCCCGAGCTTCCGTCTCCCGGTCGACGCCAAGGCCACGATCGAGCCGTTGAACCTCTTCGGTGCCGAAGAAGTGACACTGCACGTCCCTGCGAGGGGGCACGCTCCCTTGCTTGCGCCTGGTGCGGTCATTAGACGGACGGCCACCTCGGACGAGCTCGGTACCTTGTTCACAGCGGCCGCCCCGCTCCTCTCGAAGATCACAACGGCCCATCTCGCCACCGTCGTGGGCGAGCTCGCTCAGGCGTCCGACGGCGAGGGCCCGCGGATCAAGGCGTCGATCGGCGCGGGTGCCAGCCTCGCGGCGTTCTTCGACCAGACCCTGGCCGCACAGCTCGCTGCGTTCGACTCGTTCGCGAACTTCACGGCGGCACTGGCGCCCGATGGCCCGTCGATGAACGGGGTCGCCGCGGCTGAGAACGTCGCCCTCCCGGCCTTCAACCACGAAGCCGCCGACTATTCGAAGCTGCTCGCGAACCTGACATCGTTCTCCTCCGAGCTCGCCCGCCTCCTCACCGACTACCACCCGACAATCGACACGCTGCTCACCGACGGAGCGAACCCGGCCAGGGTGCTCACGGCGCAGCAGTCGGAGCTGGGTCAGGTGATCCAGGGCGCGTATCGCTACGCCTACAAGGTCGCCTCCTCCAGAAGTCAGGAGCAGCTCCCGACAGGGAGCCACTTCGTGTACTTCACGACCTTCGTGATGTTCACAGACGTGAACCAGCTCGTCTGCGACCTGCTCGCCCCCCCGGTGCCCGGTCTGTCGTACCTGGAACCCCTCCAGCAGGCGCTGGCCGGCGCGGGGACCGCGTTCACATGCAAGCCCCAGCTCGCGGCCTTCGACGCGGTGCAGCGCCAACCCGGGAGTGCTGCGCCGCCCGCACCGGCGGCGCAGACCCCATCGGCACCGCCTCCCCGCGCCACAACAGTCACCAAGGCCGCGGACAAGCTCGGCACAGCCGTCTACCACATCTTGGGACAGCCCTCCGCGCCCGCGTCGGGGTCGATCGGCGACTACATCGGGTCCCTCCTCGGGGCGTCGCCATGAGCCTCACCGACTCCGTGCGCACGGTGAGGGCGAGACGGGCGTTGCGCGCCCTGCCACGGCTGGGTCGCCTTCCCTCGACGATGTGGAAGTTCGCGATCTTCAGCCTCGTCTGCCTCGTGCTCCTCGTCGTCCTGGCCATTCACGTCGGCAACCTCTCGCTGTTCTCGTCGCGCCGGACCGTCTACGCGCAGCTTTCCGACGTGACCGGACTCGCCACCGGCACACCGGTCGACATCGCCGGCGTGCAGGTCGGTCAGGTGACATCGATCCGGGTCCAGCACGGGCACGCGCTGGTCGGGCTCAGCATCGACAACACCGTCGTGCTCCACAGCGCCACGGACGTCGGGCTGCGCTGGAAGAACGTCATCGGCCAAAAGGACGTCTACCTCTATCCGTCCTCGCATGGGCCGCTCGTGCACGCCGGAGCGACGATCCCGCTCAGCCACGACGTCACGGACGCGAGCGTGAATGCCTTCTTGAACTCGCTCGGCCCGCTCCTGCAGGCGATCAACCCGCGAGAAGCGAACGCGTTCGTGGTGAACGTCTCGGGAGCGATCAACGGCGACACGGCCGAGATCGACCAGCTCATCAACAGCGGGGCCAAGATCTCTGCAACCGTCGGGGCACTCGACGTGCAAGTGGGGCGCGTGATCGGCAGTCTCGACCGGGTCCTCACCGCAATCGCCCAGCGCAGCGGCGACGTCGGGACGCTGGTGGACAACCTCCAGACGGTGGCGCAGTCCCTCGCGTCTCGCAACGACCTCCTCGACTCTCTCGTCGGCAACCTGTCGACGGTCGCCGGCGACATGGCGAGCCTCATGGGGCAGAACCGCTCGACGCTCTCGTCGACGATCGCGCAACTCGACACTGCGACGGCGACGATCGTCTCGCACCAAGCGCAGCTCGCGCAGAGCCTGTCCACCCTCGGTTCGGGACTCGCTCCCTACATCGAGATCTCCTCGTACGGGCAGTGGTTCCAGGTCCAGACCGTCTACACCTGCCTCGCGAACCAGACCGGCTGCAGTTTCGACGCGCCGACACATCCGCCTGCAGGCACGGGCCCAGGCGGCGCCCCGCCGTCCGGGACGCCCGTTGGCCCGGCCGGTCCGTTGGCCGCGCCGTCCGCCACAGCGCCAGGGGGGACAGCGCCGGGGGGGACAGCGCCGGGGGGGACAGGGGGGACAGGGACAGGGGGCCCGTCGAGCATCTCGGCGATCCTCGGACACGTCGCCGGAACGGGAGCTTCTCGATGAAAACGGGAGCTCCCCGATGAAGGCGTTCACCGAGCGCAGGCCCAAGGTGATCGGTGCGATCGCGATCGCGGTCATGGCCGTGGTGATCACCGCCGTCATCTTCTTGAACCGCAGTGTCTTCCAGTCGGGCTACCAGATCTCTGCGCGGTTCCCGAACGCTGCGGGGATCTCGAAGGGCACCGACGTGCTGCTCGCCGGCGTGAAGGTGGGGACCGTGGACTCGGTCAGCCTCGAGGGGAACACCGTCCACGCCACGATGACCGTGAACGACGGTGTCGTCCTGCCGCACCACACCGCAGCGGACATCGAGGTCGAGACGCTGCTGGGTGTGGTCGACGTCACCTTGGACCCGGTGAGCGGATGGAACCGTCCGCTGCGCCCGGGCGCGGTGCTCACGGACACCGGAGTGCCGACCGAGTTCTACCAGCTGAACAACATCGCGGGACACCTCATGGAGCGCTCGAACACCAAGGCGTTCAACACGCTCGTGGAGGACCTCGCGACGATCACGAAGGGCAAGCAGCGCCAGGTGGCCCAGATCATCGGGGGGCTCGGGAAGCTCTTGACGACGGTGAGCGACCGCAGTGCCCAGGTGAGCCAGCTCATCAACTCGTCCAACACCCTCGCAGCCACCCTTGCGCAGCACGACCACCAGCTCGCCACAGCAATCGGCAGCCTCGACACGGTGGCGGCCGGCCTCGCCGGCCACAGCACGCAGCTCGCCAGCCTCATCGACAACCTCCAAGCCATGGCGGCGCAGACCAACACCTTGCTCTCGCAGAACCGACCCCAGATCGACGCGCTGATCAAGAACCTGACGGCGACGCTCGGGGTGGTGAACGGCCACCAGGACGACCTCGCGCAGGCGATCTCCTACCTGGGCGGTGCGATCAAGGGCTTCTCGTCGATCGGCTACTCCGGGTCGACGCCGCTCACATGGACCAACATCTATGTGAGCACGACGGGCGAGACGGGCACGACGGGCGTGCTCGGTGCATGCGGCGCCTTCACAGTCGCGTTGGACGACGCGCTCGGCCCGACACCTCTGCCGTGCGCCACACGCACAGGCCCGGTCACGGGGTCGGGGGGTGCGCTCCCGGGCACAGGGACAGCGCCTTCGGCGCCCCCGGGATCGACGATCCCGCCCGGCGGCGGAGCCGCGGCCACAGCCACCGCGGCACCGAACGAGGGTGCCGCGGGCCTGGCGCAGCTGTTCTCGCCGCTCCTGGGGGTGCAGGGATAGATGGCCACGTTCACGCGTCCCCCCGACGAGCAGATCGGGTCCCCCAGCGCACCCTGGCCGGACGCCAACGGGGACGCCAACGGGGACGCCAACGGGCATCGCGGCAACGGGCACCGCGCCAACGGGCGCCGCGGCGACGGGCGCCGCCACGCCGGACCGGGCGCCGTGCGTCTGGCGGTGCGCAGGCGCTGGTGGTGGCTGGCGCTCGCTGCCGTCGTCGCGGGAGGCACGCTCGCCGCGGTGGACGCAGGAGGAGCCACGACGTATCCGCTCAGCGCCGACTTCGCGCAGGCACCCGGGTTGTTCCCCGGTGCCGCGGTCGAGGTGCTCGGCGTGCCGGTCGGGACCGTGACCTCGGTGCACAACGTCGGCGACGAGGTCACGGTGGACCTTGCGATCGACCGCGGGCGGCCGATCCCTGCGGCGGCCACGGCGTCACTCGTCTCCCCTGAGATCCTGGGCGAGCCGAGCATCGAGCTCTCCCCCGGCTACGCCGGCGGTCCGGTCCTTCGCCCGGGTGCGGTCATCCCGTTGTCTCGTACCGCCGTCCCGGTCTCGACCGAACAGGTGCTCAAGTCCCTTCGGTCCACGCTCCGACACATCAACCCGCATGCGGTCGGGAACCTCGTCACGAACCTCGCCCAGGACCTGAACGGACAGGGCAAGAACCTGCACACGCTCATCGCCGGCGCAGCGGGCACCCTCCAGCTGCTTGCGACAAAGGCGCACACGCTTGGGCAGTTGAACGGATCGCTCGCGCAGCTGACCGGCGCGCTCGACGCGCGGACGGCGCAGATCACCCAGCTGATCACCGACTACGACACCGTCTCTGGCGTCATCGCCCAGCACAGCTCGCAGCTCGGCGGGGCACTCGTGCAATTCTCCGATGCGAGCACGCAATTGGTGCAGCTGCTCGAGCCGAACCTCGCACCGCTCGAGTCCGACGTCGGCACCATCACCAAGGTCGGCCGCACGCTCGATCGAAATCTCACATCGATCGACGAGATCTTCTCCGCCTCGAGGGCGCTGTTCACAGGAGCGAGGCGCGTCTACACATCGACATACAACTGGATCACACTGAATTCGCAGAGCCCTGCGGGGCTCACCGGCGCCATCCTCGCCGCCATGGTGAAGTCGCGCCTCGCAGGTGTCTGCCGGCGCCTCCTGGCCCACCACGCCACAGGGATGACGCCCAAGGAGCGTGCGACGCTCCAGACATGCGGCAACCCGTCGTCTGCGTTCTTCGACGCGATCACCTCGCAGATCCCGACAGTCCTCAAGGACGTCCAAGCCGGGAAGATCCCCCAGCCCGCCTCGCCGGCGCACATGATCCAGCAGGGGCTGGCAAAGATCCCGGGCGCCACCGGGCCGGTCAAGGCGCCCCCGTCGTCCGGCGCGGGCACGCCGGCGCCGGGTTCGGGAGGATCGGGATCGTCGCCGGGAACGTCGACACCGGCGTCGGGCGGTTCGGGCACGGGCTCGACCACACCCACCTCGACATGCCTGTCCAGCCTTCTCGGGGTGCTCGGGTGCACGTCGGGCTCGGGCACCGGAGGCACCGCGACATCCGGCACCGGTGCCAATGGCCTCCTCGCGTACCACGTGCCCGCCGCCGTGCCTCCCTCCGTGCCCGCCGCCTCCGGTCGCGCGTCGCTCACCGCCAGCGCCGCACGTGAGCTTCCTCCCCTCCCCGCATCGGCGCCCGGCACGAGCCGTCACCGCTCCTCGATGCACCGCCGTCAGCGCGCACGCCGTGGTCGCGTCGGGTCGCGTCGCCGCTCGCGTCGCACGAAGAGGCCGGCGGCATGAGCTGGCCACGACCGATGCGCTCCTTGCGTCCGTGCGTGTCCCGGCGTACGCGGCACGCCGCGGGCCGCGTCGCGTCGCTCTGCGCGCTCTGTGCCCTGGCGCTCGGCACGTCGGGCTGCCTGGGCGGGTCGAGCGGCGCCATCACCACGACGGCGACGTTCTCCGATGTCGGCACACTGGCGCTCGGCGCGCCGGTGAAGCTCGCCGACGTCCCTGTCGGCAGCGTGACGGCGATCTCTCTCGCAGGCACCCGCGCGAGGGTCACCATGTCGCTGAGGCGGAGCGCCGACGTGCCGGCCAACGTCGTCGCCAAGATCGACCGCACGACGATCCTGGGCGAGCGGTTCATCGCGTTGTCCGTGCCGCGCGTCCCTCGCGGCACGCTGACGAACGGCGAGGCGATCCGCCACACCGCCGTCGTCCCCACAGTCGAACAGGTGATCGGCGCGGGGTCCCAAGTGTTCGGTGCCATCTCGGCGAGCGACCTGGCTGCGATCGTGAACGCCGGGGGACAGGGGTACGCGGGCGAAGGCGCCGCGTTGCGCCAGTTCCTGAACGATCTTTCGACAGTTGCCGCGGGCTACGCCACGCGCACGGCCCAGATCCAGACGGTGGTGCAGAGCCTCGATCAGCTCGGCACGTCGTTGGCACCGACATCGGGCCCCGACGCGCAGGCCATCGCGAACCTCTCCCGCACGGTTGGGGTGCTCGCGCAGAATTCGGCGCGCTTCGAGCAGCTGGTCGGCTCGCTCGACACCGTCTCCGTGCAAGGCGCGACAATCCTCCAGAGCGAGTACCCCCAGATCGTCGACCAGCTGAAGGCGCTCCAGGCGGTGTCGAACCAGCTGGCGCTCCACCAGCAGGATCTCGCCCAGCTGCTCCAGTGGCTTCCCCAGCACGACGCCACGATGTCGCTGGCGGTACGCCACAACTTCCTCCAGATCCTGAACAACATGATCGTCTGCGGGATCCCGAACGGCGGGGCGGGGACCACAGCCGCGACGACCTGTGCGAAGCGGTAGGGGAGGCACGATGCGCGCCGGTCGTCTCGTCTTGAACCTGGCGGCGTTCACGGTCATCGCCTTCGCGCTGATCGCCTATGGCGTGCTCGATCTCCTGGGGAACCCGTTCGAGGCGACGACGCGCCTCGCCGCGGTCTTCCCGAACGCGTCCGGCATCTACACAAACTTCTCGGTCGAGCTGAACGGCGTTCCCGTCGGGAGTGTCTCGTCGGTCCATCTCGTTCGGCGCGGCGCCCTCGTGGACATGACGATCAATCCCCACGTGGTCGTGCCGAGCGACGTCGTGGCGAGTATCGGGATCGCGAACGATCTCGGCGAGCAGGTCGTCGAGCTGACGCCTCGCCACGCCGGCAAGGTCGCCCCCCTCCGCTCGGGGGCGCTCGTCCCCGTCGCCAAGAACGACGTGCCGGTGCAGGTGGGCAGCGTGGTGGCCCTGGCGACGAAGCTGCTCCGCGCCATCCCCGCCGGGCGACTGAACCAGCTCCTCTCCGAGCTCGCGCAGGGCCTTGCGGGGCAGGCGCAACACCTCCGAACGATCGTCTCGGCGAGCACGAGCTTTTCCCAGCAGTTCCTGCGCTACCAGCGCCAGTTCGAGGCGCTGCTCGAGAACTCGCCGCCGGTGATGGATGCGGTCAGCTCTGCGGGTCCCCAGCTGACGCAGGCGCTCGTGCACACCGAGGCGATGATGCAGGTCTTCGCGCACGACAAGACAGCGGTGGTGGGCGACCTCGCCAGCGGTCAGGCCGCCTTCGGCGCGCTCGGCGGGCTCACGACGAACCAGGCACCCGACCTCGCCTGTCTGATCCACGACTTCTCGCAGCTGAACGCGAACATGGACCAGCCGCACAACCTCGCGAACCTCTCCGCTTCCCTCTCGCTGAACCAGGACTTCTTCAACGCCGTCACATCCGTCGCCGTCTCGGGCACGGCCAAACCCCTCGCGGCGGGCGAGAGCGCCAATCCGAACCAGACGTTCCTTCGGACGCGCCTCCTCCTGCCACCCGGGTCGCCGCAGGGGGACACCTATGCGACCCCGACGCCCGTTCCCTCGGTCAAGCCGGGCGCAGGGTGCAGCACCGAGCTCGGCCAGGGGGTGGGGCCGGCGGCCCAGCCGGGCTTTCGGCCCGCGGCGGGCGGAACGCTCGTGCCGCCGACCGCGGCCGACGCGCAGGTCCGCGGACGCGGCGACGGCACCCACACACGCGCACCGTCCACATCGAGCCAGCCTGCGGCCTACGACACGCACGCGGGCCCTCCCGACGCGGTCCTTCTGGCGGTCGGGGGTCTGCTCCTGCCGGGCCTGGCGCTCGCCTGGGGTGTGCGCCCGTCTCGGCGTCGCACGAGGCGCCGCGCGTGAGGTGGCGGGCGGATCGACGTTGTCTCTATGGGAGGAGGATGCACGGCCGCCTTGCAGTGCCGGTGCACCGGAAGGAGAAGAGGGGACCATGGCAAGCGGAGTGAAGGTCGTCGGTGCGTCGGTGGCTCCGGCGCCCGCCCACGAGCATTCGGACGAGCAGGCAGAGGCTCCCGAGCGGATCGCGCCCGGCGGCCTCGCGGCGGCACCGGTCAGTCGCCCGGAGGCCGCGCGCCGGGGGGGAGCCCGTCGTCGCGTGGGGGTCGTCGTGCTCGGCGCGCTGGCGGTGCTCGGGCTCGCGGGGACGGTCGGGTTCGGACTGGCGTGGGCCGGGCTCCATTCCCGTCTGAGCGGGGAGGCCCAGGCGCGCAGCGCCGCGAGGTCGTTCGTCGTCGACCTGACCAACTTCGACGCCAAGACGGTCGATGCGGACTTCCGGGCCATCACCTCGATGGCGACGGGACCCTTCTCCTCCCAGGCGCAGAAGTTCTTCAATTCGGCGATCCGCCAGGACCTCCAGCGAGCGCTCGCGTCGTCGCGCGGGCAGATCCGCTCGATGTACGTCCAGTCCTACGGCACAGGGCAGGCGACCGTCTACGCGGTCGTGGACCAGTTGTACGTGAACGACAAGATCACGACCCCGCAGACGGACGTGCTCCGCCTCGTCGTGACCATGTCCCAGGTCGCAGGGCGCTGGAAGGTTGCCGACGTCACGGTGCTCCAGGGGCCCGCGCTCTCGTCGGGCAGCGCGCGGAGCGCGCACGGCGGCTGACCGGCGCGTCGTCGCTGGGGATGGTCTGGGGACATCTCGGGCCGCGCTGGGGACGAGACCCCTCGAGCTGGGGACATGGCCCACATTTGTGGGGACAACCTCGGGATTTCGCCCGCGCCTCTTGCCTTCTTCTCGCGAGAGGCGCACGCTACGGATTGTTCGAGTGATTGAACCCGTCATCGGACGGAGGGGTACCGCAAGGTAGACCGACGGACGAGCAAAAGGGTGGGCCGCAAGGCCGAGCCCGAGGCCCTGACGGAAGGCCGCAAGGCCGACCGGTGGGACCGGCAAGGGTCGCAAGGCCCAGGCCGGAGGCGGGGACGACACCTCGAGCGAGGTAGCTCGTGAAAACGGGTCGGGGGTTCCCTGGAACGTCCGGCACGGTTGACGGGAACGGGGTTGTCCGACACTGCCCCGGAAACGGAGACCGCGGGTTGCCGCAGGCGTGGCCCCGAGGAGCTGGACGGTTTCGGCCGGACGGTTACTCGGGGTCGTGCCGCGTCTGGACCCGGGTGGCCACGCCGTGCGGACCGTCCGCGGCACACGGCTCGGCCAGGTCCTCGTCGCACCGCTCGCACTCCAGCTCGAACGTCGTGTGGGCGATGCCGAACCGGTGGGACATCCGCTCCCGAGCCGCCACGCCGACCGTCTGGGCCTCTTCGAGGGTCGGGTGCCCGGTGAGCACCAGATGGGCGGAGAGGGCGCGGTACTCGCTCGACAGGCTCCACACGTGCAGGTCGTGGACTTCTCCGACTCCGGGCACCGCGGTCACTTCCGTCCGCAGGGCGGAGAGGTCCACGTCTGGGGGAGCGGACTCGAGGAGCACGTCGGCGCTCTCCCGCATGACGCGAACCGCACCCACCATCACCAGCACCGCCACGGCGAGCGACGCGGCAGGGTCCGCCTGGTCCGCCGCGTGCCCGCCCACCGTGATCACGAGGCCGGCGGCCACGACGGCTGCCGACGCCGCCACGTCGCCGGCCATGTGCCAGGTGACGCTGCGCATGTTCAGGTCACGGGTCCGGTCCCGCAGCACGAATGCCGCGACGCCGTTGGCGACGAGGGCGACGCCTCCCACCTCGCTCATGAGGAGGCCGTGCACCACGACGGGATGCACGATCCGGTCGATGGCGAGTGCCACGATCGCGCAGGTGACGACGGCGAGGAGGGTGGCGTTGGCGAGGGCCGCCAGGATCGTCCCGCGGTGGTTGCCGTAGGTACGGCTCTCGCTCCTCGGGCGCAGCGCCCAGCGGACCGCGGCGAGCGAGAGCAGGACGGCGGCGACATCCGCGAGGTTGTGCCCGGCGTCGGAGAACAGCGCCGCCGAGTGCGCGGCGATCCCGGCGAGGACCTCGCCGACGACGAGCGCAACGTTGACCCCGAGCGCGACGCGCAGGCGCACCGAGCGCGTCATGCCGGCCAGCCCGCCGGCCGCGTCGCCCACAGCTGCGCGGGCCGCTCGCCCCTCCCGACGTCGCGTGCGAGCTCGGCCTGGACGAGGGCGACGTCTTCGGCGTGGGTCACCCCGATGACGCGGCCCGGGGCGAAGAGCACCCGGACGCGGGGCGCTGTCCCCGCGCGCGGGGCGGCCGTCTCGGGCGCAGCGCGCACGCGTCCCGCGAGGAGGCCGTCGACGAGATCTGGGAGCAGGACTTCGGCGTCGCCCGAGGCGCCTTGCATCGCGGCCCGCAGGATCGCGCGGATCGGGGGGCGGAACCCCCACAGGTTCACGGAGACCGGCTGCGTGGGGTCGAGCTCGACGGGCTCGCGCCCGTCGTGCGCCTCGATCCGCCCGTCGGGCATGGGCGTCACGTGCCGCCGCTCGTCCACGGCCCGCAGCAGCCCGTCGTCGCCCACCTCGCACAGCCCTCTCGTGACGGGTGCCGTGCCGAGGAGGGAGTCGCGCAGGCGGAAGCACACGGCGGCGTGCGCCGGATCCTCGCCGCCGAGGTGGCGCGCGAGGAGCGCGAGTGCGTCGACGCCGGGCAGATCGTCGGCATTGGCGACGCCGAACGAGGCACCCGGCTCCAGCTCGTCGGTGGCGGCGAGCACCGCATCGACGGTGCCGCGGGGCGCCTCTTGGACAGCGAAGCGCACGTCCACGTCGGATGGCCAGCGGCGCGCCACGTGGTAGCGGACGGCCGGCCCGGTGTCCGGGCCGATGACCAGCACGAGCGGTGAGAACCCGGCGGCGATCGCGTCGCTGCCGAGCACGTCGATGACCGCTTCGCCGGCAAGTCCGACGGGGGCGAGGGGCTTCACCCCGCCGTAGCGCGACCCCCGCCCGGCTGCCAGCACCACCAGCGGCGTGGCGGGGGCGTCGTTCCGGGGCGCCGAGCCTCCTGTCATCCCCCCCAGCGTAGGACGGCGCTCGCCCAGGTCATCCCGCCGCCGAAGCCGGTCAGGAGCACATGGTCGCCCGCCGAGACGCGGCCCTGCGCCAAGGCGTCCCCGAGCGCCAGGGGGATCGAGGCAGACGAAGTGTTGCCGTAGCGGTCGATCACGACCGCCGTGCGCGCCTCTGGGATCCCGAGGCGTTGGCAGGCCGCCTGGATGATCCGCAGGTTCGCCTGGTGCGGGACGAGCAGGTCGACGTCGGCGGCGGCGAGCCCGGCGTCAGCGAGCGCACGCTCTGCCGATTCGACGACCACGCGCACCGCCTTGCGGAAGACCTCCTTGCCATCCATGAACAGGTAGCCGCCATGATCGCACTTGAGGAGGTGCCGCAACGTCCCGTCCGCTCCGAAGTTCCAGCTGAGGAGGCTGCCGGGGCCGTCGACGGGCTCGACGACCACCGCACCCGCGCCGTCGCCGACGAGGACGGCCATCGTGCGGTCGTCCCAGTCGGTGATCCGGCTGAGGGCGTCGGAGCCGATGAGCAGCACGCGCCCCGCCCCGACGGACACGAGCCCCGCGGCGGCCACGAGGCCGTACACGAATCCCGAGCACGCGGCGTTCAGGTCGAGGGCGCCGCCGGGGACCCCGATGGCCGCCTGCACCGTCGCGGAGGTGGCGGGCACCATCGCGTCCGGCGTGGTCGTGGCGAGCAGCACGATGTCGATGTCGGCCGGTTCGAGCCCGGCGTCGGCGATGGCGGACCGGCCCGCCTCGATCGCCATCTGCGAGGTGATCCCGCCGACGTGGCGCTCCTTGATGCCGGTGCGCTCGGTGATCCAGGCGTCGTTGGTGTCGAGCCTCGCGGAGAGGTCGTCATTGGTCACGACCTTGTCGGGCACCGAGATGCCGCAGCCGCTGAGGGTGATGCCTCGCACGCCCATCAGGCGCCGACCGTCACGGCGTGCATCCCGATGTACGCGGCGTCGCCTTCGATGATGCCGCCCGTGTTCACCGCCAGCCCGAGTCGGGCCGAGGGCACCTGCCGGCGCCCGGCGCGGCCGCGCAGCTGGATGGCGAGCTCGACGAGCTGGGCGATGCCCGTCGCACCGAGCGGGTGCCCGCGCCCGACCAGGCCGCCGCTCGGGTTGACCGTGAGCGCGCCGCCGCCGATCGTCGTCGCCCCCGCGAGCGTGGCGGGACCCGCTTCTCCGATCCCGAAGAGGCCGAGCGACTCGAGGGCGTAGATCTCCTCGGGGCTCGTGGCGTCGTGGAGCTCCACCATGTCGAATTCGTCGGGGGCGATCCCGCTCGCCTCCCACATGGCCGCGGCCGTGCTGGCGAGGCGGTCGTGGTAGTCCATCTCGCCGTTCCCCGAGCGTGCCACGGAGGCGATGATACGCGGCGCGCCGGCGGGGGCCACCGATGCCGGTGCCAGCACGACGGCGGCGGCGCCGTCGGTGAACGAGCTGCACATGAGGCGGGTCAGAACGCCGGCCACCTGGGGTGCCGCGAGCACGTCGTCCATGGTGACGACCTCTTGCATCTGCGCCATCGGGTTCCAGCTCGCGTGCAGGCGGGCCTTGACCGCCGCGGCCGCGAAGTGCTCGAGCGTCGCGCCGTGCTCGGCCATGCATACCCGTGCCCACCGGTCGTTCAGGCCCATGAGGATGCTGCCGCCGGGGTTCTCCTCGGCCTCGAAGCGCGCGTGCATGTCGGATCGGTAGTCGGCGGGCAGTCCGTCCTCGATGCCCGCCATCGTGGCCGCCCGGTCCCCCGTCCACATCTTCTCGACCCCGAGCACCAAGACGACGCCGGCGCCGGCGCGTGCAGCCAGGGTCCCGACATGCGCGGCGGAGGCGCCGCCGGCACACGAGTTGTCGACGTTGATCACCGGCACGTTGCCCAGGGCGGCCTTGCGCAGCCACGACTGTCCCCGGATGCATGCCTGGTCGGAGAGCCGGCCGCCCATCGCATTGCCCACCACGACGAGCGCAAGCTGGTCGGCTTCGACGCCGGCGTCGTCCAGCGCTTCGCGGACCACGTGATCGGCCATTGCCTCGGGCGACAGGTCCCGGCGGCTCATGTCCGTCATGCCGGTGCCCAAGATCGCCACGTCGTCGCGCTGCACGCTCATCCGCCAACTCCTGCCATCTCGGGGGCCGGCGCCACCGACCCGGCCCGTGCCCGCTCGGAGGCCGCGGCGCGC
>JAJYPY010000184.1 GCA_021794995.1 Actinomycetes bacterium | reverse complement strand
TCCCATGGTCGATGCGCTCGGCGCGCAGCAGGTCGATCGCGTCGCGTACGCCGTCGGGTCCCGACGACTCCCCGGCGTGGGCGCAGGTCCGCAGCCCCCTCGCGCGCGCAGCGGCGAAGAGCGGCGCGAAGCGCTCGCCGGTGCGGCCGGCCGCCGCTTCGTTGCCGTCGACCGACAGCGCCACGATCCGTGGCGGGCGAGCCGAGAGCAGCCAATCGACGAGCTCGACCGACTCGGCTGGTGGCTGGGTCCGCGTCAGACTGCAGCAGAGCCCCGCGGTCACGCCGTGGTCGGCCTCGCCTGCGGCGAGGCCGGCGTCCACACTGGCGACGAGGGCGTCGAGGTTCCCACGCCATGCGGGCCAGTGGGTCGGGTTGAAGATCACGTCCACGTGCAGGACCCCGCCCGCTGCGGCCCGCTCGGTGACCCCGTAGGCGATCGACTCCAACTGGTCCGCCTCCGTGACGAGCGCGCACGATCGATCGAGGTAGGAAAGAAACTCGGCGAGGCCAAAGAAGCGGGGTGCGCCAGTGTGCGCATCGAGCTCCACCCCGGCGCGGGCAGGGTCGTCGAACCCGATCATGGCGGGTGGGACGCACCCTTCGAGGTGGACGTGGACCTCTGCCTTTGGCAGTCCCACGATCCAGCCAGGTTCGATCCCGGATGCGGGCTCCGCCGCAGGTTCGGGCTCTGTGGAGGGCGGCACGCCTCGCAGCGTACGCACACGCCGCGCGACGTGGCGTGTCGGGCTGGTAAGCCACAAGGCCGGCTCGGAGCGGAGGCGGCCTTGACCGAGAAGGAGACCACCATGCCAGACACGTCGACCTCTCGACCCGTGCACGGCTCGGGCACGTTCAAGCTCGGAGGCGACCTGGAAGTGCATCGACTGGGGTTCGGCGCGATGCAGCTCCCCGGGCCTGGGGTCTGGGGCGAGCCCAGCGATCGCGCCAACGCGCTGCGCGTGCTCCGGCGGGCGGTGGAGCTGGGCGTCGATTTCATCGACACCGCGGACGCCTACGGTCCCTTCGTCAGCGAGCTGCTGATCCGAGAAGCCCTCCATCCGTACCCCGACGGGCTCGTCATCGCCACGAAGGCAGGGCTCACGCGGCAAGGCCCCGACCGCTGGGCGCCCGTCGGGCGCCCCGCGTACCTCCGCCAACAGGTGGAGTTGAGCCTCCGGCATCTCGCCCTCGAGCGGATCGACGTGCTCCAGCTCCATCGGATCGACCCCGACGTCGCCGTCGAGGACCAGGTCGGCGAGCTCGCGACGATGCGTCAGGAAGGCAAGATCCGCCACATCGGCTTGAGCGAGGTGACGGTCGACCAGATCGAAGTGGCGCGGCGCATCGCACCGATCGTGTCGGTGCAGAACCGGTACAACCTCGCGGACCGCACGTCCGAGCCGGTGCTCGCCCACGCCGAGCGGCACCAGATCGGGTTCATCCCGTGGTTCCCGCTCGCGACCGGTGAGCTGGCCAGGCCCGGTGGTCCTCTGGCCACGCTGGCCGATCGCCGCGGGGCGGCCCCGTCACAGCTTGCCCTCGCCTGGCTCCTTCGTCGTTCGCCGGCCATGCTGCCCATCCCAGGGACCTCCTCGGTGGCCCACCTCGAGGAGAACATGGCTGCAGCCGCGCTCGAGCTGTCCGACGACGACATGAAGGAGCTCGAGTCCTCGCGCTGACACACGATGGACGGCGTCGTGCAGCAGACGCGGCGCGCGCAGGTACCGTGGTGGTGCCATGCACGCCAGAAGGGCGCCGGGGTGAGGCTCCGCACCCGCTTACGCACCACGAAGGGGCGGGCGCCCGTTCGTGCGATGCCTGGCGTGGCCGCTCATGGCGACAGCGACGGCCGGGAGTCGCCGGGGATCGAGATCCGCACCGGTGGGCTCGGATCGCCTGCCCAGGCGGCCGCGCTGGCGACCCTGTGCACCGTCTTGTTCCTCACGTTCCTCGACAACACCGTCGTGAGCGTCGGGCTCGCCGATATCCAGGTTTCGCTCCACGCGGGTGTGACGTCGCTCCAGTGGGTCGTCGACGGCTACGCCCTCACCTTCGCGAGCTTCATGCTGGCGGCGGGGACGATGGGCGACATCCTGGGGCGCAAGAGGGCGATGCTCGCCGGTGTTGCGGTCTTCTGCACGGGGTCGGTCGTGTGCGCGACCGCGCCGAGCGCGGGGTGGCTCATCGCCGGGCGCGTGATCATGGGGGTCGGGGCGGCGGCGTCGGAGCCGGGGACCCTCTCGGTCATCCGCCACGTGTACCCGGACCGTGCCACCCGGGCGGACGCGTTGGGCGTATGGGCCGCCGTGTCGGGTCTTGCACTTGCGCTCGGGCCGGTCGTCGCCGGTGCGCTCGTGGGAGTGGCGAGCTGGCGCGCCATCTTCTGGTTCAACCTCGCGTTCGGCCTCCTGGCGTTCGCCATGGCGACTGCGTTCGTGCCCGAGTCGTCGGACCCCGAGGGCAGGGTGTTCGACTGGGTGGGCATGCTGCTCGGCGCCGGCGCGCTCGGCGCCGTGTCCTTCGCCATCATCCAGGGCGAGATCTCCGGCTACGAGACGTGGTGGATCGACGCGCTGTTCGTTGCGTCGATCGTCTGCGGTGCTGCGTTCTTCCAGTGGGAGCGCACGCGCCGAAGTCCGATGATCGACGTCGGGTTCTTCCGCAAGCTGCCCTTCCTCGGCTCGAATGTGGTGGCGTTCGCCACGTTCTTCGGGACCTTTTCGATCTTCTTCTTCACCGCGCTCTACGTCCAGGTCGTCATTACACAGTCCGCGTACCAGACGGCGCTGGACTTCCTTCCGATGGCCGTGGCGCTCATCGTGGGGTCCGCACTGACCGGACCTTGGGTCGCTCGCTCCGGCGCTCGGGTGCCCATGGTCGTCGGCTGCGTGCTCGCCGCCGCGGGCATCCTCGTCACGAGCGCCACGCTCGGGCCCCATTCGGGACTGAGCACGCTCGGATGGACGCTGCCGATCGCAGGGCTCGGATTCGGGATCGCGCTCGTCCCGGTCACCTCGGCGGCGCTCACCGTCGTGCCGCCCGAGCGCTCAGGAATGGCCGCGTCGGCGACGAACACGAGCCGAGAGCTCGGTGCGGTCATCGGGGTGGCCGTGCTCGGCGCCGTGGTCGACTCGAAGCTCACCGGACAGCTCGCGCTGCGGTTGAAGGCCCTCGGGATACCGCCGAGCTTCCAGAGCCTTGTGATCAATGCCGTGTCGAACGGCGGACTGAGCTCGAGTGCGGCGTCGAATGCCGAGCACAGTCACACAGTCCACGTCAAGGACCTCGCGACCAAGGTCATCCACGCGGCGTACGACGCGTTCGGCTCGGGACTGCACCTGTCCTTCGACATTGCGAGCGCGCTCCTCCTCGTGGGCGCGCTCGTCGCTGCACTCACGGTGCACCGCCGGAGCGGCGATCACTACGAGCTCTGAGCCCACTCACCCGGCGCTCGTCCCGGTTCCACTCCGTTCGCAGCCGCGTCGTCGTGTCCGCGAGCCGCTGCGGTCTCGCCGTCACCGGGCTCAGGGATCGGGACGACGACCGTGATCTCGGGGTCCGCCGAAGCGGGCGAGGGATGCCGCACGCCCCCCGGCTCTGTGTCGTCGGCCATCTCGTCCATGCCGATCGGACCTTCCGGGCGGCCTTCGAGGAACTGGCAGATGACCGGATCGTCGCAGGCGAGCATCTCTTGTTTGCTCGCGAACTTCACCAACTTGGAGCGGAAGAGGATGCCCATGTAGTCGGCGATGCGCTTCACC
>JAJYPY010000045.1 GCA_021794995.1 Actinomycetes bacterium | reverse complement strand
CAGAGGGCGACGCGAAGACGACGGCCGCCGCGCCGGCGAGCGCGGGCGCCACCGCGGCCAGCTGCGCCGCCGAGATGGAGATCGGCACGGTCCGGTACGCGACGACCTCGTCGACGGCCCAGCCCTTAGCCCGCAGCCCTGCAGGGAGAGCCGGCCGCGCGCCCTCGGCGCACGGGAACAGCACACCGGCCCCCGGCACGTCGGCGGGGGGAAACGACTCGGCGAGGCTCCCGGCATCCGCACGCCCGGGGACGAGGTCCGCCACGAGGTGGCGCGCCGAGAGCGCCGCCGCGGTGCCGTCGCCGACCGCCGCCAACCGGACGCCCCCGAGCGCCCGCACGTCGCGCACGAGCGCCATCAGCCGGTCCACCGCGTTCGCCGAGGTGAACGCGATCCAGCGGTAGTCCCCGATGCGCCGCGCCGCCGCGGCCAGCGCCGCGCCGCCGTCCGCGGGATCGGCGATCTCGACGACCGGAAACGCCACCACGCGGGCGCCTGCGGCACGGAGCGCGCCCGACAGGGCGTCGGCCGGGCCCTTTGGCCGGGTGACCACGACCGACACGCCCGACAGGGTCGCCTCCCCCGCGCCGCGTGCACGCCGCGCCCCACGCCCGCCGGTGAGGTCGAGGCCCGCAACAGGCCCCACGACGATCACCGAAGGGGAGCCCAGCCCGACGTCGGCCAGGTGCTCGAGCGTGGTGCGCTCGACGCGTTGTGCGGGCGTGGTCCCCCATTCGACGACGGCGACGGGAGTGTCCGCGGGCCGGCCGGCGTCGAGCAGCCGGCGCGAGATCTCGGCCCGCGTCGCCATGCCCATGAGGACGACGAGGGTCCCGCCGGCACGCCCGAGCGACTCCCAGTCGACCGCTCCGGGGGCCGTGGGGTCGCCGACGTGGCCGGTCACGACCGTGACCGACGTCGAGAGGCCCCGATGCGTCGCAGGCACGCCCGCCGCGGCGGGGACCGCGAACGCCGAGGGCACGCCGGGGATGACCTCGACCTCCACTCCCGCGTGGCGCAGGGCCTCCACCTCCTCGCCTCCGCGCCCGAAGAGGTAGGGGTCGCCGCCCTTGAGCCGGACCACCGTCGCGCCGGCGTGCCCCCGGGCGACCAGCAGCGCGTTGATGTCCTGCTGGCGGGTGCGGCCTGCGCCCGGCACGCCCGCGTCGCCGGGCACCTTGCCCACGTCGATCATCTCCGCGTCGGCCGCCGCCAGGAGGAGGAGCGCGGGGTCCACGAGGCGGTCGTAGACGACCACGTCGGCACGTGCGAGGAGCTCGGCGCCGCGCAGCGTGAGGAGCCCCGGGTCTCCAGGTCCCGCCCCCACGAGGTACACGGTCACGAGACGGCGTCCCACCCTTCGAGCGACGACGCCCCGCGGTCGACGACGAGGCGGTGCGCGAGCGCGGCACCGAGCGACGAGGGGTCATCGCCGTCGAGGTGCCCGCGCACGATCACCCGGCCGTCACCGCTCGCGATCATCGCGTGGAGGCGTAGACGCCCGGCTCCGGCTCCCCCCGCGTCCCCCTGGCTGGCGCCGCCTTCGGCCCATGCGCCGACCGGCAACGAGCACCCCGCCCCGAGGGCTGCGAGAAAGCCACGCTCGGCGTCGAGCGCGCGGTGCGCGCTGCGCACGTCCACGCGCGCGAGCAGCGCACGCAGCTCGCGGTCGTCTTCCCTGCACTCGAGCGCGAGCGCGCCCTGGCCGACCTGGGGGAGGCACCACGACACGGGCAGGCGCTCTGCGATGCGCTCGTGCCATCCGAGCCGGTCGAGCGCGGCGGCTGCGGCCACCACCGCGTCGACCGTGCCGTCGCCTGCGCGCCCGAGCCGGGTCGCCATGTTGCCCCGGAGGCCGACGAACCCGAGGTCCGGACGGATGTGCGCGAGTTGGGCGCGTCGTCGGGCGGACCCCGTCGCCACCACCGCCCCCGGCACGAGCGCGCCGAGCGTGCTCCCCACCATGGCATCGCGCGGGTCCGCACGCTCGGGCACCGCGGCGAGCACCAGCCCGGGCGGGGTCCCCGGCGGCAGGTCCTTGGCCGAGTGGACTGCCACGTCGGCGCGATCTTCGAGCACCGCCGCCTGGATCTCCTTCACGAAGACGCCCTGTCCGCCGATGCGCTCGAGGTCCTCGTCCGGTCGCCGGTCCCCTTCCGTGCGCACGACGACCCGTTCGAGCTCGAGCGCGGCGCCCGCGCCGGCGAGGAGCGCCTCGACGATCGCCGCCTGCGCAAGCGCGAGCGGTGAGCCCCGGGTGGCGAGCCGCACGACGCGTCCGCGGCCCGGGGCACCCGGGTCCCGCGACGTGGGGCTCAAAGGTCGAACAGGGCCCGCAGGGCCTCGACCAGCCGCTCCCCCCGTGAGGTGCCCGAGGTCTCGCGCAACACGACCGAGGGCTCGTGGAGGACCTTGGCGAGCACGGCCCTCGTGACCGCGTCCACCTTTTCCCACGTCTCGGGGTCGAGCTCCGCAAGCTCGGTGCGGTGGCGCTCGAGCTCGCGCGCACGCAGCTCCTCGAGCCGGGCGCGCAACGCCCCGACCACGGGTGCCGCGCCGCGTTCCCGGCTCGCCGTCCGGTAGCGGACGAGCTCCTCGGAGACGATATCGGCGGCCCGGCGCGCCTCGACCTGGCGCTCGTCGATGGCGCGTGCGACGACCGAGCGCAAGTCGTCCATGTCCAGCAGCGTGATGCCATCGAGGGACGACGCGGCCGGGTCCACGTTGCGCGGCATGCCGAGGTCGACGACGAGCACGCCGGCGCCACCGGCACGGCGCGCCGCGCCCGCCAGCACGTCTGCCTGGAGCACGTGGCCCGATGCCTCGACGGCCGTGAACACGACGTCGGCACCGGCGACCGCCGTCCCGATCGCGTCGAAGGGGACGGCGTTGACCGCGACCGCGGGTGGGGCGGCCGCGACAAGCTCGCGGGCACGATCCGGGCTGCGATTGGCGACGACGACGCTGGCCGGTCGGCGCCCGCGGGGGAGCTTGCCAAGGGCCTGCACCACGCCACCGCCGAGCTCACCGGCTCCGACCACGACGACGTCGGCGCCGGTGAGGCCGTCGAGGCCGTCCTGGCGCCGGCGGTCCTCTGCCAGCTCGATCGCTGCGTGCGAGAACGACGTCGTGCCTCTGGCGATGCCCGTCTCCGAGCGCACGCGCTTGCCTGCCTGGACCGCGTAGCGGAAGAGCTCGGCGAGGACCGGGCCGCTCCCCCCTTCGTCCCGCGCGCGCTCCCACGCGCGCCGCACCTGCCCGAGCACCTCGCTCTCGCCGAGCACGGCGGACTCCAGGCCGGCGGCGACGGAGAAGAGGTGGGCTGCCACGTCGTCGTCGAAGCGCACGGTCGTGCGGGTCTGGAGCTCCTCCGCGCGCATCTGTGCCTGTGTGGCGAGCAGCGACAGGATCTCGTCGACCGCCTCGTGGAACCGGTCGACGACGGCGTACACCTCGGTCCGCAGGCACGTCGAGAGCACGACCGCCTCTTGGACGTTGTCCCACGAGCGCAGGGTGCCGAGCGTCTTGGCGAGCTCGGCGTCGCCCATGGTGACGCGCTCGAGCAACTCGAGGGGCGCCTGCTGGTGCTCGATCCCTACGACGACGACGGACAACGCTGCGTCAGCCTCCCAGCTGGTGCTCGACGCCACCTGCGCCGTGCTGCCGTGCGGCCGCGGCCGCACGCGCTCCGCCGCCTCGCGGAGCCGGTCCCACGCTACGACCCCGGGCGCCCGGCGCGCAGCTCACCCTCGCCGAGGACCCCGGGCGCTCTTGCGCCCGACAGGACGCCGGCATGACGCGAGAGGAGGAAGCTCATCACCTGCAGCTCGACCGACAGGTCGACGTAGCGCACCAGGACGCCCGCTGGCAGGTGCAGCACGCGCGGCGCGAAGTTCACGATCGAGGCGACCCCTGCGGCCACGAGGACGTCGGCGACCGTCTGGGCGGCACCGGCGGGGGTCGAGATGACACCGATCGCCGGGCGCTGCGCCCCTCCGTCTCCATGTGCGAGCGGGACCAGCTCGTCGAGATGGCGCACCGTCAGCGACCCCACCCGGGTGCCCACCGTGAACGGGTCGACGTCGAACAGGCCCGCGACGCGAAAGCCGTGCGACGAGAAGCCGTCGGAGTTCGCGAGCGCCCGGCCGAGGTTCCCGATGCCGACGATGGCGATCGGCCACTCGCGATCGGCACCGAGAGCCCGGTCGATCTGCCCCGCGAGGTACGCCGTGTCGTACCCCGTCCCACGAGTCCCGAAGGACCCGAAGAGCGAGAAGTCCTTGCGCACCTTCGCGGCGTTCACGCCAGCGCGCTCGGCCAGCTCCTCCGACGACACGGTGGTCACGCCGGCGCGCCGCAGCTCGGAGAGGATCCGCTGGTAGACGGGGAGCCGCACGATCGTGGCCTCGGGGATCCGGCGTGCCCGCACGTCCGGGGTGGCCTGCCTCCCGCGCCTGGAGATGGCTGACATCACGACGAGCGTATGGCACGACCGATCGGCTCACCAGGTGGGCGGTCCCCCGCGTGCCGCGCCTTCCCGCTCCCAGCCCAGCTCGACGGTGTCGCCGGGCGCGAGCCGCGTCGCGGCCGCCGCCGACCCTTCGCGCACGGCCAGCGCGAGCCGCCCGCTCGCGTCCGCGAGGAGTCCGAGCTCGCCGGCGGCGAGCTCCGAGAAGGTCCGCACCCACCGTGCCCGCAGGCTGCGCGGCCCCGCGCCGGACGCGACGAGGACGACGTCCACCACGGTCGCCTCGAGCCCGGGTCCGTCGCGCTCGCCGGCCGCGAGCTGGACGTTGCCGAACCTGTCGACCCAGGTGACGTCCGCGGTGAGGCGGCGCCGCGCACCGTCCTCGACGCACGACACCACGGGCGGCGCCAGCGCGACGAGGGTCTGCGCCGCGGCCTCGTCGCCGAGCGACGCGGGATCGCCCCCGCACGACAGGAGGGCGGCCGCCGGTGCGAAGACGTCGCGCCCGTCGAAGGTCGGCGGCGCGTCCGCCGGCTTGTGCAGGACGACGACCCGCCGCACGCCCCCACAGCGCGTGGCGGCCGGGACGAGGAGCCCGTTGTCCGGGCCCACAAACCAGCGACCGTGCGCGGACTCGACGGCGACCCCCCGGCGGTCGCCGCCCACGCCGGGGTCGACCACGCCGAGCACGGGACCCGGACCCAGGTGCGGCACGGCCCGCGCAAGCGCTTCGGCGCCTGCACGCACGTCGAACGGGGGGATGCCGTGGGTGAGGTCGACGACCGTGGCCCCCGGCGAGAGCCGCAACAAGACCGCGTGGACGACGCCGACGAATTCGTCGGCGAGGCCGTAGTCGGAGAGGAAGAAGATGGTCGCCGGCGGGGCGGCGACTCCCCCGCCGCTCAACCTGCCTTGGTGAACCGGTCGGACAGGTAGCGGTCGAGATCCTCCGCCCGGAGCCGGAACGACCGGCCGATGCGGACCGCAGGGAGCTCTCCCGCGTTGATGAGGCGATAGACGGTCATGCTCGAGACGCGCAGCACCGAGGCCACCTCCCCCACGGTCATGAACTGGCTCTGCGTGCCCTCGAGCTGCTGCGCCATCGTGTCCGACTTCTCCTCCGGACGTGGACTGTACGCCCCCGGCGCCTGCGGCGAAAGTGGGACGACCCTTCCGTTCTACCCACGGACTCCCGTGGAACCGCACATTCCGTGGGACCGGCCGCCACGAGGCCCGCGTCCCCGGGATGTCGTCAGCGGGCCAGGCTGCGCGACCGCTCGACCGCGGCGAGCACCGCTTCGATGAAGGCGGAGCGCACCCCTCGGGCCTCGAGCGCCCGGAGCCCGGCGGCCGTGGTGCCGCCCGGGGAGGTCACGTCCGCCCGCAGCACCTCGGGTCGCTCCCCGGACTCGGCCAACAGCTCCCCTGCGCCCCGGACGGTCCCGACGACGAGGGACGTGCTCAGCTCGCGCGACAGACCCGCCAGCACACCCGCCTCGATCAGCGCTTCGGCGACGAGGAACACGTAGGCCGGCCCCGATCCCGAGAGACCCGTGACCACGTCGAGGTGCCGTTCGGGCACCCGCACGACGGCGCCAACCGCACCGAGCACCCCCTCGGCCCACTCGAGGTCGGCGGCGCGCGCGTGCGCACCGCCCGCGATCGCCGTCACCCCTGCCCCGACGAGGGCCGGGATGTTCGGCATCGCCCGCACCACCACCGCCCCGTCGGGCAGGCACGCCTCGAGCCGGCCGGCCGGCATGCCGGCGACGACCGAGAGGACCCGGCGCACCCCGATCGCCCCGAGCGCGCGGCACGCGGGCTCGGCCACGTCGGGCTTCACCGCAAGCACCGCGCCGCAGCCCGCGTCGACGGGAGCGTCCGCGACGGTGCCGACGACGAGGAGCCCGGGATGCGCCGACGACAGGTCGGCGCGGCGGCGCTCGTCGGGCTCGGCGACCGTGACGTCGTGAGCCGCCCAGCCGCCGCGGGTCACCAGGCCAGTGACGAGCGCGCCGCCCATGCGGCCCCCACCGACGACGAGGAGCGATGTGGCCATGCCGAGACGGTACCGCCGGTCGGGCAGGGACGTCAGGAGCGCCGTGGACGGCGTCGGTAGATCGAGGGGTGCCCGAGGGTCATCGCCGTCGGATAGTGGTCGTCGACATAGACGATCGAGGACCCGGCGATGCGGTCGAGCTCGTCGTCGTCGACGAGGGCGGCGGGAACGCGCCCCACGAGGTAGACCGCGTCCTCGGGTCCCAGGCAGAACGCCATGCCGTAGAGCTCGGCGTTGCGCCGCATGAGGTACGCGAGGACTTCTGCGCGGTGCGCCTCGGGGGCGGGCATGAACTGAGCCTCGTGGTGCAGCGTGCGCTGGCGCAGAGTGAGCCAGACGGTGATGGCGTCCTTCTCGTCGCCCTTGAACCGCAGGTACCACCGGTGCGACGCGGTCCGGTCGGTCACCTCCTGGCGCTCTGCGGCGACCAGCCCGAAGGTGCCCTCGGGCGACCGTTCGCGCGCGATCCAGGCGTCGATACGGCGGGCGACCACGGCGAGCTGGTCGCCTCCGCTCAGGTCGACGAGCGGCACCTCGCCCCGCGCGCGCTCAGGAGCACTCGACGAGGCGGCCCGTGAGAAGCTCGTCGTGGATGGCGCGCAGCGCAGCCGCGGCTCGCCTCCACGTGTAGCTCCGGGCGCGCAGCACGGCCGCGGTCGACTGGCGCTCTGCGACGAGCGGCTCTTCGACGATACGGCGCACGCGGCTCGCGAACGCTGCGGGGTCGGAGGGCTCCACGAGGTACCCGGTGTGCCCGTCGTCGACGAGGGTGGTCAGGCCGCCGACCGCCGAGGCGACGACGGGCGTGCCGCACGCCGCAGCCTCGAGCGCCACGAGACCGAAGGACTCCGAGCGGCTCGGCACGAGGCAGACGTCCGCCGCCCGGTAGTACGAGGAGAGCAGCTCGTGGGGTTGCGGGGGCACCAGCGTGACCTTGTCGAGCACCGACAGCTCCTGGGCGAGGCGCACGAGCCGCGCGTGCTCCTCGTCGCCGTGCGGGCCGCTCGGGCCCCCGACGACCACCAGGCGGTAGGGGGCGCCGGGGGCATCGTCGCCGGACGCGCAGAGATCGGCGAGGGCGCGGACCGCGACGTCGATGCCCTTCAGCGGCTGGATACGCCCGACCGTGAGCATGACCGTGCCGTCTCTGGGAAGTCCGAGGGCACGGCGTGCCTGCGGCCGGTAGCCCGGACCGAAGCACGCGTGGTCGACCCCGGGAGGGACCAGCGAGATGCGCGCGGGGTCGGCACCGTAGAGCTCGACGATCTGGTCCGCCTCGACGCTGCACGAAGCGAGCACGGCGTCGGAGCACGCGATGATCGCGGCCTCGGCCTCTGCCCTGCGGTGGGGCATGTCCGCCTCCACCTCTTCTGGGACGAGCTCGGCCTTCACCCGGTCGAGCGTGTGGAACGTGGAGACGAGAGGCAGGTCCAGCTCGTGCTTGATGGCGTGACCGGCCACCCCCGACAGCCAGTAGTTGGCATGGACGGCCTCGAACGGGCCGGCCTCCTGGTCGACGAGCGGAAGTCCCGCGTCGCCGGCCATGAGCTCGAGCACCCGGTCGGTGAACTCGCCGACGAGCGCGGGCAGCTGCTCTTTGGCCACCGGCACATCGGGGCCGGCGAGGACGTGATGGACGCGCAATCCCGGTTCGACGTCGACCGTCGCCGGAAGGCCCTGCCCGGAGCTGCGGGTGAAGACGTCGCACGCGACGCCGGTGCGCGCGAGGGCGGTGGCGAGCTCGCGCACGTAGACGTTCATGCCTCCGCCGTCGCCGGTGCCCGGTTGGGCGAGCGGTGACGTGTGGAACGAGAGGACGGCGAGCCGACGCATGCCCCGAGGAGCCTAGTGGGCGTCCTCTTCGGCGACATCTGGGGTGTGGCGCGGCGCGTGACGAGCCTCTTGTGCGTGCGGGGTGCGCAGCGACAGGTAGATCTGCACGAGCGCCTGCTTCTCGCTCTCGCCGAGGTGCGGGTCCGCGCGGATGTGCGGGACGAGGTCCGTGCCGTCCACCGGCGCATCGAGGATGCCCGCCTGGACGTAGAGGGTCTCGGCCGAGATCCGAAGCGCCCTGGCGATCTGCTGGAGGATGTCGGCCGAGGGGCGCCGCAGGCCCCGCTCGATCTGGCTCAAGTACGGATTGGAGATCCCTGCGAGCTCGGAGAGGCGGCGTAGCGACAGCCGTGCGGTGAAGCGCTGCTCCCGGATGAACGAGCCAAGGTCACGCCACCGCTCGACCGGGTCCCGGGCCACCAGGCAAGCGTACCGAGGGCGGGCGGCCACCCAGGGGAGGCCCCACCCCGAGCGGCTCAGTCAGGCCGTGCCGCTTCGGCGTCCGCCAGGAGATGGGACAGCCCGGTGACCTCGAGGACGCGCCGCACGATCCCCTGCGCGCCGCGCAGCTCGAACTCGCGGCCGGCTCCGGTGATCTCGTTGCGCGCGCCGAGCAGTGCCGCGATCCCGCTCGAATCCATGAAGTGCAGCCCGCTCAGGTCGACGACGAGCGTCGAGCCTGCCGCCGTGACCAGCACCTCGCGGACGCGCTGCGCGTTGGCGAGGTCCAGCTGGCCGTAGAGGGACACGACCTGCACGCCGTCCATCTCCACCGCGTTGAAGGCGAAATCGCTAGACACGACCAGACCCCCGCGTTCGGAGAACGTCCATCCACACGCCGTCACGTCGTCGCCGACGGCGAGTGTATGCCCCGTTGCACGCCACACGCACACCTTCGCCGCAATCGGCGCCGGCGTACACGACGCCCAGCCGGCCGGGCTCCTTGCGACGGAGCTTGGCGGCGTCAACGGCACCGCGCCGCGTGCGCGACGAGGAGCGTGGCCAGGAGCTCGGGGCACTCGAGGTTGGGGAAGTGTCCCACCCCCTCGAGGACGTGCAGCGTGGCATCGGGCAGCGCCCCGGCCATCTCCCGCGCCGAGGCGACGTAGGACTCGTCGCGGTCACCGACCACGACGAGGACCGGCACGTGGACCCTGCCGAGCTCCGGCAGCAGATCGTCCATCTCCACCAGGGTCTGGAGCGCCAGCACCGTGCCGTCCTTCGGATTGGCTGCCGCGATGGCCTCTGCCCGGTCGTACACCGGCTCGCCGGGATGTGCCCACAGCGCGACGCCGGCCCCCGGACCCGCCCGTTCGACCTGCGCCGCCAGGTCTGCCAGTCGCCGCCGGCCTGCGGCGTCGGGCCGGGTGGCCCGGCCCGAGACGAGGGCGATGCCCGCCACCCGACCGGGATAGGCGAGGGCGTGCTCGAGCGCGACACGCGCACCCATCGAGTGCCCGGCGTGGTACAGGCGGTCGAATCCGAGATGCGCCGCCAGGCACTCGACGTCGGTGGCGAGGTCGGCATAGGCGAACGGCCATGCATCGCCGGTCGAGGTTCCCCGGCCCCGGGCGTCGTACGTGACGACCCGGTGGTGCCTGGCGAGCATCGGCACCACGTCCGCCCACGACGCGGCGTTCTCGATGACGCCGTGGGACAGCACGAACGGCAGCCCGGTGCCACCAGCGGTGCCCCCGTCCATCTCGTAGTGCAGCGCCACCGGGCCGAGGTCGACGATCACCGGTACAGGCGGGTCCGAAGGTCGTCCACGATCGCGTCGACGACGGGGCCGACGTCCGCCGGCGCCAGTGGGGTGCCACGTCGGCCCGCGTGGCCGACGTCGGGCGTCCCGAGTCCCACCCGGCCGTCGAGCCGCCGGTGCGCGAGGTCCCGGAGCAGGGAACGCAGCCCGGCCGGATGGCGCCACAGCGCGGCGTTGAGGGCATCTTGGAGCTCGGGGGTCCAGCAGGACTCGAACCGGGTCCGCTCGGGACCGAGGTCGAACGGCGGGCGTGGACGACCCACCTGCCGGGAGCGTCGTCGGGCCCGTAGGGACGCCGTGCCGGCGCGGTCCACGCGCCCACCGGTGAAGACCACACCGTAGCGGTCCTTCGCCGTCTCGACGTCGACGAATCCGTCGGCCACGTCGGCGACGACCGCCTCCACCGAACGCTCGAGGGGGTCGCCGAACCCGGCCCCCCCGGGAGTGCGCACCTCGAGGACGTCACCCGGGCCGACCTCCAGCACGTCGATCTTTCCGAGCTCGCGGACGGTGCCCCCGGCCGTGTGCAGGGTCGCCGTGCCGGGTTGGCCGGGCTGGCCGCCCGATCGGCCCCACGGCTGAAAGCGGGTCCGCTCCATGCCGCGGCACGTGAGGGTGGCCCGGGGGGCGAGCACCCGGACGGAGAACGCGAGCCCGAGCCCGCCGCGGGCGCGTCCGGCGCCGCCGCCGCTCTCCCGCAGCTCGTAGCGCTCGACGAGCACCGGGACGTCGCTCTCGAGGACCTCCGTCGGGATGTTGCGGTAGAAGCCGGCCACGAAGTCCACGCCGTCGATGCCGTCGCCGACCGGCCCGCCGCCGGAGCCCCCGATCAGAGGCTGGAGAATGCTGACTCGCTCGGTTCCGGTATCGAACTCGGGCGCGGCGACGAGCATGACCGCCCCCTGACCGCCCCCGCAGGCCGGGACCTGGTCGGGGACCGCCTGGGACAGCGCACCCAGGATCACATCGGGCACCCGGAACATCGTGGCCTGGCGCGCACCGACGGGGGCGCGCGGCTCCGGGTTGAGCAGGCTCCCCCGAGGGGCGACCACGTCGACGGGCCGGACCATGCCGGAGTTGTAGGTGATGTCGGGCATGCGGCTGCGGAAGTAGTTGACGAGGCCCGGGACGAGCATGTTGTGCCCGGCCTTCCCGTAGGTGGCGAGATTGAGCGCCAGGGGCACCTGGGGGTCGGTGCGCGAGAAATCGAGCACCAGGTCGCTGCCGCGCACCGTGAGGTCAAGCGCAATCCGGATCGGCGGGCGGGGCTCGGCGAAGTCGGCCTCCAGGTAGTCGGCAAAGGAGTAGGTCCCATCGGGGATGCCCTCGATGATCGAGCGGGCCTGCCGCTCGGCGTAGTCGAGGACACCCTCGATTCCCACGGCGATCGTCTCCGCCCCGTAGCGGGCCACGAGTTCGCCCATCCGACGCCGGCTGAGCCCCAGGGCGGAGATCTCGGCGCGGAAGTCACCCCAGTTGAGATTCGGCACCCGGGTGTTCGCGCGCAGGATGGCGGCCAGCTCAGTGTTGAGCACCCCGTGGGCGACGAGCTTGCTCGGCGGGAGGATGAAGCCTTCTTGGAACATGTCGGTGGCGCCCGGGCTCACGCTGCCCGGCACGAGGCCGCCGATGTCGGTGGCGTGGATGAAACAGAAGGCGAAGCACAGCGGACGGTCCGACCCGGGGGCGAAGATCGGCGTCCACATGAAGACGTCGGGGAGGTGCGTGACCATCCCCCCCGACGTCTCCGGGTCATTCGTGACGCAGATGTCGCCGTCTCGATAGTCCTCGATCGCCTCGATCGCCGTGGCGAACGGGGTGCCGATGGTGATGAAGATCCCCATGTCGTCGGGCGTCATGAAGACCTCCCCGCCCGGGCTCACCAGATAGGCCCCGAAGTCCGAGGTCTCCTTCACGAAGACGGTATGGCCGGCATTGCGGATCGTCTGGCCCAGCTCGCGGACCACGCCCATGAACTGATTGCGCAGGACCTCGACCAGCACCCCCCCAGCCGGACGGGTGGCGAGCTCAGTCATCGAACCTCCCGATCAGGTTCCCGACGGCGTCCGTCTCGACCACGGCTCCCGGTGGGACGAAGGTCGTCGTGTCGTACTGCGTGACCACAACAGGACCCTCCAGTTGACCGCCGGGCACGAGCGAACTCCGGTCGACGACGAGGGCGGTCACGGCGCTCCCGCCCGCGTACACCGTGCGTCGCTCCGCCTGGCTGGCATCCGGTCGAGCGCTGCCGGCGCCGGGGTGGAGGAGTGAGGGCTTGGCGATCGGCGCCAGGAGTTGGGCCCGAACGTTCACGACCTCGATCGCCGCGTCCGGATCGGCGTAGCCGTACACGCGTTGATGGGTGTCGGCGAACGCCTCGGCGGCCCGCCGGCACGCCCCCTCGCCCAGGTCCGAGGACAATGGGACCGCCAGCTCGTAGCTCTGACCGCGGTAGCGCATGTCGGCGCCGAACGTGACGCTCGCTCCCGGAGCGTCCTCCTCGCGCGCCCACGCGGACGCCTGGCGATGCAGCTCGCGCAGCGCGTCCGCGAGCTCCTCGTCGCGCAGCCTCGCCAGATCGGTGTAGAGGGTCGCGACGAAGTCGGCCCGAAGGTCTGCGAGCAGACAGCCGAGCGCGCAGAACGTCCCCGGCGAGGGCGGGACGACCACGGTCCCGAACCCGACCTCGCGGGCGACCCGGAAGGCGTGCGTGGGTCCCGCCCCCCCATACGCCAGGAGGGCCAGTTCCCGCGGGTCGACGCCCCGCTGGGCCAGGATCGGAAGGATGCGCGCGTACATGTTGGCGGTGGCCACCTCGAGGATCGCCTCCGCCGCGCCGACGGCGTCGGTGCCCAGCCGCTCGCCCAGCTCCCCGCAGGCACGGCGAGCCGCATCGAGGTCGAGCGGGACCTGGCCGCCGAGGAGGTGGGTCAGCACTCCAAGGGTGGCGTAGGCGTCGGTGACGGTCGGTTCGGTGCCGCCACGGCCATAGCACGCCGGTCCGGGAACCGCGCCGGCGCTGCGCGGGCCGACCTTGAGGACGCCGGCGGCGTCCAGGGTGGCCACCGACCCCCCACCGGCCCCGACGCTGGACACGTCGACCGCCGGCAGCAGGACCGGGAAGTCGCCCACCGTCGCCTCGGTGGAGATGCGGGCACCTCCGGCATCGACGAGCCCGATGTCGGCGCTGGTCCCGCCCATGTCGAAGGCGACGAGGGCGTCCAAACCCGCCGCCCGTCCGAACTCGACCGCTGCCACGACGCCGGAGGCGGGCCCGGAGAGGAGGGTCTCGACCGGCCGGCGGGCAGCCCGGGCGGCGCTCATCACCCCGCCGCTCGACTTGGTGGACAGGATGCCCGTCCCCACTCCCATCTGCCGGAGCTCCTTCTCCAGGTCCGAGAAGTAGCGCTCCATGATCGGAGCCACGTGGGCGTTGATCACGGTGACCTGCGTTCGCTCGTACTCGCGCTGCTGGGGCCAGATCTCCGATGAGAGGCTGACGTGCAGCTCGGGGAACCGGTGCCGGATGGCCTCGCCCACCCGCTGCTCGTGAGCCGGATCCCGGTAGGCGTGGAGGAGACAGACCGCCAGGACCTCGCAGCCGTCGGCGACGAGGTCCGCGGCTGCGGCGACTGCCTCGTCGAGGGCCAGAGGACGCACCTCGGTGCCGTCGGCAAGCAGACGCCCGTCCACCTCGCGCACGTCGCGACGGGCGACGAGCGGCGGCGCCTGCCGCACGTGGAAGCCGGGGGCATCGGCGAGGCGGAGGCGCCGCAGCACCAGCACGTCGCGAAATCCCCGGGTCACGAGCAGGCCCACCCGGGCACCTCCGCGCTGGAGCAAGGTGTTCAGCGCGACCGTGGTGCCGTGGGCGAACCGGGTGATCTCGCCCGGCTCGATCCCCTCCGCCAGGAGCCGGGAGAAGCCTTCGGCCACCGCGCCGGCCGGCGCGCCCGGCGTCGAGGGCACCTTCATCTCCCGCACGGAGCCGTCGACCCCGTCACACACCACGAAGTCGGTGAAGGTGCCTCCGACGTCCACACCCACGCTCACACCCATGGAGGAACGGTACGCTCGCGTCGATATCGGAACAATCGGGTACTTTCCGATGCTTAGATCGAGAATGCCGATGGAATACCGAGACCTCCGCATCTTCACCTGCGTCGTCGACGAGGGCAGCTTCACCGCGGCGGCGCGTCGTCTGCAGCTGGCGCAATCGGGGATCTCCGACGCCGTCGCGCGCCTTGAACGTGAAACGGGCACGCGGCTCCTCGACCGGGGAGGGCGCGGTGGGAGCCGCACGACCCCCCAGGGGGAGGTGCTCCTGCGCTGGGCTCGCCGGCTTCTCAGCTCTGCCGATCGGGCGCTCGAGGAGGTCCGCGCCGCGGAGGGCACCGGCGCAGGGATCGTGCGCGTCGGCTTCCTCCACACCATCACCCCCCTCGTCCTCCCGCGCCTGCTGACCGGCCTGCGCGCCTGCCCGACCCCGGTGTCGCTGCGGGTGACCGAGGGGCTCGCGCCGTCACTTCTGGCACAGGTGCGCGACGGCCGCCTCGACCTCGCGGTGACGTTCTTCCCGGCCGACCCGACCCCGGGCGTGGAATTCGTGGAGGTGGGGGAGCGCCCGCTGTGCGTGATCGTCGCGGGCGGGTCCGACCTCGGGCGCCGCACATCGGTGCCGATCGGTGCGCTGGCGGATCAGGGATGGGTGACGTACCCACCCCACAACCCCGGTCGCCTGTGGCTCGAAGCGGCGTGCGCCACCGCCGGGTTCCTTCCCCGGATCGCCGCCGAGGTGGAGACGGCCACCCAGCAGCGGATCTTCGTCGCGGCCGGGATCGGCATCGCCATGGTGCCGATGCGTGGGGCGTTGTCCGACCCGAGCACGGAGGTGGCCGAGGTCTTGCTCGAGGCACCGGTGCCGCCGTTCCGCATCGGTTACGGCCACGTCCCGGAGATGTCGAGCGCAGCGACCGCCACCGCTCAGGCCGTGCTCGAGTCCGTGCTCGACCGTCTCGAGGTGGAGCGCACGCCGGAGCGGTGACGTCTGCGACCACCGAGGAGGCACATTGTCCACCGCGACCTTGCCGTCGCTACCATGCAGGAGGCAGGCAGCAGGAAGCAGGAAGCAGGCAGCGACGGCCAAGGCGGGCGACGGTGAACGGCTGGCACGATCTCGGGGGACTCCAGTGCGTCGGCCCGGTCCCGCGATCCGGGGACGGCGACGAGGTCTTCCACGCGCAGTGGGAGGGGAGGGTCTTCGGGCTCTCCCTCGCCCTGCCGGCCCAGGGTGTGTACAACCTGAACGAGTTCCGCCGCGCTCGTGAGCACCTTTCGGCCGACGACCTGCTGCTCGGCCCGTACTACGGCCGGTGGCTCGGGGCGATCGAGCGGCTGCTCGAGGAAAAGGGGGTGCTCTCCCGCCGGGAGATCGCCGCGGGGGAGCCGCCAGACGGCGCGGCGCTGCCGCCCGAAGGTGGGCAGGCCGACCTCGCCGAGCGCCTCATGGCCCTCGTCCACTCTGGCGCCTCCTCCTCCCGGCCGGCCGGCGGGCCGCCGGGATTCGCGATCGGCGAGACGGTCCGGGCCCGCAACATCCATCCCAGGGGGCACACGCGCCTGCCCCGCTACGTGCGCGGCCACCTGGGAGAGGTGATGGCCCATCGCGGCTGCATGGTGCTGCCCGACGCCAGCGCCCACGGGCGCGACGATGTGGCGGAGCACCTTTACACGGTGCGTTTCGCTGCCCGCGAGCTCTGGGGCGCGACACCCTCACCGCGCGACGCCGTCTGCCTCGACCTATGGGAGAGCTACCTCGAGCCTGCGAGTCCATGACCACAGCGCACGCACACGAACCGGAGGGGGTCGGGGCCGCCCCGACACCAGCGCCAGATCTCGCCGCACGGGTGGCGGCCCTAGAAGCCCTGCTTGTCGCCAAGGGGGTTGTCACCACCGATGCCATCGACGCCGTCGTGGCCGCCTACGAGACGGACATCGGCCCACTTCGCGGCGCACGGGTGGTCGCCCGGGCCTGGCGCGACCCGGACTTCAGAACGCGCCTCCTCGCCGACGGCACCGCCGCGGCGGCCGAGCTCGGGATCACCGGCCTGCGGGGCGACTTGCAGCCACGTGTTTTGTCGGCCACTCCTTGACATACGAACACGTGTTCGATATTGTGAAGCGATGACCGTGCAGCGCCCCGCAGACC
>JAJYPY010000183.1 GCA_021794995.1 Actinomycetes bacterium | reverse complement strand
GGGCGGTGGCGGGGCGCAACCGGAGGATGTCCCGTCTGGCGTGGATTTTCGAGGCCTGACGGTCCCCGATCAGTGATGGACTATGCGGCCTCCTTCCCGCTCGATCGGCGAGGCGTCGTCGCGGCGACATGAGCTTCGAGCGCGGCGCGCAGCTTTCGCAAGTGGAGATGGCCGTTCACCCGTCGGAACTGCTTTCGGGCCTCGACCATGCCGGCTGCACACCAGCGAAGCGCCATCGTGCCGTCCTTCCAGCGCTTCACGTTCGTGCAGTGATCACGACAGATCTCGATCATCGACTCGATGGGGTTCGTGGAGCGGACCGTCCGCGCCAGCGTCGGTGGCACCCCGAGGCGGGCCACGGTGAAGGTCTCGGCAAGCCCTTCGCGTAGTGAAGCTGCGGCTCCCGGATGTGAGCGGTCGAGCTCGGTGGCGAGCGCCTCCATCTGGGCCTGGCCCGAGAGCGCGTCTGGGTTGCGATACGCGGCGCGCATGCGCTTCTCCACGATCGAGGCCACCTTGCCGGAGAGGTGCCGACGGACGTTTCTCACTTTGTGCTCCTGACACCGCGCGATGACCGGGTGGTCGAAGACCGCCTTGATCGCCGGCGGGAGCGCCGTCGAGCCGTCGACGACGAAGAGCGTGGGCTTGGTGACGTCGAGGCCACGCTCACGCAGTCCCACGAGCAAGCGCTTCACGACCGTCGCGTTCTCCGTGTCGCCTTCAACGAGTGCGAGCGGGACCTTGTTGCCCTCGATGTCGATGCCGAGCGCGACAACGCAACAGTGAGAAGCGAAGTTCACTCCGTCGACCATGACGACCACGAGATCGAGCGCCGAGAGGTCTGCACCCATGAGGTCGGAGAGCGCGGACTCGGTCATGACGACGAAGCGCCTCGAGACGGCGGACTTGGACGTGCCCTGCGATCGCGCCTCGACGGCCGAGCCGACGGGCTCGAGACCGACTGCGTAGCGACGGGTGGAGAGCTTGGCGAGCATCTTGGCCATGGCCTGGCGGCCGAGAAGCTCGGTCGACGACGCAGCCTGATAGGTCGGCAACTGCACCTCGGAACTCCGATCCGCGCTGCGAAGCCGCGGGCGGGTGATGGATACCTGCCGGCCGCCCAGGGTCACGAGCCCGTCATCGGATCCGTGGCGCACTGCGGTCCGCTCGGGGTCGTGGCGGCCCCTGGGGCCGGCGAGCGCGGCCGCCTCGTCTTCGAGGATCACGTCGAGCACCTTCAAGCCGGTGCCGACGGCAAAGGCGAGCAGGCCCTCTTCGAGGTCGCCTGCCAGATCGGCGATGGCGATGGTGACGGTGTCGGGCAGCCCTCTCAGCGTCGCCTGCTCGGCAGCGCACTCGACCCTGGGCTTCTTCGGCGTGATGCGCCCGGCGTGGACGGTTGTCTGGTAGTTCTTCTTCACGGCGGTCCCCTTCCTGAGTTGGATGTCTTGTCAGGACGCCCGACACCTACCAGCAGGCAGGTCTCAGGCGGGGGACCGGAAAGCGCCGGGATAAACCGGCATGGAGGAGGAGATGGAAGAGCTCCACATCGAAGGGCCAGCGACCCACGGTGACCCCGAGTGATGCGTTGGCGACCCGCAAGGGCGCAGCGAAGCGTTCACAGGGGTACGTGTGGGCCAGGCTATTGAGCCGCGAAATCAGCAGATCCGGGGTGCCGACGCTGTCGGTCCTGCGGAAGGCAACATCGTTGACGGCGCTATTCGCGAGTCGTCAGCGGACCCCGCGCGGTCAAAGACCCTGAGCACGCACGGAACCTCCATGCGCGAGAACCGGGAGACCCCACGACTGCCCGACCACCTGATCAGGGGCGGGACGCTCAGGGAAGGCCAATGGCCGAAGCCTGAGATGCACGGTGGTGGGGAGTCGGACAGGCCCGTATTACCTGCGAAGACGCCGAACAATGCCGGGCAACCGGCGGCGGAGGTGCCGGAGGAAAGGGGCCTGGCCAAGGGGAACACGGACAGCACGACACGCTCCGGGCTCAGCACCGGGGAAGGCGTGCCAATCGGGTTGGATCGTGTGCGCCAAGTAGCACGAAAGAACAAGGACGTACGGTTCACGGCACTACTGCACCACGTCGATCTATCCCGCCTCTGGGCGGCCTATGTGGCTATCAACCCGAAGGCCGCACCAGGGGTGGACAAGGTGACGTGGGAGGACTACGGCGAGAATCTCCGGGAGAACCTCGAGAACCTCCTCGCACGGGTCCACAGCGGCGCCTACCGGGCGAAGCCGACTCGCAAGGCGTACATCCCGAAGGCAGACGGGCGGCTACGGCCGCTCGGGATCGCCACGTTGGAGGACAAGATCCTGCAGCGGGCAGTCGTCGAGGTGTTGAACGCAGTGTACGAGGAGGACTTCCTCGGCTTCAGTTACGGGTTCCGGCCAGGGCGCAGCCCGCATCATGCGCTCGATGCGCTGGCGACCGGCATCCTGCGGAAGAAGGTGAACTGGGTGCTCGACGCTGACATCAGCGACTTCTTTTCCAAGCTTGATCACTCCTGGATCGAGAAGTTTCTCGAGCACCGTATTGCGGACAGAAGGGTACTGCGGCTCATCCGAAAGTGGCTGAACGCAGGCGTCATCGAAGAAGGGGACTGGAAGAGAACGATAGAGGGGTCACCGCAAGGGGCATCAATATCGCCGCTACTTGCGAATATTTACCTCCACTACGTCTTCGACCGGTGGGCCCGGCAGTGGAGACACCGGCATGCTCGTGGCGACGTTGTCGTTGTGAGGTTCGCCGATGACTTCGTCGTCGGGTTCGAGCATCGAGATGATGCACAGCGGTTCCTCGTCGATCTTCGCGAACGACTTACGAAGTTCAACTTGGAGCTGCATCCCGAGAAGACCCGGCTCATCGAGTTCGGACGGTTCGCCGCCCAACGCCGGAGGGCACGGGGACTCGGTAAGCCAGAGACGTTCGACTACCTTGGCTTCACGCATATCTGCGGGACGACGAGGAACGGGCGCTTCAAGCTCAAGCGCATCACGATCTCGAAGCGGCTGCGGGCGAAGCTCAGAGCGGTCAAGGACCAGCTCAGACTGCGTCGGCATCTGCCCATCCCCGAGCAAGGGCAATGGTTGGCAAGCGTCGTGCGAGGCCATCTCGCCTACTACGCCGTGCCAGGCAACAGCCGAGCGGTCAGAGCATTCCGAGATCAGGTGACCCGGCACTGGTTCAAGTCGCTACGACGCCGAAGCCAGCGCCATCGTCTGGACTGGGATCGAATGCACCGCCTTGTGACTCGATGGCTGCCGCCGGTCCGCATCGTGCATCCCTACCCGGACGTGCGCTTCGACGCCAGGACCTGAGGCAGGAGCCCAGTGCGGTAGTGCCGCACGCTGGGATCTGCGCGGGGGGCTGGCCGTAACCGGACTCGTCCGGCCAAGGCCAGTCCCTACCGCAACTCAGTTCAAATTTCCACGCTCAGCGGGACAACCTCCGCAACCGCCAGGTCCGAAGTGAGGTGGAGGTCGGGGCGCCGACGGTGCTCACTGTGTCGGTGCCCCAAGGAAAGACATTGCTGACCCTCGTCCACCAGGCCGATCCGTCGGGTCGCCAGGCCATGGCGGCGATCCTCGAACGGGCCAGTGATGGCACGACCTTGGCCGTCAATGCCCACAGCATGGCATCGGTCATGTGGTGGCCTTCCGATCTCGGGGTCCCGTTGACCACGGTCGCCCGGCACCTGGTGCCCCCACATCTCGCCCCCCCGGTGGTGGTGCATGGCACAGCGGTCACCGTCAGCGTCGATACCACGGCGATCCATGGGGCGGCCGTCCC
>JAJYPY010000044.1 GCA_021794995.1 Actinomycetes bacterium | reverse complement strand
TCGGCGGTGACGGGGGCGTCCGTGGCAGGGCTCGGGTTCATCGGGTCCATTATTGCCACGCCGGCACACAGGGCTGCTGATCTGCTCTTGCGGGCTCGTCACAGGTTGCCGATCCGCTCCCGCTAGGGTCTCGCCCGTGGAGCGGCGCCCCCAGGCACCCGACCGGAACCTTGCCCTCGAGCTCGTGCGGGTGACCGAGGCTGCCGCGATGGCCGCGAGTCGATGGATGGGGCGCGGCGACAAGGAAGGTGCCGACGGAGCGGCGGTCCACGCCATGCGAGTGGTGCTGCACACGGTCCGCATGGACGGCATCGTCGTGATCGGAGAGGGAGAGAAGGACCACGCCCCGATGCTCTACAACGGGGAGCGGATCGGTGACGGGTCGCCTCCGGAAGTGGACATTGCCGTCGATCCCATCGACGGGACGACGCCGACGGCGCTCGGGCGCGGTGGGGCGCTGTCGGTCATCGCAGTTTCCCCTCGCGGTTCGATGTTCAATCCCGGCCCGTGCGTCTACATGGAGAAGATCGCCGTCGGTCCGCGCGCCAAAGGCGTGGTCGACATCAACCGCTCCCCGACCGAGAACCTGCACGCGGTGGCGAACGCGCTGAACGAGTCGGTCCGAGACGTCACGGCGGTCATCCTGGACCGACCGCGCCACGCCGATCTGATCGCCGAAGTGCGGGCGTCGGGTGCGAGGATCCGCCTCATCACCGACGGCGACGTGGCCGGAGCGATTGCGACCGGGTGGCCCGGCGCCGGTGTCGACATCCTGCTCGGGACCGGCGGCACGCCCGAAGGGGTCTTGGCCGCGGCGGCGCTCAAGTGCATGGGAGGGGAGATTCAGGGGCGCCTCTGGCCACGCGACGAGGTGGAGCGCCGCGCGGCGATCGACGCGGGCTACGACCTTCAGGCGGTGCTGACGACCGACGACCTCGTCCAAGGCGACAACTGCTTCTTCGCGGCGACCGGGATCACCGACGGAGAGCTCATCCAGGGCGTCCGCTATCACGGATTCGGAGCGTCCACCCAGTCGCTCGTCATGCGCTCCAAGTCGGGCACCATCCGAAAGATCGATGCCAGCCATCCGCTGGCCAAGCTGGCGGAGTACAGCTCCATCCCATTCACCTGAACCCGCTGCGCGCGACGCCGCCACCCCCGCTCCCGCGCCGCATTGCCCTCTCAGACGGAGCCTGATGGAATGACGACGTGAAGGGCCGCGTCCCCGCCAGCGCCACCGCGCGGCGAACTGATAGCCCCACAGGACGTACGGGGGTGCGCATCGGTGACGCGGCTGCCCGCACGGGGCTCTCCCCACGCACCCTGCGCTACTACGAAGAGCTCGGGCTGCTTTCTCCGTCGGGCCACACTGCGGGAGGAGAGCGCCGTTACCGAGAGCCGGACCTCCAGCGTCTCGAGCGGATCGTCGAATTACGCGACGTGCTCGGAATGAACCTGGACGACATCAGGTCGTTCCTCGACACCGAGTCCCGGCTCGACGAGGTGCGGCAGGCGTACCGCGCGAGAAAGGGCGACGGGGCCGAGACGGCGCGGGCACACCGCCGGGAGCTCCTCGAAGAGATCCTCCGCCTGAACGAGTCGTTGGCCGAGCAGCTCGGAAACAAGCTCGAGCGCATGTCGGCCTTTCGCGAGAGCTTGCTCGCAAGCGCGCAGCGCTGCCGTGACCTGCTCTCAGAGCTCTGACGCACCGGGCGCACGCCCGGATATGGACCCGGGCCCACCGTCGTGAGGTGATCCGAGCTCGGCTTCGATGCGCAGCGCTCGGCGACGCGTCGCGAGCGCGATCCGCTCGGTTCTTCGCGCATCCAAGCGCTCCGCGGGCATGGAGACGCCAAGCGCGGCGATCACCCGACCACGGGCGTCGTGGATCCCGACTCCGACTCCTGCCAGGCCGGCTGCGCTCTCCTCGTGCGAGATGGCGTAGCCGAGACGCCGCACCTCCTCGAGCTCTTTGACGAGGGCGGTGCGCGACGCAATGGTGCGCGGCGTGCGCCGCTGCAGGCGGGTGACCGGGTACAGCCGCATGAGCTCGTCCCGGCTCAGCGCGGCCAGAAGGACCTTCCCGGCCGCCGTCGTGTGGGCCGGGACGACGACCCCGGTGCGCGCGCTGACCCGCACGACCTCCGAGCCCTCGACGGAGTCGATGAAGCGGATGGTCGACCCCTCCGCGACCGCAAGACTCACGGTCTCGCGGGTCTCTGCCGCCAACGCGGAGAGGTGGGGTCTCGCCACCCGTCCGACATCGATGCGCTGGAGGGAGGCGAGGGCGACGGCGAGCAGGGCAGGACCGGCGCCATACCGGCGCGTCGCCGGGTCCTGGACCACAAAGCCGCTCGAGCGCATCGTGGTGAGGAGCCGGTGCGCGGTGGAGGGAGCGACCCCGAGGAGCTCCGCGCTTTCCCTGACCGCGAGCGATGAATGGTCGCGAAACGCCGAAAGGAGCGTCAGCGCATGATCGACCGAGCTGACGAGGTACGTCCGACGAGCGGCCAACGGGCGCGCTGTACTCGGCACAGGCCGCCTCCCTCCCAATTGTGCCGATCGCGGCCCCGGATCCCGCGCCGCTCCTCTTTTACCACAGCCCCGTTCCCGGGGCATCGGCTCTGGTCCCCACCGCCGCCCGGCCGTCCACCCTCCTCGCGCCGAGACCGGTAGCCTTGGTCGTCCTGGGAAACGGAGGAGACATGGCGTTCGACGTCGCAAAAGTGCTTCACGAGCGCCATGGCGAGAACTTTGCGCTGCATAGCCAGGTCTTGAACCCTCAGCTTGCCCGCGTCCTCAAGACCCTCGGGTTCGACCGCTACTACGTGCGCGGCGAGGGCTGCTACCTCTACGACGACAAAGGCGACCGCTACCTCGACTTCCTCGCAGGCTTCGGCGTCTACGCGCTGGGGCGGAGCCACCCTGCGATCAAGAAAGCGCTGCACGACGCGATCGACCTCGACCTCCCGAACATGGTGCAACTGGACTGCGCACTGCTGCCGGGCGTCCTGGCCGAGCAGCTCGTCGCCCGTGCTCATGAGGGGATCCGGCGCGTCTACTTCTGCAACTCGGGTACCGAGGCAATGGAGGGGGCGATCAAATTTGCCCGCCGGGCGACGGGGCGCCCCCGCATCGTGTTCTGCAGCCACGCCTTCCACGGGCTCACGACGGGGTCCCTCTCGCTGAACGGCGGGAAGGAGTTCAAAGAGGGCTTCGGCCCGCTCCTCCCCGGATCGACCGAGGTGCCCTTCGGCGACCTGGACGCCCTCGAAGCCGAGCTCCGCAAGGGCGACGTCGCGGCGTTCGTGGCAGAGCCGATCCAGGGCAAGGGCGTGAACGTTGCACCGCAGAGTTACTGGACGGCGGCCCAAGAGCTGTGCCGCCGGCACCGCACCCTGCTCGTGGCGGACGAAGTACAGACCGGCATGGGCCGCACGGGGAAGTTCTTCGCGCACGAGCACTACGGGATCCAGCCGGACATCGTGACGATCTCCAAAGCCCTGTCGGGGGGATACGTCCCCGTCGGAGCCGTGCTGTGCACGGAAAAGGTGTACATGAGCGTCTTCAGCTCGATCGAGCGCGCGATGGTGCACTCGACCACGTTCGGCCGGAACCAGCTGGCGATGGTCGCGGGGCTGGCGACCCTCGATGCGTTCGACGATCTCGGCATCGTGGAGAGGGCGAGAGAGACCGGCGAGGCGTTCGAGGCGGCGCTCGCACCGCTCGTCGAGCGCTACGAGATGCTCCATGCCGTGCGAGGCAAGGGCCTGATCATCGGCCTCGTCTTCGGCAAGCCCGAGTCCCGATCCCTGCGGATGCGCTGGAATGCGTTGGAAGCCGTGCGCACCGCACTGTTCTCCCAGATGGTCGTCGTCCCCCTGTTCCACCGTCACCGGATCCTCACGCAGGTCGCCGCCGACAACATGAACGTGATCAAGCTCCTCCCTCCCCTCATCGCCGGGCAAGAAGAGGTGGACTACTTCGTGGCCGCGCTCGACGACGTGCTGCGCGACGCGCACCGAGGATCCGGCCTCTTGATGGAATTCGGTGCAACGATGGCCAAGAGCGCACTGCGCCGCCACGGGTCGAAGCCGGTGATGGCACCGGCGTGATGGCACCGGCGTGATGGCACCGGTATGAGGGGACCGAGCGCGACGCCGTCGGTGTGACGTCGACTCCCTCCGCCACGATGCTCGTCCCGGGCGACCGCGTCGCCGTCACCGGCGCGGCGGGCTTCATCGGTTCAGCCATCACCCGCCGCCTGCTCGAGCGGGGCGCGTCGGTGGTCGCCGTTGCCGAGCCGTCCGGGGATCCGAGGAACGTCTCGGATCTCGACGTCGAGATCCGCTCGGCCGACGTCCGCGACGCCCACGCCGTGCGCCGGGCGATCATAGGGTGCCGCTTCGTCTTCCACGCAGCGGCCCTCTACGACTTCTGGGCGAAAGACCCGTCCATCTTCTACTCGGTGAACGTGCAAGGGACGCGCAATGTCCTCGAGGCGGCCGTGGCGGCTGGGGCAGAGCGCATCGTCTACACGAGCACGGTCGGGACGCTGGGACTGGATGGGCCGGCCATAGGGCACGCCGCGACCGAAGACAGCGTCGCCGACGTATCGCACCTGTTCGGTCACTACAAGCGCTCCAAGTACGTGGCGGAGCACGAGGCGCTCCGCGCCGCGGCGCAGGGTGCGCCGATCAGCCTGGTGCTGCCGACTTTTCCGCTCGGTCCGAGGGACCACCGACCGACCCCGACGGGCAAGGTCGTCGTCGACTTCTTGAACGCCAGGATCCCTGGCTACGTCGACGCCGCCATGAATGTGGCGCACGTCGACGACCTCGCGGCCGGCCACCTGCTCGCGCTCGAGCGTGGTCGCGTCGGACGGAGTTACATCGTCGGCGGGACGAACATCTCGATGCGCGAACTGCTCGCGTTGCTCGCGACAGTGTCCGGGCTACCCCCTGTGACGCGGCGTGTCCCGAGCTCACTCGCACTCGCGGCCAGCGTCGTGTCGGAGATCGTGGAGGGACGCGTGCTGCGTCGACCGCCGTCCTTGCCACTGGAGGCGGTCCGCATGTCCACGACCTCGATGATCTTCGACGACGCGCGCGCGCGTGACGAACTGGGCTACACCTCTCGCCCGCCCAGCGTCGCGATCGAAGACGCGGTGCGTTGGTTCGTCGACAACGGGTACGTGAAGCCGGCGCGGCGCGCCCGGCTGCGGCTCGACTCACCCAGCGGCCGGCCAGCATGACCGCGCACCGGGGCCGGTGGCACAACACGGGTTGCTGCGCTCGATTGGATCCACGCACGCCGCGCCACTAAGTTGCCCGGCGGCAACACCCGATCCCCTGCCGATGGCGGTCTGCGCCAGGGCTGCATGACAGTCGCGTTCCCGGCGACGTCATCAGGACGGCGGCGCCACTGCCCACGACCACGACGGAGTCCAGCCGACGATCTCACGACCGGGCGAACACACCCACCGGCCGCACACCCTATGGCACGACGCCAGGACGGGATCTGCCTCCCGCAACCTGTCCGGGGCTTGCATGCGAGGGCCGGCGCCACGCACATCACCGAGCGGAGCGGCGCGAAGAGCGCCCGACGACGGGAGGTGCCATGCGTCCCCGCATCGCACACGGCACCGCGGTGGTTGTCGCCGCGTGCATCGCCAGCATCATCTGTCTCTCAACGATCGCAGTCGCCGGCCCGGCCGATGCGGCCACCGACGTGCCCGGCCCGTGGGGGGGAGGCCACGCCGTACGCGTCGCCGCGTTGAGCCGTCTCGCCGCGTACCGCGACCGCGTGGTCAACCTCGAGCGCATGATCGCGGCCTGGCGAGCCGCACATCCAGCACCAGCGCCGCCACCACCCATCGTCGAGGCAGCGGCGGCTCCGCAACCGCCGGTCACCGACGCGACCAGCACCACAACGCCCGACTGGGCATGCATCCGGGTGCACGAGTCCGGCGACCGGTACAACACACCCGCCGTCCCGGGGGGAGCGTACGGCTTCTTGGAGGAGACGTGGCTGTCGCTCGGCTATGGCGGATGGCCGTACCAGGCACCACCATGGGTGCAGAGCCAGGCCGCACTGTTCCTCTACAACGAGCTCGGGTGGCAGCCCTGGAGCACGCGGGTCGTGTGCGGGCTCTGAGGGGTGCGCTGAGGGGTGGGCTGTGGGGTGCCGGGCCGGGCGATGGACTCGGCGGCTCACCGTGTCTCGGTGTGCTCCCGGTACAATCGGGGGCACACACACGAGCGTGAACCGCCACCACCGTGAGGAGCCGTGTGAGCCCGCTGACCTTCCCCGACGTCGAGATCGAACAAGAGATGGACGCCGAGCTCGCGGGGCGGGTCCGCGAGCTCTTTGGCCACGACTTCGCCGTCATCATCATGGACAGCGACTTCACCACGTTCGACGAGGTGGAGCGAGCGTGCATGACCCTCTTCGGCTATACGAGGACCGAAGCCGAGTCCCTGTCGATGCGCGTCCACACGACCGGTGAAGCGCTCGCTGCGGTGCTTCCCGAGGAAACCGCCCGCCAAGCCGTGCGGCAGCTCCGTCAGCGCAACGTCCTGGCAAGAGTCGAAAAGGCGTGACGCGCCCGGACGTTCGGCGAGGTACGCACCGCGAAGAAGGAGGCTCTCATGAAGATCGCTGACATCCTCGAGGCAAAGGGCTCGGAGGTCGCGACGATCGACGGCAACGCAACGGTGGCCGACGCCGTCACCTCCCTCGCCCGCCACGCCATCGGCGCACTCGTCGTCTCCTCCGACGGCCGGCACATCGACGGGATCGTCTCCGAGCGCGACATCGTCCGGCAGCTGGACCGGGAGCAGCGGGGCCTGCTGGACCGCGCCGTACGCGACATCATGTCCACTCCGGTGCACACGTGCTCGCCCGAAGACGACGTCGCCGCCATCATGGCGACGATGACCAACGAGCGGGTACGCCACCTCCCGGTGACCCACGAGGGCGCGCTGGTCGGGATCGTGAGCATCGGCGACGTGGTGAAGCACACCATCGAGCAGCTCGAGCTCGACCGCAAGCTGCTCGAGGAGTACATCACGGCGCGCTGAGCCCCGGCCCGGCTCCTCGGCACGGGCCGGGGCGGTCGCGCGCGGCGTCGGGCCGCGATGCGGCTCAGACCGAGAGGGTCTGGCGGTCGCCGGTGGCGATCTCGATGCGCCGCGGCTTGGCGTGCGCCGCGACCGGGATCGTGAGAGTCAAGACGCCGGCCTCGTAGTTGGCCTGGATGTGCTCGACGTCGAGATTGTCACCGAGGAACATCTGGCGGACGAACGTGCCGTACGGCCGCTCGGCGACGAGGGTCTCGACTCCGTCGCTCGTCGCCGGTGCCGGACGCTCGGCCTTGACGGTCAGGACGTTGTCCTCGACGGTGAGCTCGATGCGGTCGTTCTCCACACCAGGCAGGTCGATCTGGACCAGGAAGACATCGCCTCTCCTGAACGCGTCCATCGGCACCGACAAGGATCCCGTCCTCGTCCGACCATCCGTACCCCACAGCTGTTGCGCGAGCCGATCCAGCTCCCGGAACGGGTCGCTTCTGACGAGAGCCATGACTACACCTCCTGCGCACGTAGCGTTCTTGTGCCGGCCAATTGGCTTCGGCACAAGGGATTTTAGCACTCTCCACTGTCGAGTGCCAACCGCGCGAGGGCGCCCCCCGTCGTGCCGGGCACTGCCGCTCATCAGGGCCCGAACAGCGCACCGCCGTCGTCGAACACTCGCACCCGCACGCTGGTCCCCGCAGGACCCGACGCAACCTCGAGGAGATCCGTGAGCTGGCGCGAGATCCACAGCCCTCGCCCACCGGTCGCGCCCGGCGACGGACGCCGGTATCCGGCGAACGGATCGTCCAGACCCGGCCCGTCGTCGTCCACCTGCACGCCGGCCTCGCCGTCGGTGCGCCAGCACGACACCCCGATCGACGTCGCTCCCGCCTGCCATGCGTTCGTGACGAGCTCGGTCGTCGCGACCGCGAGCTCCTCGACGGCGCCCGAGGGCAGGGTCGACGCGGGGTCGGCGGCGACGGAGGAGAGCACGGTGCCGACGAGCGCTCGCGCGTCGCCAGGAGTGACGCGCCCGACGATCCGGTGCGCACACGCCGGAATCGGTGAGAGGGAGGTCGTGCCTCGGGAAAGGTACTCGGCCGGTTCGACGTACTGCGTGCTCTTGGTGACCGGATCGAGCCCGAGGAGTGGGTGTGATCGCGGAACCGTGCAGACAGCCTCCGCCGGCAGGGCGCGCACGTCATAGGTGCAGACCATGGTCACCGGGGCAGACGCCAGCGCGTCGTTCAGGATCGCGTCGAACTTCCCCCACTCCGCCACACGTTCGGGAGGGCTCGCGGGAAAGGCGCACTCGCCGACGAAGCGAAGCGGCGCACCGCCGTGACGCGCCTCGGCGTCCACGAGCTCTTGGATCGCGCGCAGTCGGCGGGCCGGATGGGGGTGCCATGTCCTCGTGTCGCTCCAGTGGACACGGTCGGCAACGCCACTCATCGCCGCCTTCAGCGCGGCGAGGCGCGCCGAAGACAGGTTCACGACGACCGTGTCGTCCATGCCGAGCCACCCGGAAAGGACCGGGACCAGCGTCTCGGCGAGCTCCGCTGTGGACCGGTGGCACAGGGCGACGTGGGTGAACCCGCCGACCGCACCGGCGTCGGTCATCCCGACGTGGACCGGCGGCCCGATCGGGGCCCACGCGCCGCGGACCGCGCGTCCAGCATCCAGTGGCCTCCTCGTCCGAGCCGGCTCTGCGACGCGTCCGGCGTCACCGCACGAACACATCGTACAGCGCACCCAGGTGCCAGGTGGCGGAACCGCACGCGCACGCGGCGGATGGGGCACCCGCCGATCCAGCGCGTCATCGAGTGCCACTCCCGGGAGCTGCACGCGTCCCGTCGCCCGTAGACTGCGTCGGACGAGGAGGCGCAATGTCGAGGCAGAAGGACTTCTTCACCTTTCCGAATCCGGTCAACGAGACGTCCGCGCGCGTGGTCGCCGGTGGCGTGGTGGCGATGGCCGCCAGCGCGATCGCGCTCGATCAGCCCTGGCTCCTCGCCCCGCTCACCTACGGGTTCGCCGCCCGAGTGGCGGCAGGTCCCAAGCTCAGCCCGTTGGGGCTGCTGGCGACCCGGGTGGCCACCCCCCGCCTCCCCCTGGAGCACCGCATCGTGCCCGGGCCCCCCAAGCGGCTGGCGCAGGGAATCGGCCTCGCGATGACCGCCACCGCGTCGCTCCTGTACTACGGCTTCGGAGCGAAGCGCGCCGCCTACCGGGTCCTCGGCGCGCTCGTCGTCGCGGCCGGTCTCGAGTCTGCGTTCGGAATCTGCCTCGCGTGCAAGCTCTTCCCTTTCCTGATGCGGGCGGGACTCATCTCGGAGACAACGTGCAAGGAGTGCAACGACATCTGGGCACGCCAGCGGAAGGGCTGACCGCCTCGGAGCTGTCGTGGGGTGAGGACGACGCCGTCGTCGACGGTGTCCGGCAGCGCCGGTTCGACGTCGTCTCGGGGGAGCGGGTGGCTCCGGGAACGTTGTGGACCCCTTCCCCCGCCGGCGACCTTCGACCCGCGTCATCGCCACTCGTCCTCCTGTGCCACGGGGCGTCCGGCTCGAAGGACCAGGGGTACGTCGTCTCGATGGGTCGCCGGCTCGCGAGGACATACGGGATGGCGGCCGCTGCGATCGACGGGCCCGTCCACGGAGACCGGCGCCCGGGTCCGCACACCTCCACAGCGCTCGTCCTCGCCGAATTCGCCCAGCTGTGGGCGAACGACGGCGACGCGATGACCGACGCGATGGTGGCGGACTGGAGGGGGACCCTCTCGGCACTCCAGGGGTTGGACGAGATCTCCGACGGGCCCGCGGGGTGGTGGGGCGTCTCGATGGGCACGATCCTCGGGCTCCCCGTCGTCGCGGCCGAGCCGCGCATCGGCGCCGCGGTGCTCGGCCTCATGGGGCTCACCGGGCCGACGACGGCGCGCATCGCTCGCGACGCCCCTGACGTGCGGTGCCCCGTCCTGTTCCTCGTCCAGTGGGACGACGCCCTGTTCCCGTGCACCGACGCGCTCGCACTGTTCGAGGCGATCGGGTCCACCGACAAGCGCTTGCACGCCTACCTCGGCGGCCATGGCGATCTCCCCGGTGAAGCCTTCAGCGCGAGTGCCCGCTTCCTCGCAAACAGGCTCGGTGGGCGCTCGGCGTCGCAGTAGGCGCATCCATCGCGCGCCAGCGGCGCAGCACCGCGGCCCGATGGAGAAGAATGTGGGATGGACCTGCGAGGGCGTAGCTATCTGAAGGACGGGGACTTCTCCGCGGACGAGGTGGGGTGGCTGCTCGACCTTGCGGTGGAGCTGCGCGCCGAGAAGCGCGCCGGACGTGCACGGCGCCGGCTCGTCGGCAAGAACGTCGCGCTCTTGTTCGAAAAGACGTCGACGCGTACGCGCTCGGCGTTCGAGGTCGGCGCCGCCAACCAGGGCGCGCACACCGTCTATATGGGCCCGGGCGAGACGCAGTTCGGCGTCAAGGAGTCGACGAAGGACACGGCCCGCGTGCTCGGACGCATGTTCGACGGGATCGAGTTCCGCGGGTTCCGCCAGCGCTACGCGGACGAGCTCGCCACCCACTCCGGCGTCCCGGTGTGGAACGGTCTCACCGATCAGTGGCACCCCACCCAGAGCCTGGCGGACCTCTTGACGATGCGCGACCATGTCGCGCGCCCGCTCGTCGACGTGTCGGTGTGCTTCCTCGGGGACGGCGCCAACAACACCTGTGCGTCGCTCGTCACCACCGGTGCGCTCGTGGGTCTGGACGTCCGCGTCGCGGCCCCCCCGCAGCGCCGCCCGGCGCCCGAGGTGTGGGCCGCCGCAAAGAGCTTGGCGGCCGCATCGGGCGGCTCCCTCACCGTCACCGACGACCCACTGCAGGCGGTCTCGGGCGCCGACTTCCTCTACACCGACGTCTGGGTGTCGCTCGGGGAGCCCGAAGAGCTGTGGGACGAGCGGATCGACCTGCTCATGCCCTACCAGGTGACTGCCGCGCTCCTCGGCGCGACCGGGAATCCCGGCGTCAGGCTGCTGCACTGCCTGCCGGCGTTCCACGACAACGAGACCGAGATCGGCCGGCGGATCGCCGAGAAGCGCGGGCTCCGCGCGATGGAGGTGACCGACGAGGTGTTCGAGTCCCCGGCGTCGGTGGTCTTCGACCAGGCCGAGAACCGACTGCACACCATCGAGGCGCTGATGGTCGCGACGCTGGGCGGGTGAGCTCGCCGCGCTCCCCGTGACCGCACAGCTCCGGTGCGGCGCCGGCGCAGACGGAGATCGGGCTCAGACGCGTGTAAGGGCGACGAGCGCCGCGTTCACGATCGCGGGCGCGTCGAGGTGGAAGTGGGCGAACAGCTCGGGCACCGACCCCGCCTGGCCGAACGCGTCGACGCCCAGGGGCACGACCGGCGCGCCGTGGACCGAGCCGAGCCAGCTCAGGGTCTGGGGGGCACCGTCGTGGACCGTCACGATCGGTGCACGGCGATCGCTGCCGAACAGGCGGTCGACATGCGCCCCCGGCCGCGCGGCAACCCCCGGCTGCGCGGCACCCGGCTGCGCGGCACCCGACCCCCCGGCGAACTCCACGGACGCGACGAGCCCCGAGCGCCACCCGCGGAAGAGGCGGTCGACCGAGGTGACGTCGACGACGTTCGCCGCGACCCCCTCGGCCGCCAGGAGCGACGCGGCCTCGAGCACCTCGGGGAGCACCGTGCCGCATCCCACGAGGTTGACGACGGGGCCACCGGGCACGAGCGCCGCACCGTCGAGGAGGCGGTAGCCGCCGGCGAGCACGTCGGCTCGCAGCTGCTCGTCGCCCACCCGACGGCGCAGGTCCTCGAACGGCGTCTGGTCGACGGGTCGGGTGGAGAGGCGCAAGTAGGTCGACCCTCCGTCGCTGGCGAGGACCGCACGGATCGCCTCGCACAGCGCCCAGTCGACGGCGGTGGCGTACGCCGGCTCCACGAAGGTGACCGCCGGGAGCTCCGTGCCCACCGACGGCGTGATGATCGACTGGTGCGCGCCCCCTTCGTAGCCGAGCGCGACGCCTGCGGGCGTGCCGACCACGATGAAGCGCGAGCCGGCGTAGAGGCTGTAGACGAACGCGTCGAGACCGCGCAGCACGAACGGGTCGTAGACGGTGCCGATCGGGACGAGCGGTTCACCGAATGTCCCACCGGCGGCACCCAGCTGGCCCAGGAGGAGGAACAGGTTCATCTCGGACAGGTCGAGCTCGAGGTGCTGGCCGGCGGGGGACTCGCGCCAGCGCAGCAGCTGGTGCTCCTCCTCGGGCTCGGGACGCGCCCGGGGCGTGAAGACGCCGACCTTGTTCACCCATCCGCCGAGGTTCGTCGAGATCGTCACGTCCGGGGACGCCGTCACGATGCGGGGCGCCACCTCGGCGTGACGCGTGAGCTCGCTCAGCGCGCGGCCGAAGGCCTCCTGGGTCGACGCCGTCCTGGCGACTCGCGCTCCCGTCGCCGTGGGGACGGAGCCCGAGAGGTCGGGAGACTGCCGGCGCGGTCGGTCCAGTCGGCGCCGGACGTCCTCGAGCAGGCGACCCTCGGGGGAGTCCGGGTCGAACCTGTCCCATTCCCCTGCCGTGTCGAGGCCGGCGGCGGCGCGCAGCCCGTCGATCTGTGCCCCGGTGAGCAGCGCCGCGTGGTTCAGCCGGTCTCCTGCGATGGGAAGGCCCCATCCTTTGACGGTGTAGGCGAACACCACCGCCGGGCGGTCCCACGTGACGCTGTCGAACGCGCGCAGTAGCTCGCGCATGTCGTGGCCGCCGAGGTCGGTGAGGACGGCCCGGAGCTCGTCGTCCGCGACGCCGCCGATCGCGCGCGCGACCGCCGGCTCCGCGCCGACGAGGAACCGGTCACGCAGCTGCCCCGCCGGAGCGCCGAAGAGCGCCTGGTAGTCCTCGTTGGCCATCGCATCGATGTGGCGGCGCAGGGCGTCACCTCCGGGCGCGGCGAAGCGCTCCTGCAGCCGCGTTCCGTACTTGGCCTCGACGACCTGCCAGCCGTTCGCCTCGAAGAGCTGTTCGAGGCGCGCCGCCTTCATCCCAGGGACGACCCGGTCGAGGCTCTGGCGGTTCAGGTCCACCACCCACAAGACGTTGGTGAGCCCCTGGACGACGGGGTCGCCGATCGCCTCCCACACGTTCCCCTCGTCCAGCTCGGCGTCTCCGACGAGGGAGACGAAGCGGCCGCGGCCGCCACCGTCCGAAGGAACGCGTCCGGGAGGGGGGCCGAAGTGATGGCGGACGTAGCGATCGGTCACGGCGCCGAAGATCGGGGCGACCGCGCCGAGACCCACCGAGCCCGTGGAATAGTCGACGGGATCGGGGTCCTTCGTCCGGCTCGGATACGGCTGCAGGCCCCCGTAGGCACGCAGCTCGGTCAGGTACCGGCGGTCGAGGTTGCCGAGCAGGTACTGCAGTGCATGGAACACGGGCGAGGCGTGCGGCTTGACCGACACCCGGTCCTCCCGGTCCAAGAACCCGCACCACAGGGCCGTCATCAACGACACCATCGACGCCGACGACGCCTGATGGCCGCCGACCTTCAGGGCGTCTGGCCTGGGACGCTCGTGGTTGGCGTAGTCGACCATGCGCACCGACAGCCAGAGCACGCGCGCCGCGATACGGTCCAAGACCTCCACGTCGGGACCTCGTCCCGTGCTCTCGTGCCTGATGTCGTGCTCGATCACCACGTGCTTCCTGGGACTCGAAGCTCCGGCCCGAGGCCCGCCCCGGTCCGAGACGCGGCCCCGGTGCTCCGATGCTACCGACGGGCTGGCCCCGCGGACCCGGTCCATCCCTCGCACCGTCACAGGCGCCGGGTATCTTCGGCCGACGGCGAATTCGACTGGAGACACCGCGTGACGACCATCCCTGAACCCGTCCGCCGCGGGCGGCGGCCCACCGCCACCTCGCCGTTCGGTGTCGGGCGGCGCGAGAACCACGATGCCAGCGACTTCTACCGCCGGTTCGCGGCACCGGTCGTGTGCGACGACGACGACGTCTGCCCTCCCTCAGAACGGACCGGTCTCGACCAGGTGTTCCTCGGCGACATCCGGGAGCGGACCGGCACCGTCGCGCCCCGATCGGTCGCGCTCGTCGTGACGTCTCCGCCCTACTACTCGGGCAAGGAGTACGAGACCGCCGTCGGACAGGGGTGCGTCCCGGCCAGCTACACCGACTACCTCGCGATGCTCACGAGCGTCTTCGGTGCATGCGTCGATCTCCTCGAGCCTGGAGGCAGGATCGCCGTCAACGTGGCGAACCTCGGCCGCAAGCCGTACCGGAGCCTCTCCGCCGACGTGATCCGCATCCTCGAGGAGGATCTCGGGCTGCTGCTGCGAGGTGAGGTCATCTGGCAGAAGGCCAAGGGTGCAGCCGGCAACTGCGCATGGGGCACCTACCAGAAGCCCGGCGACCCCGTGCTGCGGGACCTGACCGAGCGGGTGCTCATCGCCTCCAAGGGCCGCTTCGACCGGGCCATCGCGCCGGCAGCGCGCGCTCGTGCGGGCTACCCCTCCGTTGCGACGATCTTTCGGGACGAATTCCTCGAAGCCACCGTCGACGTCTGGGAACTGCCGCCCGAGAGCGCCACCCGGGTCGGCCATCCTGCGCCCTTCCCCGTCGAGCTTCCGCAGCGCTTGATCGACCTCTACACCTACCGTGGAGATGTGGTCCTGGACCCGTTCATGGGCTCGGGCACCACCGCGATCGCCGCCCTGCGCACCGGGCGCCACTTCGTCGGCTACGAGACCGATCCGCACTACGTCGCCGCGTCCTTGGCCCGGATCTCCGCCGAGCGCGGTCGTCTGGAAGCGGAGGCGTCCAGTGACGGCTACCTCGGCCGCCCCGTCCTCCCCGCGATCGCAGGGCCCCTCGATCCCGACGAGCACTTCGGAGCTCGCGGGGTCAGGGAGGGTCGCAGGGCCCGGGAGCTGGCCAAGTGGGCCCTGGAGGAGTCCGGATTCTCGATCATCTCGGAGCACAAGAGGCTCGACGCCGGCGTCTCGGTGGACTTCGTCGCCGAGGACAGGGCCGGTCGGGAATGGCTGTTCGACGTCTCCGGAGCATTCACGTCCGCCCGCGCCGGACTGCAGCGCGCCGACACGCTCTGGAAGGCGCTCGGCAAGGCAGCCGTCGTCCACCACACCAGGACTGGCGCACGTTATGTCCTGCTGACGACCGACAAGCCCGCGCCCAACAGCGCAGGGGGCCACGCGCTGAGGGCGATGACCGGCACCAGGGCGAGACCGATCTACGACGTCATCGGACTGCGCCTCCTCGACGATCTTGCCCGCCTCGAGGAGTACGGACGCGCGCAGCGGCGTGCCCGCAGTTGACCACCGGCGCCTCCCCACACCGCGGTGGTCGCTGACCGCACCTCGGTGACCGAGCTCGCAACGGCGCTCGGCACGTTGCCCTATGCGGATCTGGCCGGCGCACTCGCCGCAAGATCTCCCGTACTGGGCATCGACGACGACACCTGGTGCCGGCTCGACCGCCTCCATGCGAGTGGCGCGTACTGGAGGGACTTCACCTCCGCGTACCGCAACGGTCAGGCGTTCGCGCAGGCCCCCGACGGACTGGCCGGGCGCCCGCCACGTCGCATCGAATGGACCGGCGGCCATCGGCCGTCTGGTGACGAGGTCGCGCCGATCGACCTGCGCATCGACCACGTGTACCACATCAGCTGCAAGTACCTGTCGGCCAACATTGCGAACCCTTCGCCGGCCCGGCTCTTCGAGGGGCTGTTGGCGACGACGGGATCCTGGGACCGCACGGACTGGTACGAGACGATCGCACCCGGCGAGTACCAAGACCTCTACGCCGCGTGCCGACACGCCGCAGGCCTCGAGGAGCTTCCCTCCTCCGCCGCTGACCTCAGCCCCGCAGACAGAGACCGCCTGCGCCATGCGCTTACGGGCCGGCGGGTTCCCGACCACGCCCAAGGTGCCTACCGGCGCCTCTGCGCAGCGGTCAGCATCGAGTCGGCCAAGCGGTGGACGGCCACGCTCGCCACCATCGATCCCGAACGGATGCTCTGGCGCTTGCTCCGCATCGGGAACGCCCCCTATTACCTCCTCGGCGCGCACGGGTCGGCGAGCCTTCGCCTCCGCATCGACACGACCTGGGACTGGCACCACACGTACCAGGTGAGGAAGCTCTCCATCTCGGCCGGGCACGCCGGCCAACCCCGCGTCGACTGGACCGCCGAGTACCTCGTACGCGCGAGCGGCGAGACGCGCCGCGTCGACGGTCACGTCGAGATTCGCTGGAGCCACGGCCGCTTCGGCCAACCTCCGGAAGCCAAGATCTACCTGGACTCACGCATCGACCACGTTCCCGGCTACAACCCGCTCGAGCCCGCACGGGACGCCGGCCAAGGGAGATTCTTCGTGACATGACGTCACGCGATGTGCGTCACGCGGTGTGCGTCACTCGATGTGCGT
>JAJYPY010000182.1 GCA_021794995.1 Actinomycetes bacterium | reverse complement strand
GCTCGCCGCCGTCGTGCCGGCTGGACGCCACGTCGTGGTGCTGCGCTACTGGCCGCCGCTGTTGCGCGCCGGGCTCCTGATCGCAGCCGTCAGCGCCGCCGGGCTGCTCGCGGTCCTCGCCTGGGCCGGGCGCAGCCGCTGGCGCGCGCGTGTGCCCACCGCGGATCGCTAGCCCACGTGGCGGCGAGTCATCGCGCGGCAGTGGTCACCAGGCGTACCGTCCGACAGTGCAACGTTTCTCGAGATGGGCGTGCCCGGACGACATGGTCCGGGCGGACGTACGCGTCCGCTTCCACAAGAGTCGTGGATCGACGACGCCCCTCAGCCCGCCGCGGGTCTTCTGCCTCGCGTCGACGCGCCGACGCAGCGAGTCAGGCGCTCCAGCGCGCCATCAAGGTCATTGGTTGATGCATCAAGGCTCAGGTGTGCAGAACTTGGACGGCGGCGGCTCCACGGCTGCGGCTCGCAACAGCGCGTGACAACAGGGTGGCCTCGCGGAAGGCGGTCCTCATTGCCACGGCGACTTCCGGAGAAGGTGGCTGGACGGTGACGATGCCTCCGCTCCACGCTAGGCCGTGGGCTCACCCACAGGGCCTGTGATCTCCCAGACTGACTGAGTGGGCGCTTCCCAATAGCCGTTGTAGAACTGCGTAACACTCGGCGCCCGGACTACCGGGCCGGTTGTGCCCGACATCCCCTGCACGATCAGGTAGCGCAGGTACGCGCTGACACGCATCCCGCGTGCGCGGGCCTTGGCGCGAGCATCGGCCATCACCGACGCGGGCAGTCGGACGGAGGCGACAGACTCGGCCTTCTCGACTGGTTCGACGTCAGTCGGCTCGCCCCACTCACTCTCTTCGTCGGCGAGGTCGTCCCAGTTGCGCTCGTCAGCCATTGCCGGACCCCCTTCTCTCATTCTGTCGATAGTACGCGGCTCGCTGCCAAGCACTTCTGGCCAGATGGCGCCGCGTGGATCCTCGGTCGTCTCCGTGAGCTCCGCGGCGACGACCGCTCGGTGCTCTTGCGCGAGCTCGTGACGCAAGTCCTCGAACCGCCAGACGATGTCGCGGACATGGACGTGGGCGGCGTCGGCGAGCACGGGCAGGGCGTTCATGGAGAGATGCTGCACGTCGCTGTCGGTCTTGTCGCCGTGGGAGCAGTCGAGGAACACGGCGTCGTTCGCGTCGAGGGCGCGGAAGTGTTCGAGGCGCGCCGAACGCAGCCGCTGCACGACGAACTCGAGAGGACCGTCAGGACGCGTGACGTCGCGCAGGAGCTCGGGATGAGGCTCGACTGCGGCCACCGACATGGCACCGTCCAGGCAGCGCCCACGCACGTCGAGTGCCAGCGCCGCGCCGTATCGGCCGCCGGCCTCCAAATAGCGGCGCGGGCGCAGAAGTCGCGGCGTCGCCTGGAGCATCGACGCGTCGCCGTTCCGGTCATCGGGGTGGTCGATCGCGCAGCGGGCCGGGAGGTGCCGGGCGTCGCTTCGAGGGAGACGTCTCGTACGAGCGCCACACGGTGGCGGCGGGGCAGAGCGTCCGCGCGGGGGCCGGCGGGGCGTGTTGGGAGGCACTCGAGCGCGTGACAGATCATGCGGGCCGAGGGGCCCCGAGCTGCTCCGGGGTCATCGTGACACGCGCCTGGACGGCTCGATGCTCCCGGGGAGTGGCGGTAGCGTGCGCCGAATGCAGCCTGCGTCCTCGGGGTCCTCGCACCGACCCGAGCCGGCCGTGACCCTGGGAGCGGCGTCGGACGGGGAGCGCTTGGACGGGGAGCGCATCGTCCTCGCCTTCGGGCGGTATCTCGAGCGCACGCTCGCAGAGAACCGTGCCGGGGCGGCCGAGGTGCTCTGGGGCCCGTTCGCGCTGCCCTCGCCGCGGGCCGCGGTGGCGGTCTGCGTGGGCCGGCGGCCGGGCTGGTGGCTGCGCCTGGCGGCAGCGCGCTCGGGGTTGCACGTGGCGTTCTCCGGCACGGCCGGGCGAGGGCGCCCGGGCGACGTCCGCCGGGTGCCGCTCACCGTGCTCGACCGCTGGGATCCCCGCAGCGTCGGACCGACGCCCGCGGAGTTCGACGTGCTCGCCATCGCCACCACCTACAACGAGGCGGACGTCGTCGAGGACCTGATCGCGCGTCTTCGCGCCGACGCCATCCGGGTGCACCTGATCGACAACTGGTCGACCGACGCGACGTTCGACCTCGCGACGCGCCGGGCGGCGCAGGACCCGGGCGTGGTGGTCGAGCGGTTCCCCGCCGAGGGTCCGACGCCCTACTTCGAGCTCGAGCGCCTCTTGACGCGCGTGGAGGATGTGGCCCACGCCTCGGGAGCCGATTGGGTCGTGAACCACGACGCCGACGAGGTACGCGAGTCACCGTGGGACGGGGTGTCGCTGCGTCGCGGCCTGTACTGCGTGGAGCACTTCGGGTTCACCTGCGTCGACCACACGGTGATGAACTTCCGGCCGGTCGACGAGTCCTGGGACGACCACCTTGCCGGCGAAGGGGGCACGGGTGCCGCGGGGCGCCGCCTCGTCGAGGGCTTCCGCTGGTTCGAGTTCGGCGTCCACCCGGCCATCTTCCGCCAGCAGCGGGCGTGGAAGCCCCAGCCCACCCCGGTGCGCATCGCCGCCGCGGGCGGCCACGACGCGACATTCCCGGGGCGGCGGGTCTTCCCCTACCGCTTCATCCTGCGCCACTACCCGATCCGCTCGAGCACCCACGGGCGGCGCAAGGTGCTTCGCGAACGCCAGGGGCGCTGGAGCCCCGAGGAGCGCGCGAAGGGCTGGCACGTCCACTACGACGAGTACGGCGAGTCCTCAGAGTTCGTGTGGGACCCTTCGGGGCTGCACCGTTTCACGACGCTCGCCGACCTCGACCAGCGCCTCCTCGTGGAGCGCCTGAGCGGGGCGGGTCTCCCCCACAACCCGTTCCCCGGCGAGTCGGGAGCAGACGACCCGGGTGCCCCGCCCCCCCGGTGATCAGCCGGCCGTGGCCAACACCTGCGAGAAGCGCCCGGCATCGACGTTCCCGCCGCTCACGACCACACCCACCCGCTCGCCGGCTCGCGCCGCCGGGCCGAGGCGCCCGGCGAGGACCGCCGCGAGCGCGCTCGCACCGCTCGGCTCAACGACCATCTTCAACCGGTCGAAGCAAAAACGCATCGCACCGACGATCTCCTCGTCGCTCACGAGCTCGACGGTGCGCACGAGCCGGCGGGTGATCGAGAAGGTGAGCTCGCCGGGGACCTCCACGGCCTGGCCGTCGGCGATCGTATGCGGCACCGGGATCCGCACTCGCCGGCCGGCGTCGAGCGAACGCTTCGTGTCGTCGCCGGTCTCGGGCTCGACGCCGATCACCCGGACCCCGGGAAGCAGCGAGGAGGCGATGGTCGCGCAGCCGGCGATCAGGCCGCCGCCTCCGACGGGGACCACGAGCACGTCGAGCTCGCCGACCTCCTCCAAGAGCTCGAGCGCGGCGGTGCCTTGCCCGGCGATCACGTGCGGGTGCTCGTAGGGAGGGATGAGGGCCATGTGTCCGTCACGCGCGATCGACTCTGCGATTGCGGCCCGGTCGTCGCCGTAGCGGTCGTAGGTCACGATCTGCGCGCCGTAGCCCCGCACCGCCTCCGCCTTGGAACGCGGGGCGTCTTCGGGCATGACCACGACCGCGCGGGTCCCGAGCTCTCGCGCGGCGAGCGCGACGGCCTGCCCGTGATTGCCCGACGAGTACGCGACGATGCCCGCGGCGAGCTGCGCGTCGCGCAGCCGGGAGGCGGCGTTGAAGGCGCCTCGGAACTTGAACGTCCCCGATCGCTGGAAGTTCTCTGCCTTGAGGTGCACCTCGCAAGA
>JAJYPY010000043.1 GCA_021794995.1 Actinomycetes bacterium | reverse complement strand
GGGTTCCCCGAGCTCGACATCCCGGTGCCCTGGTGGGGAGGCAGGAGGCTCCGTTTCGGGTTTCCGCCCCGCTGAACCTCAATGCGACTCCTGAAATAAGGCTTCCCGAGGATCGAGGCTAATACACGTGTGATCGTCAGTGCATCCCCGTGTCTTCCATCCATGGGTGAGAGCGTGCGGGGATGACCTCCTTCCCCGTCCTCATCCGCACCGAGTCAGCCGCCGGTGAACCGCGCTATGTCCTCGGCCATCCGCTCGTCGACAGATACCTCGAGTTCGTGGCCGGTCGGGGGTCACTTGCGAACTGGCTCGACTCGTTGGATCGTCTCCACTCGGTCCAGTGAACGATCGAATGATGCAATTCGCTGTACGCCCGTGCTCTCCGCACACGCGACCAGATAGGCCTCGGCAAAGTCGACCCTGTCGGTCTCGTACACCTCGACGGCCCGGAGTAGCAGGGCAGGGTCTACGCAGACAACCGAATCGAAGGCCACGAGCGAACGCAGCGCTTGGGCGACCTGAGCGCGCGGTGCCTCATAGAAGGACTCGAGCACGTAGACGGTCTCTGCGGCGACGACGTCGGTAAGCAGCAGTTCGGCCTCCGTGCGCAGGTATTCGGTCGCCGCCGCAGCCATGTCCGGGGAATCACCCGTGAGATGTCGGACCAAGACGTTGGTGTCGACGAACGCCGTCACCGCCGCGCGGCGGCCCGCGCGCTCTTCGTCCTACGGATCACCTGATCCCACGCGACGTTGCGCTTGGCAGCCGGGACCGCAACCGTGCCGGCGAGATCCAAGAAGTCCGGGACCTTCGCCAGTACCGCCCGGCTACCTTCGACGCGGAAGACGACCTCATCGCCGTCCTCGATGCCAAGGGCGTCACGGACCGCCTTCGGTACGGTGACTTGCCCCTTCGAAGTCACCCTCGCGGCTACGTCCACTTCTCGTCCTCCTTACTCCGTACACCAGGTAAGGATACCAGGGCGGGCGGACCGCCACCTACCAATGACAATGTCCCCGAATGACCATGTGCGAGTTCGGTGGGGTGACACCGAACGCCGGGTAGGCGGGCACTCATCCACGCCTCCACGCTGTTCCAACTCGCCACCCAACTCGCCACCCAGCTCCCCGCAGCGCTGCTCGCCCGCATGCTCGGCATCCACATCAGCGTCGCGGTCGCCTGGCAACGCGCCAGCGCTGGTGACTGGACCGCCTATGCCGGCGACTACAGCCGCCGCGGGGAAGCAGCACGACAGCGCGTCACCAGGCCGGTCGCCTATGACCCTGAACTTGCCGAAACTCCGACAATTGAGGGGGCATTCGGACAGTTGGAATAACCCACTCCGCCAGAGAAAGCACCTCAACGACGACGACCTCGCAGACGCCGTGGACCTCGCGTTCCCCCTTCGATGCGTGACCGTGCGGAAGAGAGATGCTCCAGGCTCCGCCGTCCTCAGGAAAGGCCCCGCCTGTCAGTCCAGGAACGACCGCGTCGTCGCGTCGACGGCGCAGGGCAGCACGGCCCACCATCCCAGCGGAGTCTGCACCGGCGACCTAACCTTCGAATCGGGAAACCGGGCCGATGGACAGAGATGGGTCGGCTTCCCCGAGAGCGGTTGTCGAGCGAACACTCGGCGACTGATGGTGTCGGGCCGAATCTCGACGGGAGGCGCGATGTCCATTCTTCAGGTAGACGTGGACGGGGACTTCGCGGCGCTGGTGGCAGGTCTGGACGAGCCACCGAGGGCACGTGAAGAGCCACTCCGGTCGGCGACGGCACCCGCCACGATCGCAGGCACGTTGGCGACAAGCGCCACAGATACGCTCCTCATCTGGTAGGGCCAACTGCACCTTACCGACGACGACCTCGCCGACGCGGTGGAAGGCGTTCCCCGAGCGGTCGTGACGCTGACACCCCGCGCCTACTCAACTGGGCCGCGCGCCGCCAGCTTCTTCTGACGACGGCGCAGCGACTCTCCGACGGCCAGGAGCCCGAGGCCGATGATGCCCGCCACGAGGTCGATCCGGCCCGAACCGGCGAACGGCTCCCCGGTGTGTGCTGTCGTGGCCCCGGGGACCGGCGAGAGCGTCGGCGGTGTCGAGGACCCAGAGGACGAGGAGACGTGTGGCGGCGGGGGCGGCGGGGAGCCGCCCGCCGCGCTCGACCTCGCTGTCACGGTGAGTGTCACCGGGTTCGTGGGACACGTGGGCGTCGTGCAGGTGGGCGTCCCGTCGTTGGTGAAGGTGGCGACGTTGGTGATCTTCTCCCCCGTCGTGTCGCTCGAGTTCACCGTGACCTCGAAGCTCGGGGAGATGGCGTTGGCCGTCCCATGGCCGACAACGAGTGTCTTCCACGTGACCGTGCCTGCGGTCTCGGTCACGTGACAGCCCGGCGCTCCCCCACACGATGCGGACCCGCGGACGTAACTGGTCCCGGCGGGCACCGTGTCGGTCATCGTGATCGGTGTCGTCGCCGCCGTCCCTGCGTCGGACATGGTGAGCGTGTAGACGACCCGTTGGCGGAGCGGCACGACCGAGCCTGTGGTGGGTATTGAGGACTTGACGACATTCAGCACGACGACAGGGTTTGTGACCGTCGCAGCGCATGTCGTCGTGCAGGTCCCTGACGTGATCGTGGCGGTGTTCTCTACCGTCGAAGTGTCCCCCGGCGCCACGGTCGCATCGAAGCCGACCTTGGCCGAGTGCCCCACAGCCAGATCCACGGTGATGACGAGTGTCGAGCCTGTGACCGTGGCCGCACAGGTGTCAGTGGTTCCGACTGTCGTGCACGTTGGGGTCCCAGAGAGCGTCTCGGTCGAGGGAACGGGGACGGTGACCGTGGCAGTACCCCCTGCCCTCCCGGTGTTCGAGACCGTGACGGCGTAGGCGATGGGCGCACCAGGGACCACCGGCTTGTGGGTCGCCGGGACATCGGACCTCGAAAGGGTGAAGTCGGCGCTCGAGGACGAACTTGACGATCCTGGGATTGTGACCGACTCGACGGGGGAGGTCGACCCTGTGAATGTCCCTGAGTGGGTCCCTGTGGCGGGGTAGACGACCTTGAAGTAGTGCGTGCCGGTGCTGAGACCGCTATCCGTGGTCGCGGCCGTGGCGACCTTGGTCGTCGGTGTCGTTGTCGAAAGGGTGACGGTTGCGAGCAGGGACTTTGTCGCGCACGACGCTGTCGCGCAGGCGTAGAAGTCGACGTGATGGACCGGGGCTGTCGTGCTCCCCGGTCCGTAGGGGTCGGACCCGGGGTTGGCGGGGGTCACGGTCGCGCTCAGGTCTGCGCTGTGACCTGTCCGGGTGGCAGTAAGGGCCGTGGACGTCGATTCCGTGTAGATCGCAGATCCCGAGAACGCCAAGCCGAAGGTGCCATTCTCACAGTTGTCCTGTGTCGTCCCGGTTGTTTTGAGCTTGATGGTCGTATCGACGGTCTTTTCTGATCCGGCGGGCACGACCAATGTGTTGACTGTGAGCGTCGGCGGCACTGTCAGCATTGTGGCGGTGCATGCCGGGGTGTGGTGGTTGGACGCTGTGGGCGTGAACGATGTCACCGCCATCGAAAGCGCCGTCACTTCGATCGGGACGGACAGCGGATTGCCGATACTGACCACGAGGCAGCGCGGCACCCCCGGGGCGAGCTTGGCCGTCGTGGTGCATGTCGAGGCGTCGAGCGTGCTCGTGATGGAAAAACCCTTGGCGGCGGTGAGCACGAATCCTGGTCGACGTGCGCCGAGATAGCCCGCGACGTTGTAACAGAACGCGGCGACGAGCAGGGCGACCCCGAGCGTGCTCACCACCTTCCTCACCGTGTCGAGGCGCGTCGCGTTCATCGGGGCCTCCCAAGCGCGTTGCTCCGACGCACCTGGCGCGCGTCCTTGGTCTCGTTCACGAGCCGGACGAGAAAGACGCGGTCCTCTTCGGTGAGCGGGTCCTCACCCCAGCCCTCGAAGAGGGAGGCCTGCTCGCGCAGGTCTCGGAGCCGCGCTGAGCCCGAGGTGTGGACGAAGCCCAGCGCGAGCCGGAAGAACTCGGGGAACTCCTCGTCCACGTGTTCTGGGAGGGTGACCCCGTTGAGCAAGGCCTTGGCATAGCGCATGACCGCTGCGAGATCGGCGACCGACAGTGACTGCCCCTCGTCGCGCTGTGCGACCGGGGAGTCGACGGAGATGGCGCGGTCGTTGCTCATGGCGTCGCGCCCGAAGAGGTGTAGGTGAACGAGCCTGTGGCGTGGGGGTTGGTCCCGACTGTGGGTCCTTGCAGCGTCACGGTGACGTCCTTGACTGTTCCCTGGTCGATGTAGTTGAAGCCACCTGTCCCGCCCTTGCCAGAGGCGCCACCGGCTGCTTCTGTTTTGACGCCACCGCCGCCTCCGCCACCGCCCGGTGTGTGACCCGTCGAGGGCGAGATCCCTGTGAGGCCGTTCGCCGGGCTTGTGGCGGTCTTGGTCGTCACGGTCGTCGTGCCGGAGGTTCCCGGGGTCCCCGAGTTTCCATTGTTGAAAGCTGCCCCCCCACCGCCGCCGCCGCCGCTTGCGACCGCGATGACCGTTGTGGTTCCAGCGACTGTGAGCCGGAGGAACGAGGCGCTCCCCCCGCCGCCGCCGCCACCGCTCTTCGGTGTGGCGTGGGCGGTCCCGCCTGCGCCGCCCGAGGCGTAGCCGTTCGCGCCTCCTGCACCTCCGGCCGGGTCGGTTCCTGTGGCGCCCTTGCAGCCACCGACGAACGTCAAGGTGACCGGGGAGTCACTGTTGTTGACGAGCTTCCCGGTGATGGAGGCACCCGGAGCGCCCGAGCCGCCGAGGGCATTGCCCTTCGATGTTCCCGCGCCGTTCCCGCCACCGCCGCCAACGAGCGAGAAGTGCGCCGTGCTCCCACCAGTAAGCACGACCGTCTCGCTCGAGCCGCACGTCGACGACGCTGTGGTCTTGACCGCCACCGTGTTGCTCGACGTGTGCCATGTGTGGAGCGTGTAAGTCAACTGGAAGCTGTAGGTCGTGGAGGCAGCAAGCCCGGTTACGGTGCATGGTGACGTCGGTTTGGTCCCAGCGCATGTCCCTGAACCGACGGCTGACCCTGTCTCGGTCATCAACCAGGTCGTGGTCGACGGGTTGTTCGAGGGGGCTGTCCAGGTAAGCGTCGCACTCGTCGGGGTGTGGCTTGCGAGAGAGAGCGTGGGCGCGCTGAGCACGCCGACGGTCACGTCGCCGGTCCCCGTCGCCGTCGCCGTGAAGACGGCATACGCGGTGCCTGCGCACGCGACCAAACCGAGCGTCGCCACGCCGACCACGACAGGCATGAGACGCCACGCGCCGGTCCTTCGCCTCGTGCGCTCGCGGCTCATGGCCGACCTCTTCGAATCGGCGCACTGTCGGTCCCCTCGGGCGTGCACGTCACGCGCCGCGGCGCGCTCTCGAAGCACGCCGTCGGCGAAGAGCACGGTCCTTCGCACCGCGCACGCACCTTGGATGCAATCGGACGCCCTTGGGCCATCCGACACCGGTGCTGGCTGCGACCCGTTCGAGGCATGCTCAGTCACTTCCCGTGATCGTGAGGGACACGGTCGGCGACGTGCCTTGGCACGTGTTGTTTGCGGCCACTGTGAGTCCGACAGAGACTGTGACGGTCACGGTGGCACCGGGCACGAGCATTGTGTCTGTGTGGCCGTGCGTGTCGATGGAGGTGACGAAGTCGCTCGGCGGGCACCCTTCGACGTGGGATGTCACCGTCGCGCTGAGGTAGGCGTTCTTCAAGAACAGTTCGTTGAGGGTCCCTGTGTTCTTGACCGAGAACGTGAAGACCTGGGAGCCACTGCCCGGGTACAGGGCGGTAGGTCCAGAAACGGGAGATCCCCCACCGGTGATCGCCCAGCGATAGAAGCCCGCGGTGACCTGCTGCGTCGAGGCCGTCTGGGTGATAAAGGTTGCGAAGGCACCGGCTCCTCCGAGTGCGATGAGGGTGGTCGCGCCAAGGGCCACGGCGACGACGCGCCGTTTGCTGCCGAAGAAGAATCGCTGTTTCATGTGGCGTCCCTCGATGCGCTTGAGGGTGCGCCGCCAGCGACCTGGACGAGGTGTTCGGTGCCCTCGCGCGTGCTCGGGTCGTCGTCGGTGAGCATCTGCACCGGGCGCACCTCGCCAGCCTCGGCGGACTCGGGGTCCGGGGTGTCGGCGGGCCCAGGAACCGGGGTGTCGTCGGGCGCCGTGTCTTCTTTCTTGGACCCGGACTTGCGCCACGTGCCTGCAGCAACCAATAGGAGGAGCAGCCCTGCGACCGCGAGCAGGATGCCCCGGTGATTCTGGTAGGCGATGGCGACGTAGCCCACCAGCGGCACCGACCACCGTATGCGGTAGACGAAGCGTGTCGTGATCTTGACGGTCCAGGGGTCGGGGACGGGGTTGGCATCCCCCTGGGTCTTGATCTTGATGGCGCCTGAGGGGAGGCGTGTGAGCTTGATGATCCGGTGGATCATCTGCTCTGTGGGCTTGATGGGATTCTGGAACACGATCACGTCGCGCACGGCTATGTCGTTCAGCGGCACCCGCTGGCTCACGACGACCCCACCGACTGAAAAGCCGGGTCGCATGCTCCCCGAGAGGACCGGGGTCACCATCCATGTCCCGCGGACGAGCGAGAGGGCGACGAAACCAGCGCCCGCCAGGACCGCGAGCAGGAGGATCGTGGAGATCGTCGTCTTGACGTAGCCGACGACGCCCTTTCCCCCACGTCGCTCGGCGTGACGGGTCGCGTGTCCTTCCTCAGTCGCCGCGCTCACCGCTCACCACCTCGATGTCCCCGCACCACAACCCTCAGTTCTTCCTTTCGAGCACAAACGAACTCTGTTGACCCGGCCACAAGCGGCCGCGGTGAGGGGACACCCCACCGCGACCGCCTGTGAGCCTGCCGCCTCTTAGGCGGTGTAGTTGAACGTCAAGGCTGCCTGCACGGTCCCGCCCTCGGCTGCGTTATTGAGTCCCGAGGCCGGGGGTGTGGCGGTGTTCTTTGTATTGTTCTTTGTTCCGCGGTAGTGCGGGGTGTTCGTCGCGCTAAATGGAAGCAGCGCGTCTGGCCCGAATCCGGGGTATGGGCCGATGTCCGTGTAGGCCGCGCCGCACCCGGCATCTGTGGACCCGGCGTACAGGGTCAGCGTGTACTGTGTCGTCGCGTTTGGTGCGAGTGTGCCCAGGATTGAGATCGTCCCGTAGCTGATCGCGGTGGACAATGGCTCATTGAACGCGATCAGTGTCCCGCTCGTTGTGATGACCGTGAGGCACGCCCACATCTGTGTCCGCAGGGCCGTCGACGCTGCCGCTGTTGAGCCACCCGTGGTGGCGGTGACAGTGATACCTCTCTCCTTCGCCGTAAGCGTCCCCTCGTTCTTCACTGTGACCTTTGTACTCGCGACAAACGAGGACCCTTGGTTCGTGAGCGCTGGCAACGTCACGGTTCGTGTTGTGTTCGAAAACGTTCCGGGCGTTGGCTTCACGACTTTGACGACAAGGGTGCCGGTGCTCACTGTCTGTTTGCTCTGCGTGGACGTGGTGAACGCGGCGTGGGCGCCGACGCCGATGAGCCCAAGGCCCATGACGCTCGCCACGCCGGTTATCGCAATGCGATTGAGTTTCACTTCGTACTTCCCTCCTTGTTGATGTGTCTTAGGGATTACTGCTCGCTACTGCCGGGATCGCCGGAGGCTCATAAAGACGTCCCCCCAACGCTCACGTGGCCGGGGGACGGGCCCGGACCCTGGTATTTCCTCTTGGACGGTGAAGGCTCCCCAGCCACCGTCCTCCGTCCCACCGGCGTTCTCCGCCGGTTGCTCTTGGGAACGCGGCACAACGACCCGCTTCGCCCACGGGTGTGGGGGAAGGAGCCAGAGCACCGTGATCCCGAGAAGAACGCCGACCACCCACGTGTTGTGGAGGGCGGCAAAGATGTCGACGTGCCGTGTGGGCTTCACGGCGTGGACGACCGCGCCCCCGCCGAGCATCACGAGGAGGCCGAGCCCGCAGACGGCGACGAGGCTCCCGAGCGCGATGAGAAAGCTCTGCCAGCGCTTTCGGCGCACCTGGGTCGCAGCGGGCGTCTGTGCCTCGCTCGGAGGCTCGACGACGGGTGCGCCACCCGCAGGATCGGTCGAGACCTGGGTCATCGGGCCGTGACCCCACGAACCCCACGATGCCCACGCCCAAGCAGACGGATGGCCGGTGAGGTGGCGGTGCCTGCCCGGCTTCCCGCATGAGCGGGGGCTCCCGTGACTGCACTCGGTCCGGCCCCACCGGCCAACCTCATCGGTCCCCCTCCGCCATGGCGACCGTGGTTGACCTGTCGCCTGGGACCGAAGACTGCGAACGGGGAGATGTTCGGGGCGTCACCGCGAGCCCCCAGCAGAACTCCAGATGAATGGCGTCTTCTCTCTGGCGCTTCGGATCCGACTGCCGCAATGCCGTCACGTGCATCCGCCCTCTCCACGGACGGAGACGAACACGACCGGACGCACTGCTCCCCGCGTGGGCCGTGACCGTTCTCCGCCCCGGGGGCACCAAGCCCCCGCTCCGAGGGGCATTGTTCTCCCGTGATGCCACATTGGGAGCTACACGCAATCAACTCTGCGTCAACCGTGCGTTCGCTCGGCCCGGCCCCCGTCGGGCGGGATTAGGGCCTTTGGACTCTGATCCGAGCGCGTGCGTGGCGCAATGATGCGGACGTGCCAAGGATCTTCGCCCCACGAGCCAACGGGTCGGCGCAGCTCGCGCGGACGAACGGCCTTCGCGACATCGATGCGATGCCGCAGGCCTTCGTCAGCGTCGCTCCCGCACGGTCGTCTTCGTGACCGCCGCCAAGCGCGGTGTCGTGAAGGACGCCGCCCTCGACGAGCGGCGGCGCAGCGTTGACGTGGCCCGGGAGGCGCTGCAGGCCATCCGGTCCGCGGAGACCGACGCACTGGTGGTGAGCACCGCCGACGGTGATCAGCTCTTCTCGTTCACCGGCGTGGACCGCCCCTACCGGCTCTTCGTCGAGGCCACGGCCAGAGGAAGCCTCGTCGCGTCGCGCGACGGCGTCATTCTCTCGGGCAACGCTCGCATCGCCGAGATGAGCGGCATCGCGCGCGAGGAGCTGATCGGTTCGCACCTCTCGGTGCTCTTCACCGAGGACCCCACCGCCTCGCGATGCGCGGCCCCGCCGACGGACGACGCTGCGTCCCCACTCGAATTCGTCCTTCGGATGCGCACCGGCGACGAGCTCCCGGTGAGCGTGACGGCGAGCACCATCGACCTCGACGGTGTCCCGGTGACGTGCCTGCTCGTCACCGACATCTCCCAACGCCGGCGCAGCGAGGAGGGAAACCGCTTCCAGGCGCAGCTGCTCGACACCGTGGGCGAGGCCATCATCGTCACCGACGCACAAGGCGTCGTCACCTACGTCAACCGCGCCGCGGAGACCCTCTACGGCAGGTCACGGACGGAGTTCTTCGGACGCCCCATCGCCGAGACGACGTCACCCGACGCCTCGGTGCCGCAGTTCATCGACTGCGCGCTGGCCGGCGAACCCTGGGCCGGCGAGAGCGTCCTGCGGCGCAAGGACGGGACCGAGTTCCCTGCCTTCGTGACCGTCGCGCCGGTCTTCGACGAGACCGGAGCCCTGCGCGCGACCGTCGGCGTCTCGAACGACATCAGCCGCCGCAAGAAGGCAGAAGCCGCGCTTGTGGAGCGGGAGCGGTGGTTCAGCACGCTGGTGGCGAGCTCGAGCGATTTCATCCTCGTCATCAGCTCCGAGGGGGGACGACCGGGAAGGATCACCTTCGCCAACGAGGCATGCACGCAGTTCTTGGGCTTCGACCCGACCGACAGCAAACACGGCTTCGAACTCGTGCATCCGGAGATGCTCACGCACTTCTCCTTGCTCGAGAACACACAGAGCATGCAGGAGAGCGCACTCGTCCGGGTCAAAGACGCGCACGGCGCCTGGCGCTATGTAGACGCCCGCCTGACGAACTGCCTGGACGACCCTGCCATCAACGGCATCGTCATCAACGCCCGCGACGTCACGGACAACCGCAAGCTGTCCCGCGCCCTCGAAGCGGTGAGCCGGGTCAACGAGATCATCATCCATGCGACGGACGAGACCGAGCTGCTTGAGGAGTCTTGCGCCGCGCTCGTCGAGTTTGGCGACTACCTGCTGGTCTGGGTCGGCCGGCCCGACCACGACACGGAGGCGATTGTCCGCCGCCTCGCGGTTGCCGGCGACGCGCGCGTCTTGGACGAGCTGGACCTGCGCGCGGCCGACACCCCGCTCGGACAGGGGCCGACCGGCACGGCCATCCGCACCAGGCTCCCCCAGATCGTCGCTTCGTTCGCGAGCCCACAGTTCGGGCCGTGGCGTGACGCCATTGCCAAGTACAACCTCGCGTCGGGCTGCGCGTTCCCACTGGTGCTCGACGACGACGATGTGTGGTCGTTGACCCTCTACTCGGCCGAAGAGGACGCGTTCGACGCTGCCGCCGTCGCCATCTTCCAGCAGCTGGCCGACGACCTCGTCTTCGGGATCGGCCGCTTGCGGGATGCGGAACGGCTGGCGCAGAGCGAGATGCACCTGCGGGTGGCGGAGCGTCTGGCTCACCTCGGCCACTGGGTGTGGGAGATCGACGCCGACCGCTTCGAGTTTCTCGCCGACGAGGGTTTCCTCATCCACGGCATCACGCCCGGCGAGTGGGGGCACACGTTTCAGTCGTTTCTCGCGCTGGTCCACCCTGAAGACCGCGCCATGGTCGAAGGGGCCTTCGAGACGGCGAAGACGCATGGTGCAGCGGAGCTCCACCACCGGATTGTGCGGCCCGACGGTGAGGTCCGCCACGTCATGAAACGCACCGAGGCCGTTCGGGGCGAGGACGGGCGGGCGGTTCGGATCCACGGGACCTGCATGGACATCACCGAGCACGTGGTGGCCGAAGCCGCTCGGGAGGAAACCGGCCGGTACCTCGCGGTCATCACGGACAACATGGCCGAGGGCATGGTCGCCGTCGACATGGAGGGTGTCGTGACGTTCGTGAACGAGGCCGGTGCGCGCATGCTCGGCTGGCGTCCCGAAGAGCTGGTCGGCCTGCCGGGGCACGAGACGTACCACTCGAAGCGGCCCGACAGCTCCCCCTATCCCGTCGAGGACTGCCCTCTCGTCGGCGTGCGGTGGGGTGGGGAGTCCATGCGTGTCGATCAGGACGTCCTCGTGCGCCGGGACGGGACGCTCCTGCCGGTCGCCTACAGCGCGTCGCCGCTCATGGCCAACCAGGCCCGCGGCGTCGTGATGGTCTTCCACGACATCTCGGATCGTCTGTCCGAGCAGCGCAGGATCGCACAGGAGCTCGACAAGCTCGCATGGGTCGGGCGGATCCGCGACGCGCTCGACCAGCGTCGGTTCGTCCTCTACGCCCAGCCGATCGTCGACCTACAGACGGGTGAGACCGTCCAGCACGAGCTCCTCATCCGGATGCTGGGCCCCGACGGTGCGGTCATCCTCCCGGGAACGTTCCTCGCGGCAGCCGAAGAGTTCGGGCTCATCGCCGAGATCGACCGATGGGTGGTGAAGGAGACGGCACGGATCGCCGGACTGGGCATTCACGTCGAGTTCAACCTTTCGGCGAAGTCGGTGATGGACCCCGACATGGTGTCGTACATCGCCGATGCGCTCGCTTCCGCGCGTGCGGACCCCGCGCTGGTCGTCTGCGAGATCACCGAGACGTCCCTGCTGACCGAGGCTGCGGCGGGAGAGAGGTTCGTGCGCGGGCTCAACGCCGTCGGCTGCAAGGTGGCCCTCGACGACTTCGGCGTCGGGTACGGCGGGTTCGCCTACCTGAAACGCCTGCCCGTCGCCACGCTCAAGATCGACCGGGAGTTCATCAGCGATGTCGCCTCCGAGGAGTCCAGCCGCAACGTGATCGCCGCCGTGGTCAGCCTTGCCCGGGCGTTCTCGGCCAACACGGTGGCCGAAGGGGTGGAGGAGATGGAGACCGTGGAGGTCTTGAAAGGTCTCGGGGTCGACTGCGTGCAGGGCTTTGCCGTTGGCCACCCGGTCCCGCTCGAAGAGGCCTTCGGAGCCCGCGTGACGGCATCGGCGCGTCCCAAGGCGTAAGCGTCGTCTCAGGTGGCCGGGCGATCGAAGGACGGGTCGCCGGGAGCGCCGTCCTACGCGGCGGCGTCGTCGAGCAGGTGGCCCAGCTCGCCGAGCTCGATCACGCGGCGCACGAGGCCGCGCGCCCCCCGGAGCGACAGCACGCGCCGTGACCCGTCGCGGCCCTGGGCGGCGAGCGCGATCGCCGACAGTCCGGCTGCGTCGATGAAGCGCAGCCCCGACACGTCCATGACGACCCGGCGTCCCCCGATGTGCGCGAGCGCCCGGCGGACGCAGCCTGCCGAGGCGATGTCGAGCTCCCCGCTCAGCCGCAGCTCGTGGTCCGCGCCCGCCTTCCTCACGGTCATGGCGAATTCCGGTGCGCGCGAGATGTAGCGCCGTTCCATTTCTCGACCCCCTCTGCCGGGCAGGCTGGGTGCCTGCAACTGCCAGTTGCAGAGGGAAACGCCCGACCGGGCCGCTCCTTACGGGCCACTGCCCGCCGCCCCTCGCTGTCGGCCTCACCGTCGGGGCCGCACCTCGGTTCCCGTGTGCTCGGTGATCCCGGCGCGGCGGATGTAGCCCTCCACGAGATCGCGCACGCCCGCTCCCCGAGGACGCCGCCCCGGCCGGATGTCCCCGGTGAACGCCTTGTCGCCCTGGATGTGGGAGTTGGGATCGAGGGAGATGCCCACGAGCTCGTTGGCCGCGTCGCCGGTCGCGGTGCCGTTCGGCCCCCAGTGCCACGGCAGCGCGATCTGATGGATCGTGCGCCCTGCGCACCGCAGTGGCGCCAGGCGGTCGGTCACCAGCACCCGCGCTTCGATCGCCCCGCGTGCGGTCACGATCGTGGCCCACCCGCCGTGCGCGAGCCCGCGCTCGCCGGCGAGCTCAGGTGACACCTCGCAGAACATCTCGGGCTGGAGCTCGGAGAGGTAGGGCTGCCACCGCGACATGCCGCCCGCCGTGTGGTGCTCGGTGAGCCGGAAGGTGGTGAGCACGTAGGGGAAGACCTCGGCGCCCGGCTCCGTCCCCGAGGGGTGGGAGCGGTTGTGCGGGTGCACGAGCATCTCGCGCACGGGGTTGCGCTGCTGGGTGTAGAGGAGGTTCGGGACGGGCGAGTCCTGGGGCTCGTAGTGCGTCGGGAGCGGCCCGTCAGACAGCCCCGCCGGCGCGTACAGCCAGCCCTTCCCGTCGGCCTGCATGATGAACGCGTCGTCACCGGCGAGCGCCGCTGCAGCCCGCGCGCCCTGCGGGGGCACGTAGTCCGGCGGCGTGGTGGCCATGAAGTCGGGAACGTCGTGACCCCTCCATCGTCCTTCGTCCGCATCCCACCAGACGAGCGCCTTGCGCGCGCTCCAGGGCCTGCCCTCGCGGTCCGCAGAGGCGCGGTTGTAGAGGATGCGGCGGTTGGACGGCCACGCCCAGCCCCATTCGGGCGCGACCCACGACTGCACATGTCCGGGCCTGCGTCGTGCGGTCTGGTTCACCCCGTTTGCGGTGCACCCGCAGTAGATCCAGCAGCCGCACCGCGTGGAGCCGTCGTCCTTCAGCTCGGTGTAGGACCCGAGGGGCTCCCCGTCGGCGTTCCAGCCGTTCACCTCGCGGAGCACCGCCTCCGCGCTCGGCTCGGCGATCCGCCCCTCGGTGGGGTAGTCCCAGACGAGGTCGAGGATCGGGCGGTCCATCTCGTCGGTGGAGCCCGCGAGCTTCTCCTTGATGATCCGGCCGAGGTGGGCGTAGAAGTGCAGCTCGCTGCGTGCTGTCCCGGCCGGCTCCACCGCGGCGTGGTGCCACTGGAGCAACCGCTGGGTGTTCGTGAAGCTCCCGTTCTTCTCGGTGTGGGCGGCCGCGGGGAAGAAGAACACCTCGGTGGCGATGTCGTGGGTGCACAGCTCGCCGGACTCGATCTCGGGGCCGTCCTTCCACCACGTCGCGCTCTCGATCAAGGAGAAGTCGCGCACGACGAGCCAGTCGAGGCTCGCCATGCCGAGGCGCTGCATCTTGGCGTTTGCCGACCCCACGGCCGGGTTCTCGCCCACGATGAAGTAGCCCTTGCACGTCCCGTCGAGCTGCGCCATCACGGTCGGGTACGTGCTGTGGTCTCCCGTGACCCGAGGCAGGTAGTCGAAGCAGTAGTCGTTGTCACGGTGCGCGGCGTCGCCCCACCAGGATTTCAAGAGGCTGACGACGTACGAGCGCATCTCGCCCCAGTAGCCCTTGTCGGCCGACGCGCCCTCGATGAAGGCGTCGAGGTCCTCGTCGTGGTGCGCGTGCGGCATCGGGATGTAGCCGGGCAGGAGGTCGTAGAGGGTCGGGATGTCGGTGGACCCCTGGATGCTCGAGTGGCCGCGCAGCGCCATGATCCCGCCGCCCGGTCTCCCGATGTTGCCCAGGAGGAGCTGGAGGATCGCCGCCGTGCGGATGACCTGCACCCCGACGTTGTGCTGGGTCCACCCGACGGCGTAGGCGATGGCGCTCGTCCGGTCGCGCCCGGAGTTCTCGCACAGGGTCTCGCACACGTCCAAGAACTGCTCCTCGGGCACGCCGCAGATCTGCTCGACCATCTCGGGGGTGTAGCGGGAGAAGTGGCGCTTCACGATCTGGAACACGCAACGAGGGTGCGCGAGCGTCTCGTCACGGTGCACGCGCGGGTCCACCGGCGGACCGCCGGACCCGTAGGAGTGCGCGCGCCCCGAGCGGCTCGCGCCCCTGTGCGCCGCGTGCGGCTGCTCGCGCGCGCCCGCCGACGCCTGCACGTGGTGTCCCTCGTACTCCCAGCTCCGCGGGTCGTAGGTGCGGACGCCTTCTTCGAGCCCCGAGAAGACGCCGTCGAGGTCCTCGGTGTCCAAGAGGTCCTCGCGCACGATCGTGGCCGCGTTCGTGAAGTCGACGAGGTAGTCGCGGAAGTACCGCTCGTGCTCGATCACGTAGCGCACGATGCCGCCGAGGAAGGCGATGTCGCTTCCCGCGCGGATGGGGACGTGGACGTCGGCGAGCGCGCTCGTGCGCGTGAAGCGGGGATCGACGTGGATCACGGTCGCGCCCCGTGCCTTCGCCTCCATCACCCACTGGAACCCCACCGGGTGGCACTCGGCCATGTTGGATCCCTGGATGACGATGCAGTCCGCGTGCTGGAGGTCCTGGAGGAAGGTGGTGGCCCCTCCCCTGCCGAACGACGTCCCCAAACTGGGGACGGTGGAGGAGTGTCAGATGCGCGCCTGGTTCTCGACCTGGACCACCCCGAGCGCCGTGTACAGCTTCTTCATGAGGTAGTTCTCTTCGTTGTCCAAGGTGGCGCCGCCGAGGCTCGCGATGCCCATCGTCCGACGGACGCGCACGCCGTCCTCCTGCCAGGCGAACGTCTTGCGCCGCGTCTCGATGACCCGGTCGGCGACCATGTCCATCGCCGTGTCGAGGTCCATGGTCGTCCAGTCGGTCGCGTGCGGGGCGCGGTACAAGACCTCATAGCGCCGCGCGGCGCCGGTGGTGAGCTGGAGGCTCGCGGACCCCTTCGGGCACAGCCGTCCGCGGCTCACCGGTGAGTCCGGATCGCCCTCGATGTGGACGACCCTCTCGCCCTTCACGTAGACGCGCTGGCCGCACCCGACGGCGCAGTAGGGGCACACGGATTGCACGACCCTGTCGGCCGACGCGGTCCGCGCCGAGAGGTGCGCAGAGCCCGCGGACGTGACCGCCGCCCCGCGGCCCAAGTGGTCCTGGCCCCGCACCTGGCGCAGGACGGGCCATCGGGTGATCTTCACGGGCTCCTCCTCGTCGTCGCCACCGGCCACGCGGCCCGCAGTCGGGCGCGGGGACGACCTACCCGCGAGCACGGCCCACAAACGACCGCGCCCCCTACGCCAGGGAGTAGACGATCGTGACGCGCGCGGTGACCCGTTGGGAGCCCGCTTCGATCGGAACGGGCGTTCTCGGCGACGCCGCTTGGCCGGCAACCCCGAAGCCGAACGGGAGGGGCACCGGTGTCGATGTCGTCGTCTGGTCGGCCAGCGAGCAGATGCCGCCCAGCCGCCGACCCGCCGCTGCAGCCATCGCCGCGGCGTGGTCGATCGCCTGGTGCACGGCGATGCGCCGCGCGCGGTCCTGGGCGTGGATCGGCTGTGTCAGGGAGAACGCGAGCGAGTCGATCCGCGCGGCGTTGCCGCCGGCCGCGACGGCCGCGTCGATCAGTGTCCCCGCCGAAGACAGCGTCCGGATCTTCGCCACGATCGTGTTGTCGACGGAGTAACCGGTCACGGTGCTCCCTGTGCTGGCGTAGTCCGGCTGGACGCTGAGGTTCGTCGTCTGGATGTCCGCGCGGTGGGTGCCGGCTCTCGCGAGCGCCGTCACGACCGCCGTCGTGTCGGTGTCGTTGGACGCGAGCGCCGCCCCGGCTGACGCCGCTGTCGTGTGCACGTCGACGCTCAGGGTGAGGAGGTTGGGGGTGGTGCGCACGGTCCCCACGCCGGTGACCATGACCCTGGG
>JAJYPY010000042.1 GCA_021794995.1 Actinomycetes bacterium | reverse complement strand
CGATCGGGCCATGGCCGCTCCCGAGGTGCCAGCTGGCCGCCGAGGAGAGCGCCTGGTGCACGTACGCCTTGGCCCGCTCGACGGCCTGCAGCGGCGCGGCGCCGAGCGCGAGCTGGGCCGCGATCGCTGCGGACAGCGAGCAGCCGGTGCCGTGGTCGTTCGTCGTCTCGACGCGCGGCGAGTCCAAGACGACCACGCCACCGGGCCCCGCGACGACGTCGGCGGACGTCTCGCCGTGCAGATGGCCGCCTTTCAGCACGACCATGCGGGGCCCGAGCTCGAGCAGCTGCTCGGCCGTGCCGGCCATCGCCTCGGAGGTGGTGAGGAGCGCGGGGTCGAGTCCCGTCAGGAGGGCCGCCTCGCGCAGGTTGGGCGTCACGATGTCGGCGTGGGGGAACAGGAGGTCGCGGTACGCGTCGACGCCTCCGTCGTCCATGAGGGCGTCGCCGCTCGTCGAGACGAGGACCGGGTCCACGACGAGGTTCGGGAGCAGGCCGCGCAGGGCCACGTCGGCGATCGCCTTCACGATCTCGGGGTTGGCGAGCATGCCGGTCTTGACCGCGGCGGGGGGGAGGTCGGCGAGCACCGCGTGGACCTGGGCGAGCACGACGTCGGGTTCCACGGCCACGACACGGACGACGGCGGAGGTGTGCTGCGCGGTGACGGCCGTGATCGCCGAGGTGCCGTACACGCCGTGGGCGGCGAAGGTCTTGAGGTCGGCCTGGATCCCCGCACCGCCGCCCGAGTCGGACCCCGCGATGGTCAAGGCAACCCTCGGCGTCATCGACGCGCACGCTACGCGCGACGGCGTGCAGGCTCCAATTCGAGTGGGAACGGTACGATCGTGACGATGGTCAGCGATCCCGTCGCGCGTGATCCGTTCCCCGAGGGCGCCGGGCGGACGGACGCCTCCGCCCCGCCGCTCGAGATCGCCGGCGAGGTGGTGGGCTCCCGCCTGCTGCTCGGCACGGGGGGCATGAGCAGCCTCGCCGCGCTCGACGGCGTGCTCGGTGCGTCCGGCAGCTCGCTCGCGACGGTCGCGGTGCGCCGTGTCGATCCCGCTGCACCCGGCGGCCTCGTCGAGCTGCTGACGCGTCGCGGGGTCCGGGTCCTGCCGAACACCGCCGGATGCTTCACGGCCGCCGACGCGGTGCTCACCGCCAAGCTCGCGCGCGAGGCGTTCGAGACCAACTGGGTCAAGCTCGAGGTGATCGGCGATGACCGGATGCTCCTCCCGGACGTGGCGGAGCTTCTCTTGGCGGCCGAACAGCTCACCGAAGACGGGTTCGTCGTGCTGCCCTACACGACCGACGACCCGGTGCTCGGCCGCCGGCTCGAGCAGGTCGGATGTGCCGCCGTCATGCCCGCAGGCTCACCCATCGGCACCGGGCTCGGCATCCGCAATCCGCACAACCTCGCGCTCTTGCGGGAGTCGGTGACCGTGCCCGTGATCCTCGACGCTGGGATCGGGACGGCGTCGGACGCTGCGCGCGCGATGGAGCTCGGCTGCGACGCCGTCCTGGTCGCCTCCGCCGTGAACCGCGCCGAGGATCCCGTCGCGATGGCACGGGCGATGGCGCACGCGGTCGAGGCGGGCTGGCTCGCGCATCGGGCGGGCCGGATCCCCCCCCGGTTCCACGCGCTGGCGTCCAGTCCGTGGGAGGGGCTGCTCGGGAGCTGACGCCGGGGGCCGGTCACGAGCTCGGTGCCGTGCGGGGTGCGGCGGGCCGCGGGCCGCGCCGCCCCCGCACGAACATGCCGACCGCGACGACCAGGTACACGACGTAGACGGTCACCTGCGCCGCCGTGGGCCGGTCGGCATAGCCGAAGAACGTGTGGAAGATGTCGCCGACCGCGCTGCTCTCGGGCAGCACGTGGCTGCTGTCCCACAGGTGGGGACCGAGGACGGGGAACCACCCGAGCTTCTGGAGGTTCTCCACCGCATCGGCCAGGATGCCCGCGGCGAACACCATGAGCAGCGCCCCCACGATCAGGAAGAACCGTCCGACGTCGATCTTGGTGCCGAGCCGGTACATCGCGAACGCGAGCACGAGCGCGGCTGCGAGCCCCACGAGGCCCCCGGCGATGACCCCCTTGCCCGAGGACGCGAACACGATCGCCAGGGTGAAGACCATCGTCTCGAGCCCCTCCCTGCCGACCGACTGGAAGGCGAGAAGCCCGAGCCCGAAGCGGGCGCGCCCGTCGATCGCCTGCTCTGCCCTCGTCCGCAGGTCCGAGGAGAGCTTGCGTGCATGGTGCTGCATCCAAAACGTCATGTAGGTGAGGACGACGGCCGCGAGCAGGTAGGTGCAGGTCTCGAAGATCGTCTGGACCCTCGAGCCCGCATACGTCTCGAGCAGCAGGTACGCGGCGATCCCGCCGCCGAGCACGAGCACCATGGCGGCGCCCACGCCGATGAACACGTCGCGGAAGTGGCGCCTCTGTCCGATCTTGTCGAGGTAGGCGAGCAGGATCGCCACGATCATGGACGCCTCGATGCCTTCACGGAGGAAGATCACGAAGGTCGCCAGCATGTATTAGGTATACCTAACTTTTTTCCGTAGGTAAACCTCCTGAGTGCCGCCAGGGGGTGTCCGGCTCGGCGAGCGGGCGGCAGTGCGCAAAAAGATCACGCGCGTAACTACCCGTGTGTGACTTCCTCGACTACCATCGGGCGCTGTCGGGCGACTGCAGGGAGGGCCGGATGGCCGAGACGGGCAGAGGACACGCGAGCGAGGCGGTCGGCGAGACCTTCGGGGGACCCAAGGTCTGCAAGCTGATCGGGATCACGTATCGCCAGCTCGACTACTGGGCTCGCACGGGGCTCTTGCGTCCGTCCGTGGCGGACGCCCGGGGGAGCGGCAGCAAGCGCCTGTACTCCTACCGGGACCTTCTCGAGCTGAAGGTGATCAAGCAGCTGCTCGACGCCGGCGTGTCGCTGCAGTCCGCACGCCGTGCCGTCGACTGCCTGCGCCAGGAGCTCGGTGCGGACCTCGCATCGTCGAAGCTCGTCCTGACCGGGAGCCGATCGGTGCTTGCCAAGTCCAACGGGGAGGTCGTCGACCTCTTGGCCGGGGGCCAGGGCGTGTTCAACATCGTGCCGCTGTCAGGCGTGGTCGACGAGCTGGACGCGGCGATCGTGGAGCTCGACGCGCGCCACCAGGCCGCGCCTCCTGGGCTTGCGCGGGCTGGGGCGCGGGTCGCCGAGGCGTGAGCCGTCCCGCGCCCGGTCACGCCGGGCACACACGTCACCCCTCGACCTCTCCGGCGGCCCGCGTGCGCTTCGCACACCCCTCCGAGCGCCTCTTCGCCGCCCTGCTCGACGTGCACGGCATCCGCTGGGAATACGAGCCCGTCGAATTCACGCTGCGCTGGGACGACGACGGCCACCCGAGCGGCGGGTTCCGCCCCGATTTTTGGCTTCCGGACATCGGGTGGTTCGTCGAGCTCACGACGGCGGATCAGCGGCTCGTGACCCGCAAGAACGCCAAGGTCCGCCGGATGCGGGACCTGTACCCCGAAGTCCAGCTCCAGGTGCTCTACCAGCGTGATTTCTTCGCCCTGCTCACCACCCACGGGCTGGATCCCGCCGCCGTCGGCGCTGCCTAGGCGCGCGCCGCAGGGGCGCGGCACGCGGGGTCGGGCGCGTGCCGCGACGTAGGCTGCACCCCGATGACCCCGGCGCCTGCAGAGAGCGGCCCTCCCGAAGTCCCCACCTCCCTTCGGCACACCCCGCTCGTCGACGCGCACGTGGCGCTCGGCGCCAAGCTGGTCGAGTTCGGCGGGTGGGAGATGCCGGTCGCCTATCCCTCGGGGACGGTCGCAGAGCACCGTGCGTGCCGCACGGCGGCGGTCGCGTTCGACGTCAGCCATCTGGGCACCGTCCGCGTCGGCGGCCCCGACGCGTTCGACCTCCTCCAGCGGACCTTGACCAACGACCTTGCACGCATCGGGCCCGGGCGGGCGCAGTACACGCATCTGCTCGACGACGACGGATCGGTGGCGGACGACATCATCGTGTGGTGGGTCGACGACGGATGGTTCGACGTGATGCCCAACGCCTCGAACACCTCGAGGGTCGTCGCGGCGCTCGGAGGCACGGACACGACCTCCGCTCGCGCCGTCATCGCGGTCCAGGGTCCGGACGCGCGCGCCCGCCTGGAGAAGGTGGCGCCCGACGCGGCCAGTGTGGGCCGCTTCTGCGTGTCGAGGTTCGCGTGGGACGGGGTCGAGTGCACGGCGGCGGGGACGGGGTACACCGGGGAGGACGGCGTCGAGTGCGCGGTGCCTGCAGCCGCGGCGCGCTCGTTCTGGGAGGCGGTCCTCGCAGAGGGCGTGGTGCCGGCGGGCCTGGGCGCCCGTGACACGCTCCGCCTGGAGGCGGGGCTGCCCCTCCACGGCCACGAGCTCGGCCCCGGTATCTCGCCGCTCCAGGCCGGGCTCGGATGGGTGGTCGGATGGGCCAAGGGTGACTTCAAAGGGCGCGCCGCACTCGAGCGCGAGCGTGCCGCCGGACCCGCGAGGTCGTTGCGAGGGCTGCTCGCCGACGGCCGCCAGCCGCCGCGCGAGGGCGCCCACGTGCGGTCCGGAGACGCCGTGGTCGGCAGGGTCACGAGCGGCAACTTCTCGCCGATGCTCGAGCGGGGGATCGCGATGGCATTCGTGGACACCTCTGCCGGCGTCGACGTCGGAGATCGCCTGGTGGCGGTCGTGCGGGGTCGGGAAGTCCCCGTCACGGTGACCAAGCCCCGCTTCTGGCCGCCGGCCGCGGGGGGTGCCGCGGTGCCGTCTGGGGCAGGGGGCAGCTGAATGGCGGACTACCTGCCGCACACCGACGAGGAGATTGCCGCCATGCTGGCGTTCCTCGGTCTTGGCGATCTCTCGGAGCTGTTCGCCGCGGTCCCTCCCGCCCTGCGTCTCGCCGGCGGCCTCGGCATGGCCACAGGGGAGCCGGAACCCGACATGCTGGCCCACATGGAGGCGCTCGCCGAGCGCAACAGCGCCCACCGGCTCGTGTGCTTCGCCGGCGCCGGTGCCTACGACCACGAGGTTCCCCCGGTGGTGCGTGCCCTCGCAGGGCGCGCCGAGTTCGTGACCGCCTACACGCCGTACCAGCCCGAGGTGGCCCAGGGCGTCCTGCAGGCGGTGTTCGAGTTCCAGACGATGATCGCCCGTCTCGCCGGCCTTCCCGTCGCAAACGCGTCCTTGTACGACGGCGCGAGCGCGCTCGTCGAGGGGGTGAACCTCGGGGCGGCCGCGTCCGGTCGCCGGACGGTGTGGGTGTCGAGCGGCGTGCATCCGCACTGGCGTGCGGCCCTCGCGACGTTCTCGCGCGCCTCGGGGCACCGGGTGGTCGACGTGCCACTCGCGGGGGGGTTGACGGCGTGGCCGGACCCCGAGCGCGCACCGGGCGGCGGGCCGGCGGAGCCGCCGGGGGTGATCGTCGTCGCCTACCCCAACTATCTCGGGTGCGTGGAGGACCTGGGCGCCGTGCGGCGCCTCGCCGACGCGCACGGTGCCCTCATGGTCGTCGCGGCCGATCCCGTGGCGGCCGGGATCCTGCGCGCGGCGGGGGACTGGGGTGCCGACGTGGTCGTCGGCGAGGGCCAGCCTTTCGGGACCGCCCTGTCATTCGGCGGCCCGTACCTCGGGCTCTTCTGCTGCACCCTCGAGCAGGTGCGGCGCCTTCCCGGCCGGCTCGTGGGCGAGACCGTCGACGTCGAGGGCCGTCGCGCGTACGTGACGACCCTTCGGGCCCGTGAACAGGACATCCGGCGCGAGAAGGCGACGTCCAACGTCTGCACGAACCAGACCCTCATGGCGGTCACCGCGGCCGTCCAGCTCGGGTGGCTGGGGACCAGTGGGCTCGCGGAGGTCGCCCTGCGCTGCGCACGCGGCACCCGGTACCTCCGAGAGGCTGCCCTGGCCGTCGACGGGGTCGGTGCCCTGACGGGCGACACCGCCGTGGTGCGGGAACTGGCCCTGCGGACGCCCGTGCCCGCCCGCGTCGTCGTCGAGCGGATGGCCGATGAGGGCTTCCTGGCCGGCGTCGCGCTCGAGGACCTCGTGGGAGACGGCGGCGACGGGTCCGTGGACCCCGACGAGGCGGCGCACGGTCTCCTCGTTGCCGTGACGGAGCGCCGGACGCGCAGGGAGATCGACGCGTACGTCGCCGCGCTGGACAAGGCGGTGCGCCCGTGAGCCCGCCGGCGCCCGGGGGCAGGGCGCAGAGCGCCCCGCTGATGGGTCGCGCCGCAGAGCCGACGATCTTCGAGCTCTCCGCGCCTGGCCGGCGAAGCTGGCAGCTGCGCACGACCGATGTGCCGGAGTGGCCCGCCGAGGAGCTGGTGGCCGCCGAGCACAGGCGGCGTGCTCCCGTGCCGCTCGCCGAAGTCTCCGAGCGCGACCTCGTCGCCCACGTCACCCGCCTCTCGCACCGGCAGTATTCCGTGGACCTCGGCGCGTACCCGCTCGGGTCGTGCACGATGAAGTACAACCCCAAGTCCTGCGACACGGTGGCGGCGCTCCGGGGGCTCGCGGGCGTACACCCGGCCGCGCCCGCGTCGACGAGCCAGGGTTGGCTCGCGCTGCTGGTCGAGCTCGAAGAGGCCCTGTGCGCCATCACCGGCATGGCGGCCGCGACCTTCCAGCCCGCCGCGGGCGCGGCCGGCGAGCTCACCGGCCTGCTGCTCATGCGTGCCTACCACGACGCGCACGGACAACGCCGCCGCCGTGTCATCATCCCCGACTCCGCCCACGGGACGAACCCTGCGTCGGTGAGCCTGGGTGGCTACGAGGTGACGACCGTCCCGTCCGACGATCGCGGCTGCGTCGACATGGCGGCGCTGCGCGGCGTGCTCGACGGTGACGTCGCCGGCATCATGCTGACGAACCCCAACACGCTCGGGCTCTTCGAAGAAGACATCGAGGCGATCGCCACCGCGGTGCACGAGGTGGGAGGTCTCCTCTACTACGACGGAGCCAATCTGAACGCCATCTTGGGCGTGGTGCGCCCGGGCGACATGGGATTCGACATCGTGCACCTGAACCTGCACAAGACCTTTGCGACCCCCCACGGCGGTGGCGGCCCGGGGGCGGGACCTGTGGCGGTCTCCGAACGGCTCGCCGATTTCCTTCCGGGCCCTCGTCCGGTCCGGGTGCCCGAGGACGACGGCACCACCCGCTACGGGCGGGAGATGCCGCCGAGGTCGATCGGCCGGGTGCACTCGTGGCACGGGAACGCGTTGGTCCTCGCTCGAGCCCTCGCGTACATCCGCGTCCACGGCGGCGACGGGCTCCGTCGGGTGGCCGAGCGGGCGGTGCTGAACGCCAACTGGCTGCGAGTCCGGCTGTCGTCCACCTACGACGTGCCGTTCGACCGTCCGTGCATGCACGAGGTCGTCCTCGCGGCGGCGACCCTCAAACGGCGCTACGGCCTGCGCGCCCTCGACGTCGCCAAGTGTCTGCTCGATGAGGGGTTCCACGCTCCGACCGTCTATTTCCCGCTCGTGGTCGAAGAGGCGCTCATGGTGGAGCCGACCGAGACGGAGAGCCCCCAGACCCTCGATGCGCTCGCCGAAGCCTTCGAGCGCATCGCCGCCGCCGCCGCAGCCGACGGCGGTCTCGATGCCGCGCACGCCGCGCCGCGCACGACGCCCGTCGGGCGTCTCGACGAAGCACGAGCGGCGAGAACGCTCGTCCCGACGTTCGACGCGCGGGGGGGATGAGCGGGGAGGCCCGGTCCTCGCGCGCGTCGCGATCCCCGGACCGTGCTCGGGGGTCGCACGCGCTGCGCTTCGTGGTGATCGTCGGCGTCATGAGCTTCTTCGCCGATTTCACCTACGAGGGCTCCCGCAGCATCGTCGGCCCGTACCTGGGACTGCTCGGTGCTGGCGCGCTCGCGATCAGCATGATCAGCGGCTTCGGGACACTGCTCGGTTACGGGCTGCGCGTCCTTTCGGGACCGGCAGCGGACCGCACCGGGAGGTATTGGCCGATCACCATCGCCGGCTACATCGTCCAGATGACCGCGGTTCCGCTGCTGGCGCTGGCGGGCAGCTGGGAGGTCGCCGGTCTTCTCGTCGTGCTGGAGCGCGTGGGCAAGGCGATCCGGAACCCGCCGCGCGACGCCATGCTGTCCCACGCAGCCGAACAGATCGGCTATGGGCGGGCCTTCGGACTCCATGAGGCGCTCGACCAATTCGGAGCGACGTTCGGTCCGCTGTTCGTCGCGCTCGTGCTGCTTGTCGTGCATCACGACTACACGGTCGCCTTCGCGCTGCTCGCCGTCCCGGCCGTCATCGAGCTCGGGTTCTTGGCCGTGGCCCGCCTCTCCTATCCGAACCCGTCCGATCTCGAGGCAGCGTCCGCCCGGGTCACACCCTCCCAGAAGATGCCGAAGGTCTTCTGGGTCTATCTCACCGCCGCTGCGTTCGTGGGTGCGGGGTTCGCCGACTTCCCCCTCATCGCCTACCACTTCGAACGTGCGCGGATCGTGTCGACGGACCTGGTGCCCGTCTTCTACGCGGTGGCGATGGCGGTCGGAGGTGCAGGATCGCTCGTCTTCGGCCGGCTCTTCGACCGCTTCGGCATGCGGTTGCTCCTTCCCCTGACCCTTGTATCCGCGGTCTATGCGCCGCTGGTCTTCCTCGGAGGCTTCTGGGTGAGCTTTGCCGGTGTCGTCCTGTGGGGTGTCGGGACGGGCGTCCAGGAGTCGATCATCCCTGCGGCCGTCGGCCAGATGGTGGGCAGGGACCGCCGCGCCTCGGCGTTCGGGATCTTCACCGCGGGCTACGGCGTCGCCTGGTTCATCGGGAGCACGATCATCGGGCTCCTCTTCGGCGTGTCCCTCCCCATCGTCGTCGCCTTCTCAGCGGGAAGCGAGGTCGTCGCCCTGCCGCTCTTCTTCGCCGCGGCGCGGCGGGCGGGGGCCATCCCCGGGCAGTGACCGGAGGCTGCACGCTGCGGCGCCAGGTGCAACGACGTCCTGCGCGCAACGGATAAGGTACGCCCCGCCAGATGGTGCCCTGGCGGGCCAGCCCGGTCCGAACTGCTCTTCCGAGCTGATGGCCTCTACGCAGACTGTCGTCGCGTGGAGGTCGAAACGGTGGAGCTCGGCGTCATCGCCCCTGTGGGCGTCCAGGCGCTTCAGGTGGCAACGATCGTGATCGCCGCGCCCTTGGTGAGCGGCGCGATCTCACACGCAGAGGGCCGTCTGCAGGGCCGTCGGGGACCGCGGATCCTGCAGCCCTACTACGACTTGGCGAAGCTGTTCCGCAAGGAGACGCTCGTCACGGAGGAGTCGAGCTGGGTGTTCCTCGCGGGGCCGGTCGTCGCCTTCGGCTGCTACCTCATCGTGCCCCTGCTCATTCCCGTGCTCACGACGTACGGTCTCCCGCTCGGCTACATGGGCGACATCTTGGGCGGAGGGTTCGTGCTCGCCCTGGCGGGGTTCTCGGTGGCCCTGGCGGGGACCGAGTCCGGAGCTCCGTACGCGCAGCTCGGGGGGAGCCGCGCCATGACCTTCGGTGCGCTCATCGAGCCGACCATCCTGTTCGTCGTCTTCGCCGTCGCCCTCATCACGAGCACGGATCTTCCCTACGCGCTGGCGGCCACCGTGCGTTCCTCATCGGAGATCGTTCGCCCGAGCCATGTGCTCGCCGCCGTCGCGTTCTTCCTGGTGGTGCTCGTCGATACGGGTCGGATCCCCGTCGAGACGCACACCGGGACGCTCGAGCTCGGGATGATCGACGAGGCGCGCACCCTGGAGCACTCGGGCCCTGCGCTGGCGCTCTTGAAGTGGGGCTCGGCGATGAAGCAGCTCATCCTCTACACGATCCTGATCAACGTGTTCGTCGCGCCGTGGGGTCTCGCGTCGTCGGGGTCGCCGCTCGCCGTCGTAGGGGCGGTCGGCGCGCTCATCGGGAAGGCCATCCTCCTCGGTCTCGTCTTCGCCGTCATCGACAACCTGTTCTCCAAGCTGCGCCTGTTCAAGATCACCGAGTTTCTCGCCGCTGCGTTCGGGATCGCCGTCCTCGCAGTGCTCGTCTTCTACGTGGGCTCGGCGTGACGGCTGTCCCGGTTCCTTCCACGACTGCGGGCGTCGACGAGGTCGTCGCCGTGATCGTCCTGTTGAGCGAGTTCGCCATGTTGCGGGCGCCGCTGTTGCGCTCCCAGGTCCGCCTGTACGCCTTCCAGTCCTTGGCCGTCGTCGCGCTGGCGGTCGTGGTGGCGGCGACGCGCCACGTCGGCGATCTCTACGCGCTCGCAGCCCTTTCCTTCGTGCTGAAGGTGGTCATCGTTCCCGCCGTCATGATGCGGCTGCTGCGCGGCACGGACGTGGACCTGACCGGGAGTCCCGTGCTGGGCGCTGCAACCATGACCCTCATCGCGCTCGGCGTGACGGCGTTCGGTTTCTTTGCGGTCGGCTCGCTGCACGTGCATTCGAAGCTGCTCCCGAGCGCAGCGCTCGCGATCGCAGTGGCTGTCGTGCTGGTGGCGTTCGTCCTGATCGTGCTCCGTTCGGACGTCGTCTCCCAGGCGATGGGCTTCTTCTCTTTGGAGAACGGGGTGTCCGTCGTCAGCCTCGTGATCGCAGCCGGTCTGCCGTTGGTGTTGGAGGTGGCGTTCCTCTTCGACCTGCTCGTTGCGGTGGTGGTCTTCGGCATCATCATGCGGGTGCACCACGGTCGCGCCAAGACGCTCTTGACGGACGACCTCGATCGGCTTCGGGGATAGCGCCGGCGATGGGTGTGGTCCTCGTGACGCTGATCGTGCTGCCGTTCGCGACGGCCGCGATCAGCTATGTCGTGCCCCTCGGCGTGTCGAGGACGCTGGCGGTGGCCTCCGGTGCGGCCAGCTTCGTCCTGTGCCTGACGCTCATCCCGGCCGTCGTCGTCCACGGCCACGTGCAGGCGGGGAGCGAGCTCCGAGTCGACGCGCTGTCCGCCGTCTTCCTCGTCGCGACGTCCTTTTTGTACATGGCGACCGCCATCTTCTCCGCCGGGTACCTCCACCTCGCGCCGGGGAGGTCGGGCGCGCGCTACGGGCGCCGCTTCTATGCCGGGTTCAACCTGTTTTGCTGGGCCATGCTGGCCGCGCCCCTCATGAGCGACCTGGCTCTTTTGTGGGTGGCGATCGAGATCACGACCATCGTCTCCGCGCTGCTCGTCGCCATCGACGACACCGATGGCGCCACCGAAGCGGCCTGGAAGTACGTGCTCATCGCCTCGCTCGGGCTTGGGATCGGCCTGCTCGCCACCATCCTCTTGTATTACGCCGGCTCGACCGTCTTCGGATCCGCCTACGGCTTGTCGTACCTCACGTTGCTCGCGGGTGCGCACGGTTTCCCCCCGAACGTCATGCGGCTCGCGTTCGTCCTCGCCGTGCTGGGCTATGGAACGAAGATGGGTCTCGTCCCCGTCCACACGTGGCTGCCCGATGCGCATTCGGAGGCACCGACGCCCGTCTCCGCCCTCCTATCGGGCGCGCTCCTTGCGACGAGCTTCTACGCGATCCTTCGCTTCTACCAGATCACCGTCCGTGCGCTCGGTGGCACCTACCCGCGCACTGTCCTGCTCATCTTCGGCATCGCGTCCCTGTTGCTCGCCGCGCTCTATCTGTTGCGGCAGCGAGATCTGAAGCGCATGCTCGCTTACTCGAGCGTCGAGCACATGGGGATCCTCGCGATCGGCATGAGCTTCGGCGTGACGCTCGCCGTCGTGGGTGTGCTGCTCCACGTCCTCGCCCATGCCGCGGCGAAGGGCACCGCCTTCTTCGGCGCGGGGTCCGTGGTGCGCAAGTTCGGGACGAAGGACATGGCGGTCATCCGGGGAGGGGTCGGGGTGCTTCCGTGGAGCGGCTCGATGCTTGTCGCCGCGGTGCTCGCACTCTCGGCGCTGCCTCCTTTCGGGCTCTTCCGAAGCGAGTTCTTGATCGTTGCGGGCGGCCTGTCCGTTCCACGCGACGCGGTCGCTGCCGTCCTCGTGGTCCTGGTGACGGTCGCGTTCCTCGGTCTCGGGTGGTCCACCACCCAGACCATGCTCACGCCGGGGCCCGTGGCCGTGCAGGGGCCGGGACTGCCGAAGGGCGAGGTGAGCCGGTGGATCGTCGCCGCCATGGCGCTCGGGGTTGCGGCCCTCGTGCTTCTGGGCGTGCACCCGCCGGCCGAGCTCGATCGTCTGCTCACGCACGCCGCGCACGAGCTGGGCGTGGCGCGATGACCGTCCGGGAGGCCATTGCGGGCGTGCACTCGCCGGCGGGGTTTGCCGCAGCCGTCGCCGCTCGTGTCGCGCGCGGGGGACGGTTCTGCGGCGTGTTCGCGTCACCGGCAGGCGACGGCACCCGCCTCATCGCGGTGGTGGCGGACGGGGGAGCGCTCTGCATCGATGAGACGGTGCTGGCGCCCGAGGAGCGGCACTTCGCCTCGCTCACGCCGTCGATCCCCGCCGCCGCGTGGTACGAGCGCGAGATCCACGATCTCTTCGGGTTGGAGCCGGTCGGGCATCCGCGCCTCGATCCCCTCGTGTTCCCCGGCGCGTCGGACGTCGCGCCGCTGCGCGAGCGGCCGACGGTGCCGGCGGTGCCGGCGGTGTCGGCGCCTCCGGCGTCTCCCGTCGAGCTCGATCTCAGCCCACTTCCTGGGCATGTCCACGGCGAAGGGGTGTTCACCATCTCCTACGGGCCGGTCCGCTCAGGGGTCTTCGAGACGGTCGAGTACCTCATCGAGACGTCCGGGGAGGACATCCCCCATCTCCGCACGCGCGTCTTCTACAAGCACCGCGGGATCGAGGCGCGCGTCTCGGGCATGCAGGTGGACGACGGCGTGCTCGCCGCCGAGCGAGTCGAGGGCGTCGCGTCGGTCGCGCACGCGATCGCCTATTGCAGCGCCGTCGAGCAGATGGGCGGTGTCGTGGCGCCTCGGCACGCGGACCTCGTTCGGGTCGTGCACGCCGAGCTCGAGCGGGTTGCCAATCATCTGGACACGGTGGTGCGCCACACCGAGGCGTCGGGTCAGGCCGTCGCCTACGCGTGCTTCTCGCACCACAAAGAGCGCGTCCAGCGCCTGCGCGCCTCGCTGTGCGGCAGCCGGTTCGGGCGCGGGGTCGTCGTCCCCGGCGGGGTCTCGGGGCCGCCGAGGCTCGGTGCCCGCGAGCTGCTCGACGCGCTCGGGTCCCTCCACCGCGCAATCGGTGACGACCTGCATCGGCTGATGGGCACGCCGTCGTTCGTGGATCGCCTCCGGGGGACGGGAGTGCTCTCGTGCGACACAGCCCGCCGGTACGCCGCGGTGGGCCCTGTGGGCCGAGCGTCGGGTCAGCCCGAAGACGTGCGTACGAGCAGGCCCTACGCCGCCTACGGCCGGCTCGGTCAGCCGGTGCCCGAGCGCCATGACGCGGGAGACGCGCTCGCCCGCCAGCACGTCCGGCTGGAGGAGATCGCCGGTGCCTTCCACCTCGTGCGCCAGGCCGTCGACCTCCTCGACGAGCTGGGTGAGCCCGATCGGTGGTCCGTAGCGGTGCCGGCGGTGAGGGGACGGGCGCTCGGGTGGGCAGAGGCGCCACAGGGGGAGCTCTTGTCGTTGGTGGAGGCCGACGGGGGCGCACTGGTGCGCGTGAAGCACCGCTCGGCGTCGTTCCACAACCTGGCCGCGTACCCCGCCGCGTTCCCACAGGACATCTTCACGGACGTCGCGTTCATCGAGGCAAGCTTCGGCTTGTCGATCGCCGGAGCCGCCGGCTGATGCCCTGGATCCCGCGTGGGCTGCGCGAAGGCGTGGTGACGAGCGCCTACCCGCGTCGCGACGACGGCTACGGCGCCGGCTTCTCGGGGACCGTGACCGTCGCCCCGGACCTGGGAGACGCCGCCTTGGTTCGGGCCGCGGCCAAGGCATGCCCTACCGGGGCGATCGAGCTCACGTCGGAGCGACCACGTCTGGATCGCGGGCGCTGCATCCTGTGCGGCCGGTGTGCCCGCCTCGCCCCGGACACCTTCCGCGTCGATCCGGGGTTCGAGACGGCGGCGGTAGCGCGCCGGGCGCTCGTCGTCCCCCCGGGCGACGGTGACGACGCCGCGCTCGACGAGGCCCGCCGCACGCTGGCTGCGCGCGTGCGGGTGCTGCGTCGTTCGGTGCACGTTCGCCACGTCGATGCGGGGTCCGACGGAAGCGAGGAGTGGGAAGTCGCAGCGCTCACCAATCCCGTCTACGACGTCCAGCGGCTCGGGATCTTCTTCACCGCGAGCCCCAAGCACGCGGACCTCCTCCTCGTGACCGGCGTCGGCTCGACGGGGATGAGCCTGGCACTGCGCCACGTCTACGACGTGATGCCCGACCCGAAGGCGGTGATCGCCGTGGGCGTCGACGCCATCAGCGGGGGCCTGCTCGGCGAGGGGTACGCCAGCGGGGGCGGTGTGGCGGCGGACGTGCCGGTCGACGTGTTCGTCCCGGGGTCGCCACCGAGCCCGTTCGGCATCCTCTACGGCATCCTGCTCGCCACCGGGATGCTGACCGCGTCCTTGCGTCCGTCAGCGTCGGGCGCCCCTCCCGAAGGACCCGCGCGATGAGCGGGTCCCTCTTCGCCGCAGCGCTCGCCTGCGTGGCGGCCGGTGCCGTCGTCGACCTGTTGTGCGGGACCCGCGCTGCTGTCGCTCGAACCGTTCCCTACCTGTTCGGCACCGCGGCTTGCGCCCTGCTGCTGGCACTGGGCATCCACGCGACGTTCTCGCAGTCCGTCACGATCGACACCGGCCCGCTCCTCGGGGTCGGGCACGGCGGGCTGCGGATCGATCCGCTCGCGGGGATGTTCCTCACGCTCCTCTTCGGCATCGGGATCGCCGTGTCGCTGTGCTTCGTCTCGTGGGCCTGGACGCCGACAGGCAGGATGCACCGCAGGGGCGTGGCGTCGGGCTACCTCACCCTCCTGGCGGCGGTGGCCGTGATCCTGTGCGCGGCCGACGCCTTCCTCTTCCTCTTCGCATGGGAGGCACTGACCGTCGCGTTCTACCTTCTGACGTCGGTCACCCGTGCACGAGAGCGCCAGGCGGGCGCGGCGTGGGCGACCATGGGGGTCGGCAAAGTCAGCGGGGCGTGCCTCCTCGTGGCCTTCTTGCTCCTCGCCGGCCGGACCGGGAGCTTCAGCATCGCGAGCTGGCACACGGTCGGCCCCGGCGCGCTCCACGACGCGGCCTGGGTGCTCGTCGTCGCCGGGTTCGGCGCCAAGCTCGGGATGGCGCCCCTCCAGGTCTGGATCCCGGTGGGGTACCCGGCGGCGCCGGGGCCCGCCCGCGCCGCGATGGCCGGCATCGCCGCCAACGTCGGTGTCTACGGCCTGTGGCGCTTCGTCGGTGTGCTCGGGCGCCCCCCGGTCTGGCTCGTCGTCCTCGTGCTGCTCTTGGGCGGCATCACCGCCTTGCTCGGCATCGTCTTCGCCGGAGTCCAGTCCCGGCTCTCGAGCGTCGTCGCCTATTCGAGCATCGAGAACGCCGGCATCATCCTCACCGCCTACGGCATCGCCCTGGCCGGCGTCGTCATCGGCTCCGTCCCGCTCGAGGCGGTCGGCTTCCTGGCGGCGTCGCTGCAGGTCGTGACGCATGCCGTGGCAAAGTCCGCGCTGTTCTCCTCGGTTGGCTTCGTCGAGAGCGCGGCCGGGACCGACGACCTCGACGCCTTACGAGGGATCGGTCGGAGGATGCGCTGGAGCGGGGCGGCGTTCGGGGCCGGCGCGCTGGCGCTGGCCGGACTGCCGCCGACGGTGGGCTTCGTCTCCGAGTGGTTCGTGCTCGAAGCACTGATGCAGCAGTTCCGATTGCCCGGACTCGCCCTCCGCCTTGCGCTCGCGGGTGCGGGTGCGCTGGTTGCTTTGACGACGGGACTCGCAGCCCTCACGTTCTTGAGAGTCCTCGGGCTCACCTTTCTCGGACAGCCGTCGACTGCCGCGGGTCGATCGCGCGACGCGGGGCTGGCGGGAAGAGCCGGCCTCTCGGTGCTCGGAGCTGCGTGCCTGGCCCTCGCGGCCGTCAGCCCCTGGGAGGTGCGGTTCTTGGCCCGAGGGCTGTCACCCCTCGTCCCGAGGGGTGCAACGCTGCAGGCGCTCAAGTCGCCCTGGGTGCTCCAGCCGGTGTTCCATGGATTTTCCATCCTCTCGCCCTCCTGGCTGTGGGTGGCGATGCCGGTCGCATGGGGTGTGGTCCTGGGCGTTGCGATGCTCGCGTCGCGAGGGCGCTATCTGCGGATCCGGCGGGTGCCTGCGTGGCACTCCGCCAGTGCCGGTGTCGACGGGCCGTCGTCCTATTCGGCCTTCGGGTTCGCCAACCCGCTGCGCCACGTGCTCGGCGGCGTGCTCGGCACGCGCCGGTCCCGGGACCCGTCCGAGGACCCCGATCCACAGGTCGCTCCAGCTCACCTGCACTCCGAGACGACGGTGGTCGAACCGGTCGAGACATATCTCTACCGGCCGGTGTGGGGAGCGGTGCTCCGCGTGAGCACCGCGGCACGACGCCTCCAGTCGGGGCGTCTCAACGCGTACGTTGCGTACATGCTGCTGGCGCTGATCGCCGCCCTCGCTCTCACCGCGGCGTTGAGCTGAGGTCGGCCTCGGAGCGCACAAGAGGGGAGGATCCAGATGCACGGTGAGATGCTGGCCAACGACGGGGGCGGGCCGAGCAGTGGGGGCGGGCCGAGCAGTCGCTCGGGGACGGGCGGGGTCTTCCGCCGGATCCTCGTCGGGTTCGACGGCTCGAAGGATGCCCAAGGCGCGCTACGCGCAGCGATGGC
>JAJYPY010000181.1 GCA_021794995.1 Actinomycetes bacterium | reverse complement strand
TTTGCCCGAAAGGGCGTGCGGGTTCGAGTCCCGCTCCGGGCACGCATCGGGCGGAGCGCGGCGCGCGAGTGGTGGTCCGCGCTCGTGGCCACCGGCGCCGACGGCCCGTGCGCCGCGGCTGCGGCCTACAATCGGCTTCCCATGCAGCGGTTCCTCGTCGAGCGGCGCTTGCGCGACCTCCATCAGCGGCTGGTGCGCGCCCGTGAAGAGCTCGCCATCCTCGACGAGCAGCTGGCGATGGTCTCGGAGGAGGCGGAGGACGCCCGGCTGCGCTCGCTCGTGTCCGAGACCCCGCTGGCCACGCACGAATACACGGAAGTGCGGCGCCACGCCGATGCCATGACGCGGGCGCGCGCCGCGTTGTGCGCGACCGTGGAGGGGCTCGAGCGGCGGCGCGACGAGCTGCTCCTGCACGTGGGGACCGGCAGATGAGCATGCCCGCCGCCGCGCAGTCGGATGCACCGGTCCGCGTGGTGATCGCCGAGGACGAGGCCATCATCCGGCTCGACCTGAAGGAGATCCTCGTCTCGGCCGGCTACCAGGTGGTCGGGGAGACCGCCCGCGGCGACGAGGCGGTCGCGCTGGTCGAGCAGCACGAGCCGGACCTCGTCATCCTCGACATCAAGATGCCCGGCATGGACGGCGTGCGGGCCGCGCGCGAGATCACGGCGCAGCAGCGCCGCGTCGCGGTCCTCGTGCTGACCGCGTTCAGTCAGCGCGACCTCATCGAGGACGCACGCGACGCCGGCGTGTCGGCCTACCTGGTGAAGCCCTTCCGCCGCGAGGAGCTCCTCCCCGCGGTCGCCGAGGTGCTCGCACGCTGCCGCCAGGAGTGGGCAATCGACGAGGAGGTTGCGGGCGAGCACGCGTTGGACGGGGCCGGCGCCGACGCGGCGGAGGACAAGATCGCGACGCGCCGCCTGGTCGAAGACGCCAAGGCGGTGCTCATGGAGCGCGACGGGATGAGCGAGCCGGAGGCCTTCTCCTTCGTGCAGCGCACCGCGATGCAGTCGCGCTCGCGCATGCGCGACGTCGCGCGGCGCGTCGTGGACGGCGAGCTGCGTCCGTAGTGGCCCGCTCGCCGGGGGGCGATCGGCCGGGGGGCGATCGGCCACTGGAGCCGGGGGGCGATCGGCCGGGGGAGCCGGGAGGCGATCGGCCGGGGGAGCCGGGGGGCGCACTGTTCCTGCTCGACGCGATGTCGCTTGCCTTCAGGGCGTTCTTCGCGCTGCCCGACGATCTCACGACGGCCTCGGGGCTCGTGACGAACGCGCTCCACGGGTTCGTGGGCATGCTCGTGAACGTCGTGCGCGACCACCGGCCCGCTGCCCTGGCCGTGGCGTTCGACCTGCCGGGCGCGACGTTTCGCGACGAGCTCGTGCCCGACTACAAGGGGGGCCGCCCGCCGACCCCCGACATCTTGCTGGCGCAGTTCGACATGATCCGCTCGGTGCTCAGCGCGCTCAACGTGCCGATCCTCGAGGCGCCGGGGTACGAAGCCGACGACGTGCTGGCGACGCTCGCGACGCAGGCGCGTGACCGAGGATGTGACGCCGTGGTGGTGACGGGGGATCGCGACTGCTTCCAGCTCGTGGAAGATCCCCATGTCCGCGTGCTCTACAACCGGCGCGGGGTGAGCGAGTACTCGCTCTACGACGAAGCCGGCATCGTCGAGCGCACCGGTGTCAGGCCCCAGCTCTACCCGCTGCTCGCGGCGATGCGCGGCGACCCGTCGGACAACCTTCCCGGGGTTCCCGGCGTCGGCGAGAAGACCGCGGCGAAGCTCCTGTGCACCTACGGGGACCTCGACTCGATCTTCACCCACCTGGACGAGCTCACCCCGAAGCTCCGGGAGAACCTCTTCGCGCACGAGTCGCAGGTGCGCGCGAACGCGGCGGCCACGCTCTTGGTGCGCGACGTGCCCCTGGGGGTCACCGTCGAGCAGCTGGAGCTCGGAGGGTGGGACCTCGCCCAGGTGCAGGCGGTCTTCGACGAGTACGAGCTGCGCACGCTCGGGCGCAGGACGATGCCACTTCTCGCCGCCGGGCGTTTCGGGCCGCCCCGGGAGGGCTCGGAGCTGCCGGCGGGGGGAGGCGAGGCTGAGACTGGGACTGGGACTGGGACTGAGGCTGGGACTGAGGCTGAGACTGAGGTCGCCGTGCACGTGGAGCCGTTCGTGCCGGCGGAGGCTGCCGAGGCGGTCCGCGCGATCGAGCGTCTCCGGAAGACGGCAGGTGATGCGGGCGCCTTCCTCTGCGTGGCGGGCCGGTGGGACGGGCTGCCGGGCCGCTCGGTGCTCCACGGCGTGGTGCTCGTCTCCCCGGTGCCGCCGGGGAGCGGCGTCTGGGTCCCCGGGTCCCTCCTCGCCGACGAGGCGGTCGCCCGGTCCATGACCGGGGTGCTCGCCGGTGCACAGGTGCTCGGTCACGGGGTGAAGGAGCTGCTGCGGTCGCTCCTGCCGCTCGGCATCGACTGCACCGGGCTGGCGATGGACGTCGAGGTGGCCTCGTACCTGCTCGACCCCTCGACGGGGGACTACGGCCTCGCCGCGGTGTCACGACGCCCCGGAGGCGCGCCGTCGCCGGCCGAGAGCGAGGCGACCGCACCCGGACAGCTCGCCTTGGGGGAGGAAGCCAGGGCTCCGGACGGCGCGCTCGCCGCATCCGACGCGCTGGCCGTCGCGGCAGCCGCGCCGCGTCTGTTCGCCAGGCTCGACGCGCAGGGACTGCGCCGGCTCCACGACGACGTGGAGCGCCCGCTCGTCCGCGTGCTCGCCCGCATGGAGGTGGCCGGAGTCCGGGTCGACGCCGGCGAGCTCCGCCGCCTCACGTCCGAGCTGGCGTCGCAGTGCGCGTCGCTCGAAGCCGAGATCCAGGAGCTCGCGGGCCACGAGCTCAACGTGAACTCGACGCCGCAGCTGCGCACCGTCTTGTACACAGAGCTCGGCCTGGCGCCCGGACGCAAGACCAAGACGGGGTACTCGACCGACGCGGCGACCCTCGAGACGCTGCGTGACGCGCACCCGCTGGTGGACCGGCTGCTGCGGTACCGCGAGCTCGAAAAGTTGCGTTCGACGTACGGAGAGACGCTGCTCGCCGAGGTCGCGCCGGACGGGCGTATCCACGCCTCCTTCCGCCAGACCGTCGCGCGCACCGGGCGGATCTCCTCCGAGCGTCCCAACCTGCACAACATCCCGACGCGTCGCGAGTCGGGATCCCAGTTCCGCCGGGCGTTCGTGCCCGAGCCGGGGTGGCGGTTCCTGGTCGCCGACTACGACCAGGTCGAGCTGCGGGTCATCGCGCACCTCTCGGGCGACCCCGGGCTGGTCGAGGCGTTCAGCTCGGGGCAGGACATCCATCGGACGGTCGCCTCCGGCGTGTATGGGGTCCCCGCCGACGAGGTCACCAAAGAGCAGCGGGACCGGGCGAAGATGGTCTCCTACGGCCTCGCGTACGGCATGGAGGCGTACGGCCTTGCGCGCCGGCTGTCGACGGGGGTCGACGAGGCGAGCGAGATCATGGAGCGCTACTTCCGCGCGTTCCCGAGGGTCCGCGCGTACATGCTCGAGACCGTCGCCGAGGCACGCGAGCGCGGGTACACGCGCACGGAGATGGGCCGGGTGCGGCCGCTTCCCGACCTCCACGACCGCAACTACCAGCGGCGGACGGCTGCGGAGCGCCAGGCGATGAACGCAGGGATCCAAGGGTTGGCGGCGGACGTGTTCAAAGTTGCGCTCGTGCGGCTGGACGGGGCGCTCGAGCGCGCCGGGATGCGCAGCCGATTGGTCCTCCAGGTGCACGACGAGGTCATCGTCGAAGTCGTCCCCGGCGAGCAGGACGAGGTGGCCGCCCTGACCGAGGACGCGCTCACCCATGCCGTCACCTTGTCGGTTCCCCTGGTCGTGA
>JAJYPY010000041.1 GCA_021794995.1 Actinomycetes bacterium | reverse complement strand
GAGTTCCCGAGGGCACGATGATCGCCGAGATCTGCGGGCGACCCTCGTCGCTGCGCCCGGTGACGGCGGTGACCGTGACGAAGGCGGTGAGATCCGTGCCGGAGTTGGTGATGAACGCCTTGGACCCGTTCAGGACCCACTCCCCGCCGTCGCGCGCGGCAGTGGTGCGCGTCGCGCCGGCGTCCGAACCCCCGCCCGGCTCGGTCAGGCCAAACGCGCCGAGGGTCCTGCCCGAACACAGGTCGGGGAGCCATCGGCGACGCTGCTCGTCGGTGCCGAAGCGATAGATCGGCATCGAGCCGAGCCCGACCCCGGCTTCGAGGGTGATTGCCACAGACGAGTCGATCCGGGCAAGCTCTTCGAGCGCCAGACACAGGGCGAAGTAGTCGCCCCCCATCCCGCCGTACTCCTCGGGGAACGGGAGGCCGAAGAGCCCCATGTCCCCCATCTTCGCGATCAGCGGGTAGGGGAACTCCTCACGCTCGTAGTACTCGCCGATGACCGGTGCGACCTCTTCGAGCGCGAAGCGTCGCACCGTCGAGGCGAGCTCGCGATGCTCATGGCTGAGCTCCCCCGACGCGACCGACGTCATGCTTCCTCCTCCGCGGCGTCCACACCTCGCGCGTCCCCGGCGAGAGCCGCCCCGAGCGCCCGGACCACGTTCGACGGGCTCGGGCGCCCGAGCACCGATGCCATCCACGCCGACGTCTCGACGAGGCCCCCGAGGTCGACACCCGTCTCGATGCCTGCGCCCGCCAGCGCCCAGCACAGGTCCTCGGTGGCGAGGTTTCCCGTCGCGCCCTTGGCGAACGGACAGCCGCCGATCCCCCCGGCCGAGGCGTCCACGGTCGTGATGCCATTCGAGAGCGCGGTCATCGTGTTGGTGAGCGCCTGCCCGTAGGTGTCGTGGAAGTGCACGGCGAGGCGGTCCTCGCCGATGCCGGCCCGGGCGAGGGCGTCCAGCAGGTCGATCACCTGCCCGCTCGTCGCGACCCCGATCGTGTCGCCGAGGCTGACCTGGTCGCATCCCATGTCCAAGAGGCGCGTGCACACCGACACGACATCGTCGGGCGCCACCTCGCCCTCCCACGGGTCCCCGAAGCACATGGACGCGTAGGCCCTCACGCCCATGCCGGCGGCCCGCGCTCCGGCGACCACCGGGACGGACATCGCCAGCGCCTCGTCGCGCGAGCGGTTGAGGTTCCGCCGCGCGAACGTCTCGGTGGCGCTCACAAAGACGCACACGTCGCGTACGCCGCACGCCGTCGCCCGTTCGAGCCCCGCCATGTTGGGGACCAGCGCGGGCAGGCGGGGACCGTCCGCACGGACGAGGAGCGGCTCGAGCAGGGAGTAGACCTCCTCTGCGTCCGCCAACTGCGGCACCCAGCTCGGGTTGACGAAGCTGGTCACCTCCACCGTGGACAGACCCGAGGCGACGAGCCGGGTGACGAGCTCCGCTTTCACGGCAGCAGGCACCACCGAGGGCTCGTGCTGCAAGCCGTCGCGCGGACCGACCTCCCAGATCCGGACCCTCGGGGGCAGGTCGGGACGCCGGTACACGGGCGGAGTCGTGATCGGCACGTCAGCGCTCCTCGGTTTCGGAGACGGAGGGGGAGGGCTCGGCAAGCTGCATGAGCGGCTCGTCGAGCGCGACCGTCTGGCCCCTTCTCACCCAGAGCTCGCTCACGACGCCGTCCACCGGTGCCACCACGGCATGCTCCATCTTCATCGCTTCGACGGCAACCAGTGGCTGGCCGGCGCGCACGATGTCGCCACGCGCGACGTGCAGGGCGACGACGACTCCCGGCATCGGGCTCGTCACCGGCCCGGTCGAGGGCGCCGGGACCGCTCCGTCACCGCGCGCGGTGGGGTCTGGGGCAAACCGCCAGGCGCACCCCGCATGGCCGACCCAGACGTCGCCCCCGAGGCGCGCGGTACGCCAGCGCGTGGCGACGCCATCGACCGTGACCTCGAGCGCACCGCCGTCTCCGAGAGCACGGGCACGCACGGAGGCGGGGGGGCCGCCGTCGACGCGCAACGTCGCTCCGTCAAGGACGCGCCCGCGTATGACGACGCCCACGGGTCGGCCGTCGAGGCGCAGCTGCAGCGTCCACTCACCCGGTCCGCCCACGCGCCACGCGTCGGGCACGTCCCACGGGTCCACCACAGCGCTCGCCGGCTCGAGGTCGAGCGCGACCCTGCACGCCGCGACCGCCGCCGCGCCGCTGGTCTGGAGGGCACCCGGCGACGCCAGCTCTCCGAGCGTCCGGTCGACCAGCTCGGTGTCGAGCCGCCCCGCGACCACGTCGTCGAGCGCGAGGAGCCTCGTGAGATAGCCGACGTTGGTGGTCACACCCAGGATCACGGTCTCGGCGAGGGCAGCCCGAAGACGTGAGAGCGCGGCCGCGCGCGTCTCGGCCCACGCGATCACCTTGGCGAGCATCGGGTCGTAGTGCGTGCCGACCTCGAGGCCCGCGACCAGCGACGAGTCGACGCGCACCCCACGCCGTCCGGCCGGCTCCCCAACGACGACGACCGTCCCGCTCGCCGGAAGGAACCCGCGGACGGGGTCCTCCGCGTACACCCGCGCCTCGACGGCGTGGCCGCGCGCGACGATGTCGCGTTGTGCCGCGGGCAGCGGCTCTCCGGCGGCGACGCGGACCTGCCACTCCACCAGGTCGATACCCGTCACCGCTTCGGTGACGGGATGCTCCACCTGCAGGCGCGTGTTCATCTCCATGAAGAAGTACTCGTCCGGACGGTCGCCCGACACGATGAACTCGACGGTGCCGGCTCCGACGTAGCCGCAGGCGCGGGCGACCTCGAGCGCGCTCGTGGTCATGGCCGTCCTGGTGGCGTCGTCGATGAGCGGTGACGGGCTCTCCTCGACGATCTTCTGGTGCCGCCGCTGCAGGCTGCACTCGCGCTCACCGAGGTGCACGACGTTCCCCGATGCGTCGGCGAACACCTGAACCTCCACGTGGCGTGGCCGGGGGATGAAGCGCTCGACGAGGAGCGTCCCGTCGCCGAACGCGCTTCGTGCCTCCCGGCGCGCCGCCTCGATCGAAGGGGCGAGATCTTCCGCCCGGTCGACGCGGCGCATGCCCTTCCCACCGCCCCCGGCCGCGGGCTTGATGAGCACGGGCAGCCCGAGATCCAGCGCCGCGGCGACGAGCTCGTCGTCGCGTAGTCCGGGGCGACCCGCCCCCGCGACGACGGGGACGCCGGCAGCGGCGACGGTCTTCCGTGCGCGGATCTTGTCGCCCATCGCCTCGATCGCCTCAGGAGGGGGGCCGATCCAGATCACGCCCGCGTCCACGACGGCGCGGGCGAATCGGGGGTCTTCGGACAAGAAACCGTACCCGGGGTGGACAGCGTCCGCGCCGGCGCGCAGCGCAGCCGCGACGAGCGCGTCCGCATCGAGGTAGCTGTCGACCGCGAGGCACTCGTCCGCGACGCGAACGTGCAGCGCGTCCGCGTCGCCGAGGGAGTGGACGGCGATCGAGTGGATCCCGAGCTGCGCGAGCGTTCGGCAGATGCGCACGGCGATCTCCCCGCGGTTCGCGATGAGCACCGACGAGATGGGCGCGGCGCCGCGGAGCCCGTTCACATCCGAAAGACGCCGTAGCCGACGTCGCCGAGCGGGCCGTTGGCAGCGGCCGAGAGGCCGAGTCCCACCACACGACGGGTATCGAGGGGGTCGATGACGCCGTCGTCCCATAGCCGTGCGGTCGAGTAGTAGGGGCTGCCCTGCGTCTCGTACTGCTCGCGCACGGGAGCCTTGAAGGCGTCCTCGTCCTCGGGGGTCCAGCTCTCGCCGCTGGCTTCCCTCTGATCGCGCCGGATCGTGGCGAGCACCGACGCCGCCTGCTCGCCGCCCATGACCGAGATCCTCGCGTTCGGCCACATCCACAAGAACCGGGGTTCGAAGGCACGTCCGCACATCGAGTAGTTGCCGGCGCCGAAACTTCCACCGATGACGACCGTCAACTTCGGCACCCTTGCGCACGCAACCGCAGTCACCATCTTCGCGCCATGCTTCGCGATGCCGCCGGCTTCGTAGTCGCGGCCCACCATGAACCCGCTGATGTTCTGGAGGAAGAGGAGCGGCACGGTACGTCGATCACACAGCTCGATGAAGTGCGCCCCCTTCAAGGCGGACTCCGAGAACAGGACCCCGTTGTTGGCGACGATGCCCACCGGGTGTCCCCAGATCCGCGCGAACCCGCACACGAGCGTCTGGCCGTACTCGGCTTTGAACTCGAGGAACCGGGAGCCGTCGACGAGGCGACCGATCACCTCGTGGACGTCGTATGCCGTGCGAAGGTCCGTCGGGACGACGCCGTAGAGCTCGGTCGGGTCTAGGACCGGCTCCTCCACGACGTCTACGTCCCACGGCGCCGGCGATCGGGGAGCGAGCGTCGAGACGATCTCCCGCACGATGGCGAGCGCGTGGTGATCATCCCCTGCCAAGTGGTCGGCCACGCCGGAGCGCCGCGCGTGCAGATCCCCGCCGCCGAGCTCTTCGGCCGAGACCACCTCACCGGTGGCCGCCTTCACCAGGGGCGGACCCCCGAGGAAGATCGTGCCCTGGTGCCGCACGATGACCGCTTCATCGCTCATCGCAGGGACGTACGCGCCGCCAGCCGTGCACGACCCGAGGACCGCCGCGATCTGCGCGATGCCGCGCTCGGACATCGTCGCCTGGTTGAAGAAGATCCGACCGAAGTGCTCGCGGTCGGGAAACACCTCGTCTTGGGCGGGGAGGAAGGCGCCGCCCGAGTCGACGAGGTAGATGCACGGGAGGTGGTTGGCGCGTCCGATCTCCTGCGCACGAAGGTGCTTCTTCACGGTCAGCGGGAAGTAGGTCCCCCCTTTCACCGTGGCGTCGTTCACCACGACGAGGCACTCGCGTCCTGACACGCGTCCCACCCCGGTGATGATTCCCGCAGCCGGTGCCTCGCCGCCATAGCAGCCTGTGGCGGCGAGCGGCGAGAGCTCGAGAAACGGTGACCCGCGGTCGAGGAGATGGGCGAGGCGCTCCCTCGGCAGGAGCTTCTCCCGTCCGGTGTGGCGGCTCCGCGCGCCCTCCGATCCACCGGCCGCCGCGCGCTCGAGGCGCGCACGAAGCTCCGAGACGAGCGCCCGATGGTGCGCCGAACGCGCGCCGAACTCGTCCGACGTGGGATCCGCTGACGTCCTGAGCAACGGAAAGACGGCGTGCGCCCCGGGAGTCATGGCATCCCAAGGTTAGCGATCGTTCACCTTTTGCGCTAGTCTCGTGAGATGCCGCCCCGCCAGGCGACCGCCCGTCCGCAAGGCGCGCGCTCGGGGCGGAGGCAGCAGATCCTCGCCGCTGCCGCCCCGCTGTTCGCGACGCGTGGGTTCCACGGCGTTTCCGTCGACGACCTCGGTGCGGCGACGGGTATCTCGGGGCCAGCCCTCTACCGTCACTTCCGCGCCAAGGAGGAGATCCTCACCGAGTTGCTCGTCGGCGTGAGCGAGCGGTTGCTCGCGGGAGGTGCGCGGCGAGCTGCCGAGGCAGCCGATCCCGGGCATGCCCTTGCTGCCCTTGTCGCCTTCCACGTGGACTTCGCGCTGGACGAGCCTGACGTCATCACCGTCCAGGAACGGGACCTCGCGAGCCTTCCCCCCGCGGCGAGACGCTCGGTGCGTGAACTGCAGCATCGCTACGTCTCGGTATGGGCCGGAGTGATCGGGGACCTGACCGGGTGGGAACGAGAACCGGCGGTCGCAGCCGCACACGCCGCGTTCGGCCTCATGAACTCCACGCCGCACTCGGCTCGGCTCCCACGTCAAGAGATGGCGGCGCTCCTGCGTGCCATGACCCTCGCCGCGATCCTCGCCGGTACCTCGCCGGTACCTCGCCGGGTCAGGTGACCCGGAGGGATCCGTCTTCGTTCAGCTCGAACGCGCCCCACGCGACCTCCCAAAGGTAGCCATCGGGATCGGTGAAGTACCCCGCGTACCCGCCCCAGGACGTCTCCTGCGCGGGCTTGGCGATCACCGCGCCGACGGAGGCGGCTTCGGCCAGCACGTCGTCGACGTCGTGTCGCTCGCGCACGTTGTGCGCAAGGGTGATCCCAGGGAACTTCGAGCGCACGACGCGCCACCCCTCCCCCACATCGTCGGCCAGCTCCCCGTAAGGAAAGAGCGCCAATGCCGTGCCCGAGGTCTGGAAGAACACGATGCCGTCTTCAGGGGTCCGGGTCGTCGGGAACCCGAGCCCGTCATGGTAGAAGCGGTAGGAACGCGCGAGGTCGGCGACACCCAGCGTGATGAGGGAGATGCGCGGTTCCACCGCCCCAATCATGACCCACTCAATCGCCGACTGGCATCGTCCGGGGCGCCGTCGGCACGAGCAGCCTGGGCTCGGTGACCGACTGGACGTCCTCGACGCTGACACCGGGTGCCAGCTCGCGCACTACCAGGCCCTCGGACGTCACGTCGACCACCGCCAGGTCGGTGATGATGCGATCCACCACGCCCATGCCGGTGAGCGGCAACGAGCAGTGCTCGACGATCTTGGAGCTGCCGTCTTTCGCGACGTGCTCCATCATGACGATGACGCGCCCCACACCATGGACGAGATCCATCGCGCCCCCCATCCCCTTCACGACCTTGCCGGGGATCATCCAGTTCGCGAGGTCGCCGGTCGCCGACACCTGCATCGCGCCGAGGATCGCGGCGTCGATGTGGCCGCCTCGGATCATCCCGAAGGAAAGCGCCGAGTCGAAGAACGACGCGCCGGGCTCGACCGTCACGGTCTCCTTGCTGGCGTTGATGAGATCGGGATCCTCCTGTCCCTCCTCCGGATAGGGCCCGACCCCGAGGATGCCGTTCTCGCTCTGGAGCACCACGTGGACACCGGCCGGCAGGTGGTTCGAGACGAGCGTCGGCATCCCGATGCCGAGGTTCACGTACTCGCCGTCCCGAAGGTCCATCGCCACTCGATGAGCGAGCTGATCGTGGGTCAACGTCACGCTGTGCCCTCCCCGTCCGCACCGTCCGCACCGTCCGCACCGTCCGACGTGCCGGCCGACGTGCCGGCCGACGTGCCGGCCGACGTGCCGGCCGACGTGCCGTGTGCCCTGGGTCGCGTGGTGCGCTTCTCGATCCGCTTCTCACGGCTGTCGTCGGCTTTCACCACCCGCTGCACGAACACTCCGGGAAGGTGCACCGAGGCGGGATCGAGCGCGCCGGCGGGAACCAGGTCCTCGACTTCGGCGATGGCGACCTTTCCGGCCATCGCGCACAACGGATTGAAGTTCCGCGTCGCCTTGTCGAAGCAGAGGTTGCCGAACGTGTCGCCCCGACTGGCCCGGACGAAGGCGAAGTCGGTGGTGATCGAACGTTCGAGCACGTAGGGCCGCCCGTCGAACTCGCGCACCTCGCGCGGCGGTGACGCCAGCGCGACCGACCCGTCGGCTGCGTAGCGCCACGGTAGGCCGCCCTCGGCGATCAACGTGCCGACGCCTGCAGGGGTGTAGAACGCCGGGATCCCGCAACCGCCCGAGCGCAGCCGCTCTGCGAGCGTGCCCTGGGGGATGAGCTCCACTTCGAGCTCGCCGGCGAGGAACTGGCGTGCGAATTCCCGATTCTCCCCGACATACGAGCCGATCGCACGCGCCACCCGGTGCTGATCGAGCAGCAGCCCGAGTCCCCCCCCGTCGACCCCGCAGTTGTTCGAGACGACGGTGAGGCCGGTGGCGCCGCTCGCGACGAGCGCCTCGATCAGGTCGATCGGGACCCCGCACAATCCGAAGCCTCCGACGGCGATCGACGCGCCGTCACCAATGTCGGCGACTGCCGCCGCAGCGCTCTCCACGACCTTGCTCGGCGCCATGCCTCCTCCTCGCTCGACACCACCCCGTGCCGCCCCTCACCGATCCGATCGACGGTGTCCTCGCCGTCCGGCACGGCGACACCTCCGACGGCGTCGACCTCCTCGCACGGCACGCCACAGTACCGGCACCCGCGCGAGGATCCCAGCGTGACCCGCGCCCAACTGCGACCACCCCGCCTTCGGCCACCGGCACTCGCATGAGCCCGGTCACCATCTACGGCCTCTGCGCCGTCGCCTTCATGATGGCGATGTACGCGCTCGAACGACGGGGCCGGATCTATATCGTCGGCTTCGCGCTCGGGTGCCTTGCGGCGAGCGCCTACGGGTTCCTCTCGGGCGCCTGGCCGTTTGGCGTCGCAGAGATCGTGTGGTCGGCGATCGCCCTGTTGCGTCTGCGGCGCCCTGCGACACCGCCGAACTCTTGCGGATCAGTCGGGGCGTCCGTTGTGCCGCGCGTACGATCGACGGGCGTGACCCCCGCACCGGCGTCTCCTTGGACCCTCGATCGTGCTCGCGTGCTCGACGCGGAGGACCCGATCGGCGGTGCACGACGCGCGTTCTCGATGCCCCCCGGCGTCGTCTACCTGAACGCGAACTCGCTCGGTCCCCTCGCCGCGGCGGTGCCCGCTCGGGTCCGGCGCACGGTCGAAGAGGAATGGGGCGTCACGCTGTCGAAGGGCTGGACCGAGCACGCGTGGATGGAGTGGCCCCTGCGGATCGGCGACAGGATCGCACCCGTCATCGGCGCCATGCCTGGCGAAGTGCTCGTCGCGGACACCACCTCGATCGCGCTCACCAAGGTCCTCGGTGCAGCACTGCGCGCCCGTCCGACACGTCGGGTCGTCCTGTCGAGCACCGACAACTTCCCGAGCGACCTCTACGTGGCGATGGGCGCTGCGCGCGCCTCGGGCGCACAGCTGGAGGTCGTCGATCGCACCGAGCTCGAGGAGGCGCTGGACGACAGGGTCGCGGTGTGCTGCCTCACCCAGGTGGACTTCCGCACCGGCGCGCTGCACGACCTCCCGCGGATCACGGCCGCCGCGCATCGCGTCGGGGCGCTCGTCGTATGGGACCTGTGCCATTCGGCAGGCGCTGTGCCCGTCGGCTGCGACGCGCACGACGTCGACCTCGCGGTGGGTTGCACCTACAAGTACCTGAACGGAGGACCTGGTTCACCGAGCTTCCTCTACGTGCGGCGCCGTCTCCAGCGCGAACTGGAGAACCCCCTCCCGGGATGGCTGGGCCACGCCGACCCCTTCGGGTTCGCTCTCGACTGGGAGCCGGCCGAGGGGATCGGCAGGTTCCTCACGTCCTCGCCTCCCGTGATCGCCCTCGCCGCCCTCGATGCCGCGCTCGACGTGTTCGACGGTGTCTCCATCGACACCATCCGCAAGAAGTCGAAGGCCCTCGGGGAGCTCTTCGTCGGCGTCGTGGCGGACGCGGGCGTGCCGTCCATCGAGCTCGCCTCGCCCGCCTCTGCCGGTGACCGAGGCGCGCAGGTGTCGCTGCGCCATCCGCGCGCCGCCGAGTTGCTGGCGGGAGCCGCCGACCGAGGCGTCGTCGGCGATTTCCGGCCGCCTTCGCTGTGTCGCTTCGGGATGTCCCCGCTCGCACTGTCCTTCGAGGACGTGTGGCATGCCGCCGAGACCGTCGCCGACGTCGCCCGATCGCTCGGATAGCCCGCGGCTCGAAGGTCGCCGACCTCGTCTGGCACCTGACCGGAGTGCATTGGTGCTGGCGCACCAGCGTGGAGCAGCGTCTCGAGCGCCTTCGCGCGCTGTGCGTCATGGTCTGACCCGCCGGCGGCCGGAACCTCCTCCCGTTTCCAGGCGTTCGGCGGCCGATGCTGGCAGAGTGGCCCACGGGGTGCTGCCCCTCGCAATAGACGGAGGTGACGTGGGGATCGACGAACGCCCGACACCTGGTCGTCAGCACAACGTGCAGACACCGGTCACGCTCACGCGTCGGGCGGTGCTCCAGCACGCCGGACGCCTGGTGGGTGTGGTGGCGTCCGCCGCCGCACTCGGGACGCTCGGCTCCGCCGGAGACGCGTGGAACACCGCCGAGGCGGCCCGGCGTGGCGCTGCCGGTCCCGTGCCGTGGCACGTGCTCGCAGGGTCGATCACGGGGCGCCTGGTCCTCCCCCGTGATCCGGCGTACAGCGTCGACCGGCTCATCTACAACGAGCGTTTCGACGGGGTGCGGCCTTCAGCCATCGCCTACTGCGAGACCCCGTCCGACGTCCAGCGCTGCGTCGAGTTCGCACGGCGCCATCACGTGCACGTCGCCGCGCGCAGCGGTGGCCACTCCTACGGCGGCTACTCGCTGAGCGAAGGGCTCGTGGTGGACGTGACGCCGATGTCAAGCGTGGGCGTGCGCTCCGGGGGCCGGCAGGCGGTCGTCGGCTCGGGTGCCCGAATGATCGACGTGTACGAGGCGCTCGGCTCGCACGGCCGGCTCCTGCCCGGGAGCTCGTGCCCGACCGTGGGGATCGCAGGCCTCACCCTGGGGGGAGGTGTGAGCGTCTTCTCCCGCCGGTACGGGCTCACCTGCGACCAGCTCGCTGCCGTCCGCCTCGTGACCGCCGACGGCCGGCTCCTCACCTGCGATCGCCGTCGCCACGAGGAGCTCTTTTGGGCCTGCCAGGGGGGCGGAGGCGGGAACTTCGGCATCGTCACCTCGTTCACGTTCGACCTCCACCCGATCCCGCCGGTCGCCCTGTTCACCCTCGTCTGGCCCTGGGACGCGGCGAGCGACGTACTGGGCGCATGGCTCGAGTGGCTCCCGCGGACGCCCGACGCGCTGTGGTCGAACTGCCAATTGCTCTCCTCGGGCGCCGCCGGCGGCGCCTCTCCGCTGGCGGTGCGCGTGACGGGCGTGTGCTGCGGGACCGCGCCCGCGCTGGCGGGTGTGCTCGACCCCCTGCGCGCCGCGGTCGGGGTCCCTCCCGGCTACAGCTTCATCGGCCCCGAGAGCTACCTTCCGGCCATGCTCATCGAGGCGGGATGCGAAGGGATGTCCGTGACAGCGTGCCACCTTCCGAGCCAGAACCCCGCCGGCACGCTCAGTCGCACGGCGTTCATGGCCAAGTCCGCCTACGTGACCGCTGCGCTCCCCGACGGTGGTCTGCGCGCGGTCGTCGACTCCGTCGCCAGCCTCGACCAGGCGGTCCCAGGCGTCGGAGGTGGCATCGTCTTCGACTCGTACGGCGGTGCCGTGAACCGCGTGCCGCGCGACGCGACCGCGTTCGTCCACCGAGACGCGCTCGCGGGGCTCCAGTGGAGCTTCAGCTGGAGCGCTTCGCCTTCGGCGAGCCCCGCCATCGGGTCGGGGGCGGCGTGGTTGGGCCAGACCGCGCAACGCTTGGGTCCCTACGTGACCGGGGCGTACCAGAACTACATCGACCCGTCGCTCGCCGACTGGCAGGAGGCGTACTACGGGACGAACCTGGCGCGTCTCGTGAAGGTGAAGCGCGACGTCGACCCCGACGACTTCTTCCATTTCGCGCAGTCGATCCCGACTCATCTGCGCGGAAAAGCCGTCGGGACGTCAGGGTAGCGGGGCCGCGGGGCCCGCCGGGCTCACTGGCTGGTGCGACGAGCTGTCCGACCCGATCGACGGGGGGATGGTGTGCCACGCTGGTCGAAGATCGACCATGTGCCTTTTCGGCTGCAGAGACGACCATCGGGTGGCAGGCTGGTCGGGTGTTCGAACGCTTCACCGACCGGGCGCGGAGGGTGCTTGTGCTGGCGCAAGAAGAAGCGCGCCTGCTCAACCACAGCTTCATCGGGACGGAGCACATTCTCTTGGGGCTGATCCACGAGGGTGAAGGCGTCGCAGCGAAGGCACTCGAATCGCTTGGCATCTCGCTCACAGCGGCCCGCGAAAAGGTAGGGCAGACCATCGGCACGGCGGGGGACGCCCCGAGCGGTTCCCCGCCGTTTACGCCCAGGGCCAAGAAGGTCCTCGAGCTCTCCTTGCGGGAGGCATTGCAGCTCGGCCACAGCTACATCGGCACCGAGCACATGCTCCTGGGCATCGTGCAGGAGGGCGAGGGTGTGGCCGCCCAGGTGCTCGTGAGCCTGGGCGCCGACCTCGGCCGGGTGCGTCAGCAGGTCATCCAGCTCGTGTCGGGCCACCAGGGAAGGAGGGCCCTCGGTGCGTCGACCGACCCGTCCGAATGGATGATGGGCGGGCGTGGGAACGTGCCGGTCGGCTGTCGCTGGTCGGCAGAGGCCGTTGTGTCGGGCCGAGGGCCTAGAAACTTCGCGGCCGCGTATGACCAGCTCGTCGGGTTAGCCCGAAGGCTTGGTCTCGATGATGTCGACGAGAGCCGCATCCACCTGAGCTCGGTCGACACCGACGACGGACCCGGGCTGCGGCTCTCGGTCACCCATGAGCTCCCGCGGGAAGCAGAGGAGCATCGGGGCGACGAGCCGAGTGCGGGCGCAGAGCCCGCCTCATCGACTCCGCTGGCCCATGACGACGGGGGGTCCGCTGAGGCGAGCGAGTCCGACGAGGCGAGCGAGTCCGACGAGGCCGGCTGAACCGCGACCCGCGGACAGCTCACGAGTCGCGCGTTGCCGGCGGTAGAGGTGTCGCAGGATCGTGCCCGACGAAGCTGAGGTCTCCGTCCCACTCGCCTACCTGCTCGAGCGCCTCCGTCACGTCGTGCAGCCAGAACGTGGCGTCGGGATCCCAGCCGGCGAGCACGCTAGAACCGTCGGCGACCGGCACCGGCACGCTCCTGGTGGTGAGGTAGCCCCCGATCGTGACGTGGACGCCGTCGAAGTGCTCTGCCACCACCGACCAGTCCGGCAGGTAGAACGGCCCTTCCCGCCCGGTCCAGCGCCGCCAGTCACCCAGCCTGCTCATGGTGACGTCGAGGGGGGCGATCTCGACGAGCCGGCCCCAGTCAGCGGGCTCGCGGACCTCGAAGATCCTCGCACCGGGCGCGATCCGAAGGGACCACACGGCGACTGGCTCGCCGCTCGGGTCCTCGGCACAGGCGAGATGCACGGCGGGGAGGGGTGGGACCGGCCGGCTGGTGCACGTCCCGGCGATCGGGATCGACCACCACGTGCCCGAGAGGTTCGGCGGGCAGTCCTCGGGCGTGGGGTGGCGCCTCCTCGCCTCGGCCTCGTCGCGCTGAAGCGCTTCGACCGCCGCCGCAACCTGCGCGTCAACCTGCGCGCCTCGAGGTGGCCCGTTGCTTCCGTCCCCCCCGTCCCCGGTACGTGCGCCATAGCGCTGGTCGTGGCCGGGCAGGTCGTCCCACCACCACCGGGCCGCCGGCGACGACACCAACGCCTCGGCCACGGGGCGCAGCTCGTCAACCGCGACCCGGAGCAAGCGGTCGCATTGCTCGTCGTGACCGGTGAACCCGACGTCCAACGTGGTGTGTTTGAGCGCCAGCAAGCACGCCGGCACGCTCTCGAGGTCCACTCGCCGAGTCAGGTCTGGGTCCGTGATCATGCGGCGAACCGCCCGAACGACGTCGTCGGGGCTGGCTGCTGCGACGGCCCTCCGATGGATGGCTCCGTCCCTCGCGACGGCCTTTCGCCACGGCGCGTGCGCACGCCGGCGCCCCGTGCCCGCTGACCTTGCACTGAAGCCTGCGATGCTCGGCGGGTAGGGAAGTTCGAGCGCGTCGAGGAGCATGGAGAACCGCACACCGGCGACCTCGGAAACGAGGTGCCGACCCACGGGTGCGGACAGCAGCGCTTCGACGCGGGCGGCATTCACCGGAGTGTCGGGCATGGTGCTCGGCACCACGATATGCACCACCTCGTCGGGACGCGACGGGCGTGTCGACTGCCCGGTGTCTGTGCCCTTCACTGATGCGTGCTGTGGCGCACCCATGCACGCGGCTCGCACAAACGTACAGTTGCGAGAGTAGTCGGTCGCTCTGGGAACACCTCGGGCGCACTCTTCGCTGCGAGTCCTCCCCCGGATCTATCGCGCTCGATACCGGTCCCTATGGACGTGCGACCGTGCGCACTTCCGGCACAGTGGACGGTGCACGAGGGGCTTTCGGCACAAGAGGTGATGTGCGGGGAGACCTCTCGTGACGCCACCGGCTGTTCTCCGGCGGCAGCCACGTTGTCTCGGTCCAGCGATAGGGTTTGGGTGGGAGACCGTCCATGGCCCGATCTGCTCCGCAGTCCGTCGTCGTTCCCGACTTCGTGGGTCTCTCGATCCAAAGCGCTCGCGGCGTCGCCAACTCTGCGGACGTCGTACTCACCAGCGGACGCCCGGACGGCCCCCCGCTCGGTGCGCTCACCTGGCCGGGCAACTGGGTCGTCACGGGGCAGGATCCCTCAGCAGGTGCGGTCGTGGAGCGTGGCTCATGGGTGGTGATCAGCTTTGAGAATCGCGGTGGGGGCGATGCTGGCGATCGTGAGCCACGGGTGCCACGGCCACCCGAACGGCGGCTGGAGGAGGAGCTGCGCGGGAACCCAGGGGCGACGAGCGCAGGTGGGCGAGGTGCCTCCCGGCGTCGTGAGGCGCGCTGATGCACGGTTGTGGACGCAATCGTGGGGCACCGGTCGTGTAGGGTCCATTTACTCTTCCCGTGCCCTGAGCTGCGGTTTCACGGGGCGCCGCCGGTCGGGTACGACCACAAATGAGACGGCCGCGTCCCGTCAGGTGGTGGGGATTCGAGGTCGTGATCCCCGGTGACGGTCAGTCGGCGCATCGAGTATTTGGACCCAACAGGCTAAACCGTCCCACTACCACGCTGCGAAGACGGGCCGGGTGCCGTTCGGTGCGCCCTGGACTCGCTGGCACTCGAGTTGCGCCTTCGTCTTCCGGTCTACCTGGGGCGGACTGCCAATTCCGGATGCGTCAGGGTGTGCCTCTCGCAAAACGTGCTGCCACTGCTCGACTGCTCGGCGCCGGTACGCCTGGGTCTCCGCGACGCGCCGATGCGTGCCGAGAATGTCATCCATGGGCTGTTCTTCTCTCCCCTTCCCGGCCGTCTTGGCCCTTGTGGACGGTGAACAAGGGGATGAAAAGGTGGGCCAGCGGGCCGATGGCGACGCCGTAGGCCAACGTACCGACGCCCACGTTGCCGCCGAGTGCCCAGCCGACCCCGACCACGACGGCCTCGATGCCGGTGCGCACCATCCGCAGCGAGTGCCCTCGGGCGGCCAGGCCGACCATCAGACCGTCTCTTGGTCCGGGCCCGAGCCCGGCGCCGATGTAGCAGCCGGTCGCGACCCCGTTCAGCGCGATGCCCCCGGTGGTGGCGAGCACCCGCAGCCAGAGGGCAGCCGGCACGGGCATCACGGCGAGGGCCAGGTCCATGACCGAGCCGATCACGACCACGTTGCTCAGCGTGCCGAGCCCCGGCCGCTGGCGCAGCGGCACCCACAGCAGCAGCACCGCAATTCCGACGAGGATGGCCCAGGTGCCGATGCGGATGGCACTGTGACGGGCCAGGCCTTGCTGGAACACGTCCCACGGATCCAGACCAAGTCGCCCCACCACCAGGAGCGAGTCGCTCAGCCCGTAGAGGGCGAGGCCGCAGTAGAGCTGTGCCAGTCGCCGCCCGAGGTGATCCCTGGGCAACGGCGCGACGAGACGGTGCCTCCGCGGATCCTCCACGCGACGCCCCGGGAACGCCGACGGTGGCTGTTGGCGTACCGACCGCATCGGACCATCATGACCAGAGGTGGATACTGTTGACAGAGCCAACTGGAAGGAAGTGGACTGACGTGCCTCAGGCCATCGCAGCCAGCCAACTGGTCCGCCTCCTCGGGGACTGGCAGGTCCAGGGAGGACACCACACCCGCCCCGCCTATCTGCGCCTCGCAATGGCGCTACGAACCCTGGTCCTCGACGCCCGAGTCCCCGCCGGTGCCCGCTTGCCAGGAGAACGACCCTTGGCCCAAGCCCTCGGGGTGAGCCGCACCACCGCGACGGCCGCCTATCAGGTGCTGCGGGAGGAGGGAATCGCCCACAGCCGCCGCGGCGGGGGGACCTGGGCGGCCCTACCCCCCGGACACCGCCGCCCGGGCGCGCCATTCGCACCGGCGGTGCCCGAGGGGGCGGGCTGGCTGGACCTGTCTGTCGCCGCCCTCGAAGGCGACGAGGAGATCATGGTGGCGGTCACCGAGGCAGCCGACCTGCTCCCCTCCTACATGCAACACCACGGCTACGAGCCGGCTGGCCTTCCGGTGCTGCGAGAAGCCGTCGCCCGACGCTACGACGCACGCGGCCTTCCCACCAGCCCCGAGCAGATCATGATCACCAACGGCGCCCAGCAGGGGATCGACCTCGCCGTACGGGCGCTCCTCGTGCCCCTCGACCCTGTACTGGTCGAATGCCCCACCTACCCCAACGCCTTGGACCTCTTCACCAGGGCGCGGGCACGAGTGCTGGCCGCTGGCAAGTATGACACCGGCTGGGAACCCGACCTGGTGGTCTCCGCACTTCGACAGGTCCTGCCGCGGCTGGCCTACCTAATGCCCGACTTCCACAACCCGACCGGCGCCCTGATGTCGGATGCTGACCGTGCTGTGATCGCCGCAGCCGCCGCAGCGTCAGGGACCCATGTGGTCGTGGACGAGACCTTCGCCGAGCTGGCACTGCCTGGGGTGGACATGCCCGCCCCCTTCGCGTCGCACGGCGACGGGCGGGTGATCTCGCTGGGCTCGATGAGCAAGTCGTACTGGGCCGGCCTGCGCATCGGGTGGGTGCGTGCCGCGCCCGCTCTCCTCGGCCAGCTGCGGGCGGCTCGCGGCAGCATCGACATGGGCAGCCCGATCTTCGAACAGCTCGTTGCGGCCTGGCTGTTGGACCACGGAGAGGACCTGTTGGCCCGCCGTCGGACGGACCTCGCCAGCCGACGAGAGGCATTGATGCAGGGGCTGGCGGAGCACCTGGGCGACTGGAGGTTCCAGGTGCCGGGCGGCGGGATGTCGTTGTGGGTGGACCTGGGCGCCCCGCTGAGCACGGATCTCGTCCAAGGCGCCGAAACCCACCGGCTGCGCCTCGTCGCAGGGCCCCGCTTCGGTCCGGACGGGACGCTCGAACGGTACCTGCGCCTGCCCTACACCCTCCCCGAGGACGACCTCGCCGATGCTGTCAGCCGACTCGTCGCCGTCCGAGCCGACCT
>JAJYPY010000002.1 GCA_021794995.1 Actinomycetes bacterium | reverse complement strand
GGGGCGGCGGGGCGACCGGCATCGGGCCTGGACGAGACGGGCGCGGGTTGGGGAGCGGGTGCCGCAGCAGCAGCCGGTCCCACAGGAGCAGCTGCTGGCACAGGCCTGGCGGGAGCAGGCGCTCCACGGCTGCTCACGAGGCGGGGTCGTTCGGACTCCCCGGCTTCGGTGGGCGGGCCGTCGGCAGGGCGGGCCGCAGGACGCCGCGCCACGGTCCTCTTCGCCGGATCCGGTGCCGGAGGCTCGTCGGGCTGCACCGGACGGCGCAATCCTTCGGCGTCGGCCTTGCGGCGGACGCGGTCGGCCTGGGCCTCCTCGATGGAGGACGAGTGGCTCTTCACCCCGATGCCCAGCGACAGGCAGAGGTCGAGCGCCTCCTTGTTGGTCAGGCCCAGCTCACGGCCCAGCTCGTAGACGCGGATCTTCTTTGGCAAGTTTCCTCGGTGTCCTTCGCAGTCTCAGGCGTCCCGTGGGGCCGCCGGAGTGTCCATCCATCCTCGCACATCGCCAGCAAGGCCCGGCTCCCGGCCGAGCGCCCCGGCGGCACCCGTGGCGATCGAGCTCCGCAGCGCCCGTTCGAACGCGCCCCGGCGCGTCGCCCGTTCGAGACACGCCGGCGAGCCCTTGCAGAGCCAGGCGCCGCGACCTGGCAGCGAGCGGCCGACCGCCAGGGTGCCGTCTGGGAGCCGCACGACCCGCACCAGCTCGTCCTGGGGAGCCCGGCGGCGGCACCCGACGCAGGTGCGGACCGGCGCTATCCGCCCGCCTCCTCGTGCGTGCCCGACGTCTCGGGGGCGGCGGGCGCCGGCGCCGGAGACCCCGTCGTCCGGTCGGGGGCTTCCTCCGCGGCGGCATGGCTCCACTCGGCGGCCGAGATCGCCTCACCGCCCTCTGCCGGCTTCCACACCATCTCGCCGGCCTCGTTCTCGATCCACTCGCCCTCGGCCCACTCCTGTCCGGCGTACTTTGACTCTTCTTCTTCCAGCTGGCTCTCGCTCTTGATGTCGATGCGCCAACCGGTGAGCCGGGCGGCGAGGCGGGCGTTCTGCCCCTCCTTGCCGATCGCCAGGGAGAGCTGGTAATCGCTCACCACCACCGTAGCGGTGCCCGACTCCTCGTCGAGCCGGACCTCTCGGACGCGCGCCGGGGCGAGCGCGTTCTGGATGAACTCGACCGGGTCGTCCGAGAACGGCACCACGTCGACGCGCTCACCACGCAGCTCGTTGGTCACCATGCGCACGCGCGAGCCACGCGCCCCCACGCACGCGCCGACAGGATCGACGTTGGGGTCGTTGGACCAGACGGCGATCTTCGTGCGGTGTCCTGGCTCTCTGGCCGCGGCCCTGATCTCGACAACACCTGAGGAGATCTCGGGGACCTCGAGCTCGAACAACCGCTTGATGAGGCCCGGGTGCGTGCGGCTCACCACGATCTGCGGACCTTTGGTGGTCTTGCGCACCTCCACGATGTAGGCCTTGAGACGGGTGCCGTGCTCGTAGCGCTCGAAGGACACCTGCTCGGCCTGCGGGAGGAGCGCTTCCACCTTGCCGAGGTCGAGCAGGGTGTAGCGGTTGTCCGTCTGCTGGACGATGCCGGTCACGATGTCGCCCTCCCGCCCGGCGTACTCCTCGTACTTCATGTCCCGCTCGACCTCGCGGATCCGCTGGAGGATCACTTGCTTGGCGGTCTGCGCGGCGATGCGCCCGAAGTCGTCGGGCGTGTCGTCCCACTCGTTCACGACGTTGCCCTCTTCGTCGAGCTCCTGGCCGTAGACGCGGATCTCGCCGGACTCGGGGTCGATCGTGACGACCGCCTCCTCGGCGGCGTCGGGACGCCGTTTGTAGGCGGCGACGAGCGCATTCGCGAGCGCGTCGAGCAGCGTCTCGACGGAGATCCCCTTGTCGCGGGCGATCTGACCCAGCGCATCGAGGAATTCGAAGTTGGTCTTGCTCATGGCGTCCTGGCCCTCTCTCTGCCTCTGTGCGCCTTGCCCCGGCTCGGCGACGGCGCTGGCGCGGCACCCCACTCGAAGACCGTGCGCGCACGCTCGATCGCGTCGTAACCGATGTCGGCGGCGCCGCCGGGTACGTCAGGACCCTCCACCACGATGCGGTGGTCGTCCACCGCCGTCAGTCGACCCCGGAACCGGCGTACCTCACCCGCCCCGGGCAACAACCGCACCGAGACGACCTCGCCGAGCGCCTTGGCGAAATGCGCCGGCGTGCGAAGGCGCCGCTCGAGACCGGGACTCGACACTTCGAGCGTGTAGCGGCCGGGAAGAGGGTCGAGCCCGTCGAGCGCACAGGAGACGGCGCGGTTCGCGTCCGCGAGCGCGTCGAGATCGATGCCGCCCTCACGCTCGACCGTCACCCGGACGGTGGCGGCAGCGCACTCCACGTCGACGAGCTCGAGACCAAGCGCGGCAACGACCGGCGACAGCTCGCCGTACAGCGTCTCCGCGGTTCCTTCGGCCATCCGCCGGCACCTCCCTTCGTTGCTCGCCCGCTCGTGCTGCGCTCTCTTCCTGCGCTGCTCCTCCCTCGGCCAGGCGTCCGGCGCCCGTCCAGCTTCCGGTCCCCATCAACACGAAAGCGTGGGCAGCGGCCCACGCTTTCGACAGGTCCTGCAATGAGACCGGACAGCGGGAAAAGTATACCAACCGGGGGCGCCCTGCCGCCGACGGCGACGCCAGCCGCCGCGGCGCCTGACCGTCAGTACGCCCGCCCGACGACGGCGATCAGCGAGGAGTCCGGATCTTGCGCGCTGGCGAGCCCTCCGTCCCCGTGCTGGAGGCAGCGAACGCTGAGGGCGCTGCCGGCAAGCTCGGCTTCGCCCTGCTCCCCGATCTCCGCCCACGGCACCCGGGCGAACCCGCTGGCTCCGATCTCCTTCGCCTCTGCGAGTCCGGCCGCCTCCGCGGTGCGATCGATGCGGAAGGCGAGGGCTTCTTGGTGCAGATCGCGGCCCACGCGCGACAGGACGGTCGCGACCGTGTCGGCGAGCGCGCCGATCCCGACGGCGTCCTTGGACCGGAGGTGGCGGGTCACGAGCGTCACGTGTCCCTCGGCGAGCTCACGCGGGCCCACCTCCACCCGAACGGGAACGCCCTTCAGCTCCCAGTCGACCGAGCGCCGGCCGAAACCGGAGTCGGTACGGGCGTCGAGGTGGACGCGCCTGCCGGACCGGCGGAGATCGTCTGCGATCTGCGCGGCCGCCCGGTGCGCGTCCTCGTCGTCGCGAACCACGAGGACGACCACCTCGACCGGCGCCAACGCAGGCGGAAGGCGTAACCCGTAGTCGTCGCCGTGGGCCATGATGAGCGCCCCGATCAGGCGGGTGGAGGCGCCCCACGACGTCTGCCAGACGTAGCGGAGCGCACCGGAGGTGTCCGCGTACTGGATCCCGAACGCTCTGGCGAAGTTCTGGCCCAGCTCGTGGCTCGTGCCCATCTGCAGCGCCTTGCCGTCTCCCATCATCGACTCGCACGTCCACGTGCGGACCGCGCCGGCGAAGCGCTCGCGTGCGGTCTTGTGCCCGACGAGCACGGGGATGGCAGCGACCTCCTCCATCGTCTCCTGGTAGACGTCCGTCAGGATCTGCAGCGCGTAGGCGCGGGCGCCGGCTTCATCGGCATGCGCCGTGTGGCCCTCTTGCCAGAGGAACTCGGTGGTCCGCAGGAACAAGCGGGGACGGAGCTCCCATCGCACCACGTTCGACCACTGGTTGATGAGGAGGGGGAGATCGCGGTGGCTCTGGACCCACTTGGCGAAGAAGTGGTTGATCACCGTCTCGCTGGTCGGCCGCACAACGACCGGCTCTTCGAGCTGCTTGCCCCCGCCGTGGGTGACGACCCACAGCTCGGGGTCGAACCCCTCCACGTGCTCGGCCTCGAGGCGCATGAACGCCTCGGGGATGAACAGGGGGAAGTAGGCGTTATGCGCGCCCGCCGCCTTGATGCGCTCGTCGATCGCGGCCTGCAGGCGTTCCCAGATCTCATATCCCCAGGGCCGGATGACCATCGTGCCGCGCACCGGTCCGTTGTCCGCGAGCTCGGCACGGGCGACGACCTCTTGATACCAGCGCGGAAAGTCGCGCCCCCTCGGGGTGAGCGATCCCTTCGCCCCGCTGCGCGCATCACCGCCCGCGCCCCCGGCGTCGTCGGGAGTACGAGCTGCAGAAGGCGGGGTCATGGACGGCGAGCGTAGACGGGAGCCGCCGTGCCCGATGGCGGGGCACGACCGCCGGGATCAGGCGCCGGCGATGCGCCTGCGGATCCGGTCGATCCTGGCCTCCGATGCGTTCGGGTCGGCGCCCTTTTCGTCGAGGAGCTCGCGCCGATCGGCCTCCGCCTCTGCTTCGGCCGACGCGTCCGCTGCGGCGAGCCTGGCTTCCACCCCCTCTGCCACGAGCCGCTCGGCCTCGGAGACGAGGGCGGCGACCATCTCGGACTCGGGAACGACACGGACGATCTTGCCCCGGATGAACAGGTGCCCCTTCTGCTTGCCCGCGGCGATCCCGATGTCCGCGCTGCGAGCCTCACCGGGTCCGTTCACCACGCATCCCATGACCGCGACCTGGATCGGGAGGTTCCGTTCCTCGAGGGCGGCCTGGGCCTCCTTTGCCACCGCGATGACGTCGACTTGTGCCCGCCCGCAGGACGGGCACGCGATCAGGTCCACTCCCTTGCGGTCGCGGAGCCCCAGCGACTCGAGCAGCTGGCGTCCGGCACGCGCCTCTTCGACGGGGTCGGCGGTCAAGGAGTAGCGGATCGTGTCGCCGATCCCTTCGGCGAGGAGCGTGCCGATGCCGGCGGTCCCCTTCACCAAGCCTGCCGGGGGCGGCCCCGCCTCGGTGACGCCGAGGTGGAGCGGATGGTCGAAGGTCTCCGACGCCAGGCGGTAGGCAGCGATCATGAGCGCGACCGACGACGCCTTGACCGAGATCTTGACGTCGGAGAACCCGACCTCCTCGAAGTAGGCGAGCTCCATCTTCGCCGACTCGACCAACGCCTCGGGCGTGGCCCCGCCGTAGCGCTTGTAGAGGTCGGGGTGGAGCGATCCTGCGTTCACCCCGATGCGGATCGGCACGCCACGGTCCTTCGCCTCCGACGCGACCAGCTTGATCTCCGACGCCTTGCGCAGGTTGCCCGGGTTCAGCCTGAGCCCCTGCACCCCCGCGTCAAGGGCTGCGAGTGCCATCTCGTAGTGGAAATGGATGTCCGCCACGATGGGCACCGGTGCACGCGGCACGATCCTCGCCAGACCTTCGGCCGCCGCCTCTTCGTTGCAGGTGCAGCGGACGATGTCCGCCCCAGCCGTCGCCAACGCGTAGATCTGGGCGAGGGTGCCCTCGACGTCGGCCGTCTTGGTCGTCGTCATGGACTGCACCGACACGGGCGCGCCACCGCCGACCGCCACGTCGCCGACGTGGATCTGGCGGGTGGGTCGGCGGGGGGAAAGGAGATCGGAGGAGAGATCCATCGTCCCCCATTCTGCCGCGCCGGGCGCCCCATGCGTGCGGCGGGGCGTCCGCGAGCGCAGCAAGGGGCGTCGGGTTCTCTCCGCGCCGCCTACCCGAACGGGTTGGCCAAGGGGTGGGCGATGTCCAAGAACACAGCGGAACCGACGATCACGAGCAGGACGGCCATGAACGCGTACGCCACCGGCATGAGCTTGGTGACGTCTGCCTGGTAGTACGGCCGCCCCCGCCTCGTCCGGATCCGCTCGTAGACGGCGATCACGACGTGCCCGCCGTCCAGCGGGAGCATCGGCAGCATGTTCAGCAGGCCGAGCGAGATGTTGAGCGCGACGAGGATCGAGAGGAAGTAGTACACACCGGCGGCCTCCGCCTGCGTCGCGAGGCGTCCGATCTCGACGACCGAGGCGATGCGGTTCGACGCCGCCGGCCGCTTGGCTGCCTGGGTCGCGGCCTGGGGATTGGTGACCTGCGAGTACAGCGAGCGCAGTCCGCCCGGAGAGAACACCCGGCCCATGCCGACCACGGTGAGCCGCGTCACGTTGCCGACGTCGCTGCCCGCCCACGCGACCGCCTGCAGGGGGTTCTTCGACACGAACACCCTCGCGGGCGCGGTCTCGATGCCGATCAGCCAGTCCGTCTTTCCCGGCGTGGGGCTGGGGCCGAGGACCTCGCGCCGTGTATGTGTCGTCTTGTGGCCGGCCTGGGGCCGGACGCGGTACGCGGATCGACGGCCCCCGCGTGTCACGACGATGCGCACCGCACGACCCTGCCGGGCGGCAATGTCCTTCGAGAGCTGGGCCGGTGTGCTCACGTCGTGCCCGTCGACGGACACGATGCGCTCACCGGCTCGTATCCCCGCCGCTTGGGCGGCCGTCTGGGCGTGGCCCGCCCAGTGCGCGAACCCCATGACCTGGACGCCCGAGGTCGTGGGCACCCCGAAGACACCCACCAGGACGAGTGCCAGGATGAAGGCCATCACGAAGTGCATGATCGAGCCGGCGCTCGCAACGAGGATGCGCCGGCGGAAGGGCTGGCGTCGGTAGGTGCGCGGCTCGTCTCCCGCGTCGACCACGTCGAGGTTCGTCATGCCGGGGATCTTCACGTAGGCGCCCGCGAGAATCGGCTTCACGCCGTACTCGGTCTCGCCGCGTCGCACGGACCACAGGCGCGGACCGAAGCCGATGAAGAACTCGGTGACCTTCATCCGGCTCCACTTGGCGGTGAGATAGTGCCCGAGCTCGTGGACGACGACGATCACGACCAGCGCGACGATGAAGATGAGGAGGTTCGACAAGCCGGTTGCGACGAACACGGCCACGATCGCCGCGAGCGCGAGCGCGAGGCGCGCGATCGCCCACCTCGTCGACGAGTCCGGTGCCTGGGACCCGCTGGCGGTGTCTCGCTCCGTGCTCACACCGCCGCCAGCTTGCGCCGCAGGTCGGCGGACGCCAGCTGCCGGGCCTGGCGGTCCGCCTCGAGGACATCGTCGACGGATCGCAACGGCGCACCGTCACACTGCTCGAGGACGCCCGCGACGACCTCTGCGATGCCGAGCCACGGCAGTGCTCCGTCGAGGAATGCGCCGACTGCGACTTCGTTCGCAGCGTTCAGCCACGCGGGCGCGGGCCCGCCGGCGCGGCCCGCCTCGTACGCCAGGTCGAGGCACGGGAAGAGCGCACGGTCCGGGTGCTCGAAATGCAGCGAGAACGGCGACGACCAGTCGATGGCGCCAAAGGCGTGCGGCAGTCGGTCGGGCCAGCCCAACGCGTAGCCGATGGGCAGGCGCATGTCGGGCTGCGACAGCTGGGCGATGGTCGTGCCGTCGACGAGCTCTACCATCGAGTGCACCACGGACGGCGGATGGACGACCACGTCGATCCGGTCGTAGGACACGCCGAACAGCTCGTGGGCCTCGATGACCTCGAGCCCCTTGTTCATGAGGGTCGAGGAATCGATCGTGATCTTGGGTCCCATGCGCCAGGTGGGATGGCTCAGCGCCTCGGCGACAGAGACCGTGGCGAGGTCCTCTCGTGACCACCCCCGAAAGGGGCCGCCGGATGCGGTGACGAGAAGACGTGCGACCGATTGGTCGGGGTCGCCGTGCACTGCGGCAAGGCACTGGTGGATCGCGCAATGCTCGGAGTCCACCGGCACGATCTCCGCGCCGGGCGTGGTGCGGGCACGCTGGACCACGGGGGCACCGGCAATGAGCGACTCTTTGTTCGCGAGGGCCAGTCGCCGGCCGGACTCGAGCGTGGCGAGGGTGACGGACAGCCCGGCAAACCCGACGATGGCATTCAGCACGACGTCCGCCGCCCGGGCGGCGGCCACGAGCCCGTCCGGTCCCGTCATGAGCTCGGTGCCGGCCGGCAGGCGCGGCGCGAGGGACGCCGCGAGGGACGGCTCCCCGACGACGACAAGGTCCGGGTGCAGCCGCTGCGCCTGGGCGGCGAGCCGGTCAGCCGAGCGCTGCGCGGCGATGGCGACGACGCGGTAGCGGTCCTCGGCAGCCTCGACCACGTCGATGGCCTGGGTCCCGATCGACCCCGTTGAGCCGATCAGGCTGACGGTCTTCATCGTCCATCCAGCATGCCATCCGACGTACCCACCTGGAGCCGCGGCACCAGACCCCAGGTGCCGCGGGCCGTGGGGACCCCACCGTCAGTGAAACGCGCGGACCAGGTAGTAGGTGGCCGGCAGCACGAAGAGCAGCCCGTCGATGCGGTCGAGCAGGCCCCCGTGCCCCGGCAGGATCCGGCCCATGTCCTTCAAGCCGAGGTGCCGCTTCACCAGCGACTCGCACAGGTCGCCGATGGGGCTCACCACCGCCACCACGACCCCGAGCACGACCGATTCCGCGAGCGTCCACGGGTGGATGAGGTGGACGACTCCACCCGCCACCACGACCGCGGCGACGGCGCCGCCCACCAGTCCCTCCCAGGTCTTCCCCGGGCTCACGGCGCTGAGCGGATGCCGCCCGAGGCCGGCCCCGACCGCGAGCGCGCCGACGTCGTACGCGACGCCCGCGATCAGCGCGCCGAGCAGGTACGCGATCCCCGTGCGGTGGGGGAACAGCGACGGCGAGAGCAAGAGTGCAGCAAACGAGCCGAACACCCCTACCCAGCAGAAGACGAGGAGCGTCGCACCGGTGCTCCGCACCGGATCCGCCCTGCGATCGACGCCGGCGAGATGCCACACGAAGGTGGCCCCCACGAGGAGGACGACCACGACCGGGAGCGCCTTCAGCGCCTCGAGGTAGGTCCCGACCAGCAGGCCGGCGACCGCGCCGAGACCGAGCAGGGTCGCGGGCCGATATCCCGCACGCCGGAAGGCCGCGAAGGCCTCGATCGCCGCGAGGGAGATCACCACGGTCACCACGACCATCGACGGCACGGTGCCGAAGTTGAACGCGAGCAGCGCGAGCGCCCCGATCACGAGTCCGCTCGCCACCGCGACAGGAAGGTTCCGGCCCGCGCGTTGCGACACCGGCCCGTCCTCCCGCCGGTGGGCGGAGGACGTGTCGCCCCGCCCGGAGGCCGATCCTGAAGGCGCCCCCGCAGCTCCCCGCGTCGAGGGGAACACCATCGGCGTGCCCGCAGACCCGGGGGCAGTCCTGTACGCAGCGCCCGCAGCGCCCGCAGCGCCCGCAGCGCCCGCAGCGCCACGCGCCACGGCTCCTGCAGTGGGTGCGCGCCGTAGCCGCTGGCCCGCGCTGCGAGCCCACCGACGCTTGCCGTCTGTGGGCCGGGAACGGCGCCCTCCACGCTCTCTGACGTCGGCCGCGAGCGCCGCCGCTTCCTGGTCTCGCCGACGCACGGTCTGGTCGTCGATCTCGTCGCCGATCTGGTCGTCGATCTCGTCGCCGATCTGGTCGTCGGCTGCAACAGCACGGCCCGATGTGTCGCGCGGGCTCTGGCGTCCAGTGACGGGGAGGACGGACGTCTTCTCGCCGGCGATCCCGTCGGGATCGTCGGGCGCAGGCGTGTGGGCGGTGGCCGGACCGGCACTCCGCGCCTCCGGAGACGCCGATGTCCACGAGCCGAACAGGGTCCTCGTCTCGAGGTCGTCGAGGTCGTCGACCTCCGTCAGATCCTCGAGTGCCGGGTGGTCACCGGACCCCTCCTCGAGGTCGAAGCTCCAGGGCTGGCGGTCCGAGACGTCGGGTTCGGACAGGAGCGCCGGACCATCGCCGCCTCCGCCGAGCAGCCGCGGCGTGAGGGGGTCCTCCTGCTCCCAGTCGTGGCGCTCTTCACGCCACGTCGGCTCGGGGATCTGTGCCCACGGGTCGTCCTCCGCTCCTTCGTCGACCCTCGCGAGCACCGCCGGCACTTCTCCGGTTGGGGCGTCGGTCCAGTGCAGGAGCTGCGGCTCGCTGGGCGACGTCCAGTCGTCCGGTTCGCCGTCGGGTTCGCCGTCGGGTTCGCCGTCGGGTTCGCCGTCGGCGACCGTGTCCGAGGCATCGGCGCGTGCGGTCGCGTCGGGGTCTCCCAGCGCATCGACGGCACGTGCTGCGCCGACGATGCGGACCTGGTCGGTGGGTGGTCCCTGCCGCACTTCGTCACCCTCGTGGTCGTCGTCGTGCATTGCGCCGCCTGTCATGACGTGGGTTGCTTCTGCCCCCGCTCGGGGTCTCCCCCTGCGGAGTCTTCACCGCTTCCTCGTGCACCGTCAGCCGGAGACGCTCGGGGGCGGGCGATCAGACTTCGAGCAGCTCCTTCTCCTTGTGCGCAAGGAGCTGGTCGACCGCCGCCACCTGCTGCTGGGTGGCCCGCTCGATGTCCTTCTCCACACGTTCGAGCTCGTCGGAGGAGATCGAACCGTCTCTCTCCAGCGCTTCGAGCTCGTGACGGGTGGCCCGACGCAGGTTGCGGATCGCGACGCGTCCCTCTTCGGCCTTGTGCCGCACGACTTTGACCAGCTCCTTGCGCCGCTCCTCGGTGAGGGGCGGGAAGGCAAGCCGGATCACCGTTCCATCGTTCGAGGGATTGATGCCGAGGTCCGAACCTTGGATCGCCTTCTCGATCGCCGTCAAGGAGCTCTTGTCGTACGGCGAGACGACGAGCAGCATGGCATCTGGCACCGTGAAGCCGGCGAGCTGCCGGAGCGGCGTCGGGGTCCCGTAGTAGTCCACCGTCAGGTGCTCGACCAGTGCGGGAGATGCGCGACCCGTGCGGACGGCAGAGAATTCGCTGCGGACATGGTCGACTGCCTTCGCCATCTTGTCGCGGGCTTCGTCCACGACCACCTCGACCAGGTCGTCGTCCATCACCGCACAAGCGTACCGATCCGCTCGCCGCTGAGCGCACGGCGCAGGTTGCCCGGCCCCATCACATCGAAGACCAGGATCGGCACGCGGTTGTCCTTGCAGAACGTGATAGCGGTCAGATCCATCACACGCAGGTCCTTCGCGACCACGTCCATGAACGACAGCTCGTCGAAGCGCGTCGCGGACGGATCGAGGCGTGGGTCGGCGCTGTAGACACCGTCCACGCCCCCGTGGGTGCCCTTCAGGAGGAGCTCGGCCTCGATCTCCGCGGCCCGCAGCGCTGCCGACGTGTCGGTCGTGAAGTAGGGGTTCCCCATCCCTGCGGCGAAGATGACGACCCGGCCCTTTTCGAGGTGCCGGATGGCGCGCCTCCTGATGTACGGCTCTGCAACCTCGGCCATGTGCACGGCGGTGAGGACGCGAGTGGGCTGGTCCTTGCGCTCGAGGGCGTCCTGCAGTGCCAGGGCGTTGATGACGGTGCCGAGCATGCCCATCGAGTCGGAGGTGGCGCGGTCCATCCCGGCGCCCGCACCCGTGGACCCACGCCAGATGTTGCCGCCGCCGATCATCACGGCGAGCTCGAGGGGGAGCTCGGCGAGCGCCTCAGCGATCTCCCCGGCCACCCGCTCGACGACGGACGCGTCGATCGTCTCGTCAGAAGCCGACGATGCGAGGGCCTCACCAGACATCTTGAGAACGATGCGCCGTCGCTCACCCATGCCGCCGGTTCCCCTCCATCGCCGCGCGACCGCCCTGCGCGCTCAGGACCCGACCACGACCTGCGCGAACTGGACGACCTCCGCCGCACCCAGCACATCGGACACCGACCGCTTCTCGTCGCGCACGTATGGCTGCTCGAGGAGCACCCGCTCCTTGAACCACCCGTTCATCCTTCCCTCGACGATCTTGGCGAGTGCGGCTTCCGGCTTGCCTTCGTGACGCGAGATCTCCTCGACCGTCGCCTGCTCCTGGGCCACCTCGGACTCGGGGACGTCGTCACGGCGCAGATACCTCGGACGGGCAAACGCGATATGCACGGCGATTTCGTGCGCCAGGTCCTGACTGCCTCCTTGGAGGAGGACGATGACGGCGTTCACGCCGCGTCCGGATTGCTGGTGGACATACAGGTCGACGACCTGTCCCTCGGCGCTCTCCATGCGCACCACGCGGCCAACCGAAATGTTCTCCTGGAGGGAGGTCCGGAGCTGGTCGACCTCCTCCTGGCGCTCTGCGATCGACGCTTCACCCTTCGCAGCCACCGACGCGGCGAGATCGTCGACCAGCGACACGAACTCGGGCGACTTCGCCACGAAATCCGTCTCGCAACGCAGTTCGACGATCGCCGCCGCCGAACCCTGCCGGACCGCTGCGACGGCCCCCTGGGGGGCTTCACGCTCCTCGCGGCTTCCCGCCTTTGCCAGACCCTTCACGCGGAGCCACTGCATCGCGTCCTCGACGACGCCATCGGTCTCCTCGAGGGCCCGCTTCGCGTCGAGCATGCCCACGCCGGCGAGGCGCCGCAGCGCCTGCACGTCCTTTGCAGTGAAGTTCGGCACCGTCAGGCCTCCGCCGTGACGGGCTGCTCGTCCTGAGGGGCAGAACCTGGCGTCTCCACGACCGGGGCCGCTGGCGCGCTCGCCACGGGCTCGACCTCGGGTGGAGGCTCGGGATGCGAGGCGTCGACCGTCGCTCGGGGGCGCGGCCGCGGCGGTGACGGCGCAGCCGCCGGCGCGCCGTTGCCCTCCGCCTTACGCACAGCAGGCCGATGGGCCGCGATCCAACGCCCTTCGGCCACCGCGTCCGCGATCACCCGGCACATGAGGGAGCCCGAGCGGATCGCGTCGTCGTTGCCGGGAATCACATAGTCGATGACGTCGGGGTCGCAATTGGTGTCGACCACCGCGACGACGGGCAGGCGGAGCTTGTTCGCCTCGGTGACGGCGATGTGCTCCTTCTTGGTGTCGATGACGAAGATGGCCTCGGGGAGACGGTCGAGCCCGCTGATCCCGCCGAGGTTGCGGGAGAGCTTCTCGAGTTCACGGACGTGGCGCAGCGCCTCGCGCTTCGGCATGGCGTCGAAGTCACCGGCGGCCCGCATGGTCCGCAGGTCCTGCATCCGCTTGACCCGGCCCGAGACGGTGGCGAAATTCGTCAGCATGCCGCCGAGCCAGCGCTGGTTCACATAGGGCATTCCGCACGCGGCGGCATAGTCGGCGACGGGGCCCTGCGTCTGCTTCTTCGTGCCCACGAACAGCACGTTGCCTCCCCCCGCCACGAGGTCGCGCACGAACGCGTAGGCACTCTCTAACCCCTCGAGGGTCTTGTGGAGGTCGATGAGGTAGATGCCGTTGCGCTCGCCGAGGATGTAGCGACGCATCTTGGGGTTCCAGCGACGCGTCTGATGGCCGAAGTGGACTCCGGCGTTCAGCAGCTGTCGCATCGTGACGACGGCCATGAGGGCTCCTCCAGTCGGTTGGTCTTCCCCGTGCGCAGCACCCCTCGAGGGGCGACCGTGGAACGCGCTCGGGTGCAGGATCGTTCTCGTACGAGGCCCGCCGGACGGCAGGCAGGACGAGGTTACCTGCTCGTTGGCACATCGGCCACCGCCAGGGCGCAGGTCAGGCCCGGGGGTGCGTCCCGGAGTACACCTCGATCAGCCGCTCCCGGCTGACGTGGGTGTAGATCTGCGTCGTGCGAAGGCTGGCGTGCCCGAGCATCTCCTGGACGACCCGAAGGTCGGCGCCCCCGTCGAGGAGGTGGGTCGCCATGGTGTGGCGTAGGGCATGGGGATGGGTCGGCACCGGGGACCGCCGGTCGACGATACGGCGCACGTCGCGAGGCCCGAGCCGGTTCCCGACCCGGTTCAAGAACACCGCCTCGGGCGGACTGCCGGGTCTGGCGACCACCGGTCGTCCCTCGTCGAGCCACCGACCGAGCATCTCTGCGCAGCGCTCGTAGACGGGGAGGCGCCGCTCCTTTGCACCCTTCCCCATCACCGTGATCGTGCGTCCGCCCAGGTTCAGTCCCGTTCGATCCAGCCCGCACAACTCCGACACCCGGAGCCCGGCGGCGTAGAGCAGCTCCAGGACGGCGTCGTCGCGGAGCACGAACGCTGCAGCCAGGGCGGTGCTCCGAGGAGCCGGGCCGCCGTCGAGCAACGCGTCGAGCTCGCCGTGGGACAGCACCGACGGCAGCCTTCCGCCGGTGCCCGGGGAACCCAGGCGCTGGGCGGGGTCCTCCGTCACGATCCCCCGGCGCCTGCACCACCCGAAGTAGGCGCGCAGCGCGGCGGCCTTGCGGGCGATCGTGGCCCTGGCGTAGCGCCGCGTGGAGAGGTACGCGAGGTAACGCCGCAGCACGAGCCGGTTCACGCAGGACGGCACCGGGCAGCCGGCCCGGGCCGCCCAGTCGGCGAACGCATCCACGTCCGCGCGGTACGCGCGCCGGGTCTCTGCGGACCTGCTCTGCAGCCACCCACCGAATTCGGCGAGCTGCCAGGCCGCCTCGTCCCCGTCCACGGCTTCTACGGTACCGTCCACACGGGTGCGGACAGTGGACGCCGGACGCCGGACGCGGACCTGCGCGCCGAGGAAGGCCCACGTGGGCGCCGACGCGTCGTAACCTGGCGACCATGAGCAGCCGCATCCTGGTCGTCGAAGACGACGAGCGCATCCGATCGTCGATGCGGCTCGCCCTGGAAGGTGAGGGTTACGAGGTCGACGAGGCGGCGAACGGAGAGGAGGCCCTCGAGCGCTTCGCGGGGCACCCCGCGGACGTGGCGCTCATCGACCTCATGCTTCCCGGGATGGACGGGTTCGAGTGCTGCAGGGCGCTTCGGCGTCAGAGCGCCGTGCCGATCATCATCGTGACTGCCCGCACCGACACGCACGATGTGGTCGCCGGCCTCGAAGCCGGCGCAGACGATTACGTCACCAAGCCGTTCGTGACCAAAGAGCTCGGGGCCCGGATACGGGCGCTGTTGCGGCGCGTGCGCCCTGCCGACGACGAGCCCACGATCCTCGCGTTCGGGGACCTCGAGCTGGTGCCCGAGGAGGGCGTCCTGCGGCACAAGGACGGCACCGAGGTCCACTGCACCAAGACCGAGTTCCGGCTGCTGTGCGAGCTCGCGTCGAGCCCGAGCAAGGTGCTGAGCCGCGAGCAGCTTCTCGACCGTGTCTGGGGGTACGACTACTTCGGGGACGGACGACTGGTCGACGTGCACATTCGTCGTCTGCGGACGAAGATCGAGCCGGACCCGGCGCTCCCCCGCCACATCCTGACCGTCCGGGGGATGGGCTACAAGCTTGTGCCCTGACTCACGCCCGGAGAGGCGATCCGCACCGCTGTGGACCCGCCTCGGACTCCGAGCCCGGGTCACCGTGACGTTCGCGCTCGGTGCCCTCGTCCTGTCCGTGAGCATGGGCGCGTTGAGCTACTTCACGACCCGGCACTTCTTGGTCAGCGACCAGGAGAACCAGGCGGTGCACGACGCCTTCGTGAACGCGACATTCGTGAGCCAGCGCGTCCGAGACGGGACAAAGATCATCCCGGTCCTGACAGACGCCGACAAGGGCACACCGCATTCGCACTCGCTCCTCGACCGTCGAGGCATCTGGTACGAGCGCTCCTTCTCGGTCACACAGCGCGCCATCCCGTCGTCGCTCCGGGTCCTCGTGAGCAGGGGGACGCCGGCGAGCCAGACGTATACATACAAGGGGACACCGCAGATCGCGGTCGGGGTCCCGATCCCTCACGCCGTCTACTACGAAGTCTTCAATCTGAGCGACCTCGCGCACACGCTCCGGGTCCTCGCACTTGCGCTCTTCGCTGCAGGAGTCATCACGACCGTCTTCGGCGCAGCGCTTGGACGGTGGGCGAGCGGCCGGTCCCTGCGCCCGCTCACCGGAGTGTCCCGGGCGGCGGTGGCGATCGCCGGCGGTGAGCTCGGGACCCGGCTCGTCGCGACGGCGGGCGATCCGGACCTCGCTGCGCTCTCGCTCTCGTTCAACCGCATGGTGGACCAGCTCCAGGAGCGGATCGAGCGCGAGGCGCGCTTCACCTCCGACGTGAGCCACGAGCTCCGCTCCCCTCTCACGACGCTGGCGGCCAGCCTCGGAGTGCTCGAGGCGCAGTCGGACTCGCTCGCGCCCTCGGGCAGGCGGGCGCTCGAGCTCTTGACGGCGGACGTACGCCGATTCCAGCGAATGGTGGGCGACCTTCTCGAGATCTCCCGATCGGACACCGGCTCCGCCGACGTCTCCCTCGAAGAAGTCGACCCCGGGGAGCTCGTACGTCGCGCGGTGCTCGCAGCCCACCGCTCGCTTCCCGTCGGGACGCCGCCCCCGCCGGTCGAAGTGGATCCCGCCGTGTCCGGCACGCGCCTGTGGGTGGACAAGCGCCGCTTCGAGCGGGTCATGTCGAACCTGCTCGAAAACGCCTCCCTGTACGGAGGCGGCGCCACTGCGGTACGCGTCGAGCTCGGGACGCCCTTCGACGGGCATCCGCGAGCCGTGCGCGTGACGGTCGAGGACTCCGGGCCGGGGCTGCCCCCGACCGAGCGGGCACGGGTGTTCGAGCGCTTCTACCGCGGTCACGCCGCGTTCAAGCGAGGAGCGGGCACCGGCACGGGTCTCGGCCTCGCGCTCGTCGCCGAGCACGTCCGCCTGCACGGCGGGCGGGTGTGGGCGGACGAAGCGGCAGGAGGCGGTGCCCGCTTTTCGATCGAGCTGCCCGGGGATCTCTCCGACGCCGACGACGACGAGTGGCTCGCCCACGGCAACTCGGCGCCGTGAACGTGCTCGGTGTGCGGGGTGCGCGGGGTGTGCGGGGTGCGCGGGGCGTGCGGAGTGCGCGGGGTCCTCGGCGTGTGCGGCGACGTGGCACGACGGCGTGTGCGGCGCGGCGGTCCGTGATCGCCGCCACGATGGTGGCGCTCAGCGCATGCGCGCTCGCCGGGTGCGGGATCCCGACGGAGCAGGCGGCGCGCCCGATCGCTGCCAGCCAATTGCCCGGCCGGGTCGTCCCGCACATCCCGTCACGCAAGATCCCCACCACAGACAGCGGCCTCGTGCAGGTCGACGTCTATTTCACGTCGACAAACGCCTACGTGCTCCCCGAAGCGCGCTACGTGAAGCCCCACGCGTCGCTGGCCACGGTCATCGGCACATTGCTCCTCGCAGACGGCCCGAGCACGACGGAACGTTTCAAAGGGGTCCAGTCCGCGCTCAGCCCCCAGATCCACCTGCTCTCCTCACACGTGGCGAGCAACGTCGTGACCGTCAACTTCTCGGCCGGGTTCGGCCAGCTGTCGGGGACCCAGGAGATCCTCGGCGTCGCGCAGGTCGTCTACACGATCGCGGCCAACCTCCGGGCCAGCGTCGGGGTCCTCTTCGAGATCGACGGTGTCCCCATCGACGTGCCCGTGGCATCCGGAGCCCTGGAGAGCGGCCCGGTGCACGAGTCGCAGTACAGCACGCTCTTGTCGCCCGCGGCGCCCCCCACCACGGCCACCGGGCAGTGATGGCGGTCCCCGGCACCACGTCGGCCATGCCCGCTGGCGCTCGGGTCAGCCGGCCGCCTCGGCCCGCCAACGCACGCGCGGCGCGCTCATCCACAGGTGCTCGAGGTCGTAGAACGTGCGAAGCTCTTCCAAGAAGACGTGCACCACGAAGTCGCCGTAGTCCATGAGGACCCACGTGGCATCCCGCAGTCCTTCGACCCGGATCGGGGAACGGCCGTCCCGCTCCTTCACCTGACGCTCGACTTCGTCAACGAGGCTGCGCACCTGCCGCACGTTCTGGCCGCTCGTCACCACGAACGCGTCGACCACGCCGATGGCCTCGTCCATCCCGAGAACGACGGTCTCGTTCCCGAGCTTCTCGTCGGCGGCGGCGGCTGCCACGAGCGCCGCTCCTGGCAGCGTCAACGGACCAGGTCCAAGACGAGCACCGTGGCAGCGAGGAACGCCGCCAGGACGATGACGCCGCTCAACGCGTACAGCCTGCGCCGTCTGCGCTCGCGGCGTCGCACCTCTCGCATGGCCTTGCGGTCCGACTGCCGGTGCTCGGGGCCCGACGGGTCGGCGGCTGGCTGTTGGATCGCGAGCACGTCGTGCGAGGTTGCCGGAAGCTCGACCGTGTCCCAGACCGATGCGCTCATCTCGGTACAGCGTACAGACCGCGCAGGTGGATGCAGCGGATCACTTCGGGCGGCACGAGACCATCGACGGGCAGTCCGCGCGCCAGGCGGTCCCTGACCTCCGAGCTCGACACGGCGACGGTGTCGGCTTCGACGAGGGCCGTCGTCCACCCCTCGGGCATCGCCGGGTGCTCGGTGTGCGGGCGGGACACCACCGCAAGGGTCACGCGCCGCCGGAGATCCTCGACGCGCTTCCAGGTCGGGAGCGCCTCGACCAGGTCTGACCCGACCACGAGGTACAGATCGGGACGGACGTGGCGGCTCGCGTCCGCATCGGCAAGGAGGGTGTCCACCGTGTCGGCGGTGTAGCTCGGGCCCCCGCGGTCGATCTCGATCCGGGAGGCCTCGATCTCTGGGATCGAGGCCGCGACGGCCTGGACCATCGCGAACCGGTCCTCGGCCGGCGTCACCTGGCGGTGCGGCACCTTCTGCCATGGCTCGTTCGCGACGACGAGGAGCAGCCTGTCGAGTCCCAGCACCCGGTGCGCCGCCCGTGCGGCCGTCACGTGCCCGCAATGCGGCGGATCGAACGTGCCCCCGAGGATGCCGATGCGCTCGCCGCGGGCACGAGGCGATCCTGCCCGTCGCGCACCCGCAACCCTCCGGGAAGCCGCGGGGGTCATCGCCGCAGCGTACGCGTCGATCATGCGCCGCGCAGGTCGTACGCTACGTGCATGTCGAGTGCCACACCGCCGGTCCCGCCGCGACCCGAATGGTCGCCGAGCTCGTGGCGCGCTCGTCCGGCTGCACAGCAGCCCGACTGGCCCGACGCGGAGGCGTTGAAGGACGCCGAAGCGGCCCTGTGCGGACTGCCACCGCTCGTGATCGCGAGCGAGGCTCGCCAGCTGACCGGCGCGCTCGCCGCCGTGGCACGAGGCGAGGCCTTCCTCCTCCAGGCGGGCGACTGCGCAGAGTCGTTCCGGGAGTTCAGCGCCGACAGCATCAGGGACAAGCTGAAGGTGATGCTGCAGATGGCGGTGACCCTCACCTACGCGGGTGGCGTCCCGGTCGTCAAAGTCGGCCGGATCGCCGGTCAGTTCGCCAAGCCGCGCACGTCGTCCGTCGAACGCGTGGGGGGCGTCGAGCTCGAGGCGTTCCGGGGCCACATGGTCAACGACGAGTCGTTCGACCCCGCGGCCCGCCGTCCCGACCCCGCGCGCCTGGTGGCCGCCTATCACCAGTCGGCGGCGACGCTGAACCTCCTGCGCGCCTTCACGAAGGGCGGCTTTGCGGATCTCTCGCACGTCCACAAGTGGAACCAGCAGTTCGTGGCGTCCTCGGCAGAAGGCAGACGATACGAGCGCATCGCCACCGAGATCGACCGTGCCCTGCGCTTCATGGCCGCGTGCGGCATCGACCTCGCCTCCGAAGAAGGACTCCACGAGACCGATTTCTGGACGAGCCACGAAGCGCTCATCCTCCACTACGAAGAGGCGCTCACCCGCCAGGACTCTTTGACCGGCGACTGGGTGGACTGTTCCGCCCACTTGCTGTGGGTCGGCGAGCGGACCCGCCAGCCGGACGGCGCGCACGTCGAATTCCTCTCCGGTGTGATCAACCCGATCGCCGTCAAGCTCGGCGCGACGGCGACGCCCGACGAGGTGCACACGTTGTGCGAGCTGCTCGATCCCCACCGCACGCCCGGCCGCCTGACGCTGATCACCCGGATGGGAGCGGGCAAGGTCGCCGACGCGCTCCCGCCCCTCGTGGAGGCCGTGCGGGCCGGGGGACATCCTGTCGTATGGGCGTGCGATCCGATGCACGGCAACACCTTCACGAGCGACAACGGCACCAAGACCCGTCGATTCGGCGACATCGTCGCAGAGCTGCGCGAGTGGTTCGGGATCCACCGCGCCATGGGCACGTGGCCGGGGGGCGTGCACGTCGAGCTCACCGGTGACGACGTGACCGAGTGCCTTGGCGGCGCCGAGGCGATCGTCGAAGACGACCTCGGTCAGCGGTACACGACCGCGTGCGATCCGCGTCTCAACGCGCGCCAATCGCTCGATCTCGCGTTCGACGTCGCCGAGTTGTTGCGCGACTGACGGACGATCGACACGGGAATTTTCCGGCCGCATCCCACATCACCACGATCGCTGCACAAAGGTTCCTGCGTGCGGATGCATTCTCTGGTTTCGCTTGATTTCGATGTGTGCCGCATTACAATTTGGCCAGGATGGGACTCCAGAGTTGTTTCCGTGGTACCCCGCGGGGAAGTCGTGCAAACCTGCGAAGCCGTGCGGTCCACTGCATCCTGCCGGCCGCGGCACTGGCGACCTTCAGCATCATGTCACTCACGGGCATCCAAGGTGCGGCTGGCGCGACAGGGCAGGGCTCGACGACCTCGACGACCACCTCGACGACCACGACGACGACCACCACCACCACCCCGCCAAATGGATCGACGACGAACACGTCGAAGCAGGCTGGGACAACGGTGTCCATCCACGACACTGCGTATTGGATGGATGCCTCCAATGGCGCCGTCTACAGCTTTGGGGGCGCCCCGAACTACGGGTCGATGGCCGGCCAGCCACTGAACAAGCCCATCGTCGGAATGGCCTCGATGCCCACAGGACGCGGGTACTGGGAAGTGGCGAGTGACGGCGGCGTGTTCACGTTCGGCGCGGCCAACTTCTACGGCTCCGAGGGCAACGTCAAGCTCGTGGCACCGATCGTCGGCATGACCGCGGCACCCACAGGGCACGGCTACTGGCTCGTCGCCGCGGACGGGGGCGTGTTCACGTTCGGCTCGGCGAACTTCTTCGGGTCGGAAGGCGGCGTGAAGCTCGTGGCACCGATCGTCGGCATGTCCGCCACGCGCACAGGGCAGGGATACTGGCTGGTGGCAGCGGACGGCGGCATCTTCACGTTCGGAAATGCGACGTTCTTCGGGTCGATGGGCGGTCACGTGCTCGCGCAGCCGATCACGGGTATGGCGACCATGCCGACAGGAACAGGCTATTGGTTGGTGGCCACCGACGGGGGTGTGTTCACCTTCGGGGGCGGTGGCACGACACGCTTCTACGGCTCCCTCGGAGCCCAACTGCTGACGCAGCCCATCGTCGGGATCTCCTCGCTCTACAACGGAACGGGGTATTGGCTCGCCAGTGCGAGTGGCGGCGTCACGCCGTTCGGTCAGGCCATCTTCTGGGGCTCTGCGCCGCAGCACGTCACAGCGCCGATCGTCGGCATCGCGACCGGCGTCGGGAACGGCGACCCGGGATCGCCGTCGTTCCAGCCGGGAAGCAGCGGGTACGACGTCTCCGGGTACCAGTGCGGTCAGCTCCCCCCCTCCCCGCACCAAGTGGGTGTCGTCGAGGTGGCCGGCTGGTCCTACGGGTCGGTGAACCCGTGCCTGCAGCAGGAAGTCACATGGGCCGCGGGCGGGCTGAACCTCTACACCTTCCTCTCCTACGGGAAGTCGACCACACCTGAGCCCGGGTGCGCCGCGAACCCGACAGCTCCCACACCCACAGCCTGCAATTACGGCTATGGCGCCGCGCTCCAGGCCTACCAGCAGGCGCAAGCCGCCGTCGCCACACGGGCGAACGTGCCGTGGTGGCTCGATGTCGAGTCGGGTGGGAACTGGTCCCCGACAAACGTCACAACGAACCGATCGGTCGCCGTCGGAGCATTCGACGCGCTGCACTACACCGCCAACATCAACACAGTCGGCTTCTACTTCTCGCTGTCCCGCTGGAACGACCTCGTCGGGCGCTACAACCCGCCTGGTCCCCTGTTCCCGGCGTGGTGGACAGGACCGACACCGGCGTACAAGTGCGCGAACGCCAGGACAACGGCAGCCAGCCTCGGCGACATCTTGCCGACAGGGCCGATCCAGCTGATCCAGTACACCGACAGCGTCAAGAACATGCCGTTCGACGGAGACTACGCCTGCTGAACGTCGAGCTCGACGCCAATCTGCATCGTCACGCGAGCTCGGTGACGAACTCCTCGAGCTGACGGAGCGTCCGGCACTCGACCACCGCGTCGCAGTGCACCGCGTACTCGTCGACGATCGAGTCGCCCGATCCCCAGTACTGACGAGGTTCTGGGTTCAGCCAGTAGACGTGCCGTGCCTGCTGCTGGAGCTGGTGGAGCACCCACGCGCCCGACGCGTGGTAATTGTTCCGCGCGTCACCGAGGATCAGCACGGTGGCGCGCGACGTCACCTCGTCTCCCCACCGCCGGTCGAACTCGCTGAGGGCGTGGCCGTAGTCCGAGTGGCCATCCACCCACACGACGTCCGCTTCCGCCGTGATGCGCTGGACCGCCACTCCAGGGTCGTGCGCATGCTCGAACACATGCGTCACTTCGTCGATGCCGTCGACGAACACGAAGCTACGCACCCTGGAGAATTGGGTGCTGATCGCGTAGACGAGGTGGAGGGTGAAGCGAGCGAACGACGCCACAGAGCCCGAGATGTCGGCGATCACGAAGATCTCGGGCTTGGCGGGACGGGGATGTCGGAAGCGCGGCTCCACCGGCACGCCGCCGGTCGACAGCGAGTGGCGGACCGTCGCGCGGAAGTCGAGGGGTCCACGCCGGCGATGGCGGCGTTTGCGGCCGAGACGGACCGCCAGCTTGCGCGAGAGCGGATAGAGCGTCCGCTGGAGGGCGGCGAGCTCCTCCCTGTTGGCATGCATGACATCGACGTCTTCGGGGAGGTTCTTGCGGACCGACTTGGCCAGCGCGGGTGCGCCGCGGTCCACGACGAGGCGCCTGCGGATCTCCGCTTCGATCGCGCGGCGCAACTGTGCGATCCGCGTCCGGTACTCGTCGGCCAAGAGCCTCGCCTCTAGGGCGGTCAGCTCCTGCTCGCTGCGCTCGGCCTCGAGCAGCTGCTCCAGCAAGCCGTCCAGGTCGAGGTGCCGGAGCGTCCGGTAGAGGTAGTACGTACCCCCGACCGGCCTGCCGGGCTCCATCGACGCGTAGCGGTCGACGGCGTGGCGCGCGAGGGCGGCGACCAGCGCACGGTCTCCCTGGCGCAGTGCCCGGAGGAGCAGCGCAGCGAGCTCGCGGGCGCTCATCGGCTCCGTGCCACCGCCCCCTGCAGGAGGACCCGCGCCGTCGGCGCTCCCGGGACGAGCCCCCGGCGGCGAACTCGAGCCGTGCGCGCGCCCGTCGTCGGTCCCCCCGGCCCCGGGCGGGACGCGCGGTGAAAAGTAGACCTCGAAGGCCGTCTCGAACGCTTGCCAGTGGGCGCTCGACTTCACGAGCGTGGCGCCGAGCGCGGACTTCAGCGCCTCTCGATCCTCCATCGGAATCTGCTGGACGGCACGCGCCGCATCGAGATGTTCGGTCAGCGAGACCGGGAGCCCCGACTGCCGCAGCTCGCTGACGAACCCCGACAGGAGCTCAAGCATCTGCGGAGAGGAGCTCCTTTGCCGCGCGCTCGATGTCCTGGCGGTACTTCAAGAGGACGTGCAGCGTCTCGCGTGCCTGCGCGGCGTCGATCGACTCGACGCCAAGAACCACCAACGTGCGCGCCCAGTCCAGGGTCTCTGCCACCGAGGGCGACTTGCGCAGCTCGAGCGTCCTGAGCGAACGGACGATCCGCGCCACCTGGTCGGCGAGCTCCTCTGAGATGCCGTCCACCCGACGCCGTACGATGTCCCGCTCGCGGGCGAGGTCGGGATAGTCGACGTGGAGGTAGAGGCATCGCCGCTTCAGGGCTTCGGACAGCTCGCGGGTGTTGTTGGAGGTGAGAAACACCATCGGCACCCGCGTCGCACGCACGGTGCCGAGCTCGGGAATGGAGACCTGGTACTCCGAGAGCACCTCGAGCAGCAACGCCTCCGTCTCTAGCTCCACTCGGTCGATCTCGTCGATCAGCAGCACGACCGGGTCCTCCGTCCTGATCGCCTCGAGGAGAGGGCGCGTCAGCAGGAACGCCTCGGAGAAGATGTCTTCTTCGAGCTCGTGCCAGGATGCCGGCGACTGCTCTGCCTGGATGCGCAGGAGCTGCTTGCGGTAGTTCCACTCGTAGAGGGCCTTGGACTCGTCGAGCCCCTCGTAGCACTGCAATCTGATGAGCCGGCTCCCCGCCATCTGTGCGACCGACTTCGCCAGCTGGGTCTTGCCGGTGCCCGCCGGTCCCTCCACGAGCACCGGCTTTCCCAGACGGTCCGCCAGGTACACCACGCCGGCAATGCGGTCGTCTGCGATGTAGTCGACCCCGGCGAGTCCGGCACGCACCGCCGGGATCGACGCGAAGTGGCGCTCGCCGGCCCGTGCGTTCGACCCGGTCATCCCCTCACCTGCCCGGCTCCGCGGATCACCCACTTCACACAGGTCAGCTCCCGCGGGCCCATGGGACCGCGGGCGTGGAGCTTCTGCGTCGAGATGCCGACCTCCGCGCCGAGACCGAGCTCGCTCCCGTCCACGAACCGCGTGGAGGCGTTCACGAGCACCGCTGCCGCGTCGACCTCTCGCACGAACCGGTCTGCGGACTCCACGTCTCGCGTCACGATGGCCTCGGAGTGTCCCGAGCTGTACCGGGTGATGTGCTCGATCGCCCCATCGAGGTCGTCCACCACGCCGACAGCGAGCTTCATGGCCAAGAACTCCGTCGCGAAATCGCTCTCGGTGGCTGCGGAGGCGGACGGGAGGTACCGACGCGCCCGATCGTCGGCGACGAGCTCCACCTCGGCGAGGGACTGCGAGAGACGGGTGAGCAGGTCGGCAGCGACATCGGCGTGGACCAAGAGGGTCTCTGCCGCGTTGCAGACGCCGGGTCGCTGCATCTTGGCATTGACCACGATCGCCTCGGCCATATCGAGGTCGGCAGAGGCGTCGACGTAGACGTGGCAGTTGCCGTCTCCGTCGAGCACGTACGGCACGGTGGCATGCTCGAGAAGCGACGCGATGAGGGCCCTTCCCCCCCGCGGCACCAGACAGTCGATCAGCCCGCGGAGCCGCATGAACTCGACGGCCGTCTCATGGCTCGTGTCCTCCACCAGTGCGACCGCGTCCTGCGGCAGTCCGGCCTTTGCCAGGGCCCGGCGCAGGATGGCGACGACGGCGCGGTTCGATGTCAGTGCCGATGCCGAGCCGCGGAGGAAGGCGGCGTTGCCCGACTTCACGCACAGCCCGGCCGCGTCACTCGTGACGTTCGGCCGGTTCTCGTAGATCACGCCGACGACACCCAGCGGCACGCGCACGCGCTCCACCCGCAGTCCGTTCGGCCGGACCCAACCATCGAGGACTTCACCGACCGGATCGGGAAGCGATGCAACGGAGCGAAGTCCCTCCGCCATCTGCTCCAATCTGGCCGCGCTCAGCGCCAGCCGGTCGAGCGCGGCGGGATCCATTCCGACGAGCTTCGAGCGCTCGAGGTCGCCCTGGTTGGCGTCGAGGACCACGGTTCCCTCACCCACCAACAGGTCCGCCGCAATGCGCAGTGCGTCGTCACGCGTCGCAGATGGCGCCTTCGCCAGCGTGCGCGACGCGGCGCGTACCCCGCGAGCCAGCAGGTCAAGGCTCTGGGAAGTCATCGTGTCAGCCTATCGGCGCCGGTGGACATGGCTCGGTGGCACGGGCAGTGCACACGCTCGCGGCCGGTAGCGCGACGCTCCTCTCGACTCGGGTCCGTCGGAACTCTGGTCATTCGAGGAGCACCAGGTCGTCTCGGTGCACGGCGACGGTCGAGAGGTCGTCGGGAAGCTCTTCACTTCGGCGCCCGACCCACTCCGCCGCCCGCTCCGAGGTGTAGCGCACGAGGCCCTTGGCGAACACCGAGCCGTCCTTCCCTGCGATCTCCACCGCGTCCTCCGGGCCGAACCGTCCGCGGCACTCGAGGACGCCGGCCGGGAGCAGCGACCGACCGTGTTCGACGAGCGCGCGGCGCGCGCCGTCGTCCACCACCAACGTCCCCGAGGACCCCAGCGCGAAGGCAATCCACAGCTTGCGTGCGTGCATCCGCTGGGGGCGGGCTCTGCAGACGGTGCCCACTCCCGGCTCACCCCTCACCGCCGCCGCCACGACACCCGCGCGCCTCCCGTCGGCGATGACGGTCGTGACGCCCGACCAACTGGCGATCCGCGCGGCCATGAGCTTGGACGCCATGCCCCCGCTGCCGACGGCGCCGGGACCGCCTGCCAGCTCCATCAGACGATGGTCGATCTCCACGACCTCTTCGATCAGCGATCCGTCTTGCACCCGGGGATCCGCGCTCAAAAGACCTGGGGTATCGGTGAGGAGGACGAGCAGCTCGGCCCTGACGAGATGCGCGACGAGGGCGGCGAGCCGGTCGTTGTCACCAAAGCGGATCTCGTCATCGGCAACGGCGTCGTTCTCGTTCACGATCGGCACGACGCCGAGATCCCAGAGGTGGTCCACCGTCTCTCGCGCATGGAGGTACTGCCGTCGGTGCCCGAAGTCCAAGGGGGCGAGGAGGACCTGGCCCGCGAGGATGCCCTGGGCCTCCATGCCGTTGGTCCAGGCGTGCATGAGGCGATGCTGGCCCACGGCGGACACCGCCTGGAGGAGGGCCGGGTCCGCAGGGCGGGGGCCGCTCCGTCCGAGCGCCGCCCACCCGCAGGCGATGGCCCCCGAGCTCACCACGACCATCTGGCAGCCGGCTCGCGTGAGGGAGGCGACCTGCTCACACAGCCGCATGACCGTGTGCTCATCGACTCTGCCGTCATCGGTGGTCACCGTCGAGGAGCCCACCTTCACCACGATGCGGGTCATCGGCTCCTTCCCCGGCTGCGCCGCGGCGACTGCGCACCACGTGGGCGGCCGCGCTCGGGAAGTTCGACAGGCTGGTCCTTGAACCACGTGAACGCGACCTGGCCGACGGTCACTTCGTCACCGTCGTGCGCGCCCGCACGCGCAAGCGCGCGATCGGCGCCGAGCCGCCGCAGCCGGCGAACTGCCTCGCCGAGGGCAGCGTCGTCGGTGAGATCTGAGAAATTGACGGCGCGCAGCGCCTCACGCCCGCTGATCGACCACGCATGGGCGCCGACCCGAGCGACCACCAGCTCCTCGGGCAGGGGACGGTGGACGACGATCTCGCCCCGATGCCGTTCCACGCCCCCACCACCGCCGGACCGGCCGAGCGCCGCCGGAGAGGGGCCCACCCCGTCCGGGGAGGCCGCACCGGCGTGTCCCTCGCGCCTGCTCTCGAGGACCAGCGCTGCGGCACGCTCGAGCAGGGCCGGGACGCCGGCGCCGGTCACCGCCGAGATGACGAGGTCCAGCTCGGAACGTCCGACGAGCGACGGATCGGCAACGTCCGCCTTCGAGCCCACCACCAGCCTCGGGCGCGCGACCAGCTCCGGGCGGTACCGACCGAGCTCGCCGAGAAGGACGTCGAGCTGCTTGGACGGGCTGGTCCCGTCCGCAGCGGCCAGGTCGACGAGGACGATCAGGACCCGCGCGCGCTCGACGTGCCGGAGGAAGCGGTGCCCGAGCCCTCGCCCCTCGGCCGCGCCCTCCACGAGGCCGGGCACGTCCGCGACGATCATCTCGACGTCGTCGTCCCGTCGGCCGAGGCGTACGACGCCGAGGTGGGGCTGGAGCGTCGTGAAGGGATAATCGGCGATCTTCGGCCTCGCCGCGGACACCGCAGAGATGAGCGTCGACTTCCCGGCGTTGGGGAAGCCCACGAGAGCCACGTCTGCGATCAGCTTGAGCTCGAGATCGAACCACTGCTCCTCGCCGCGCTCTCCCTGCTCGGCGAACGCCGGCGCGCGCCGCGCGTTCGACAGGAACCGCGCGTTCCCGCGGCCGCCCTTTCCTCCTTGGGCCGCCCGCCAGCGCTCACCGGGGGTTGCGAGATCACCTCGTACCGTGCCGTCGGGCCCGCGCACGACGGTACCGATGGGCACGCGGACCACCAGATCCTCCCCGCGCTGCCCGTGACGCCGCTTTCCGGACCCGTGGGTCCCGTCGGCCGCGCGTCGGAACGGATGATCCCGAAAGCCCAGCAGCGATGCCTGGTTCTCGTCGGCGACGAGCCAGACGTCGCCGCCCCGGCCGCCGTCTCCCCCGTCGGGTCCGCCACGGTCGACATGGGCCTCGCGGCGGAACGAGACGGCACCCGCACCCCCGTCGCCTGCCTTTGCGTGCAGTTGCGCCTCGTCGACGAACCCGGACATGGCACGATCCTACGAGTCCGAGACTGCGGTCCCGGCCGGTGATCGCTGCCGGACCTCACACGCCCGCGAGACGTCGCGCCCGGGTCGACACCTCACGCCGTACGCCCGCGTCGTCGACCGTCGTGCACGCGCGGTCGCGGACGATCTGTCGTCCCCCCACCCAGACGTCGGTGACATGGCGGCTCGATGCCGCCCACACGAGGTGCGCAAGGATGTCCTCGGCCGACACACCGGGCACGAACGCGGCGTCATCCACGTCGAGCCGGATGAAGTCGGCGAGACGGCCGGCTTCGAGCGAGCCGGCCTCGACGCGCAAGGCGTCCGCTCCGAGACGCGTGGCAAGTCCGAGCGCGTCAGCGGTCCCGAGCGCACCGGGATCGCGTGCGATCCCCCGCGCGAGCAGCGGTGCGAGCCGCATCTCCTCCCACAGGTCCAGGTTGTCGTTGGACGCCGGGCCATCGGTACCGAGCCCGACGCGCAATCCTCGCTCGAGCATCGACGGGACGCTCGCGACGCCGCTGCCGAGCTTGCAGTTGCTCTGCGGGCAGTGCGCCACCGCGACGTCGAACTCGCCGAACAGGTCGAGATCTCCATCGGACAGCCATACGGAGTGCGCGGCGAGCACGCGGCAGTCCAGCACTCCCAGGCGAGCCAGGAGCTCGGGAGCACTGCACCCGAGACGCAGGCGGACCGCGTCGTCCTCCGAGCGGGTCTCGGCCACGTGGATGTGGACGAGCGCGTCGAGCTCGGTCGCCACCTTCGCGACCGCGGCGAGCCCTTCGTCCGGCACGGCATACGTCGAGTGGGGACCGAGGCCGATCGACAGTCGCCCCTGGCGGCCATGCACGTCCGCGTGCAGCTGCGCAGCCTCGTCCAAGCAGTCCTGCCACGTCACGGGCGCACCACCCCCGGGAAGATCGAAGATGCCCGGCGTCAGGACGCACCGGATCCCGGACTCGACCGCTGCCTGCGCGACGGCACGCGGATGGAAGTACTGCTCGCAGGTCGTGGTGACCCCGGATCGGAGGAGCTCGGCACTGCCGAGCAGCATGCCCCAGTAGACGTCCTCTGCGGTCAGCCGCGCCTCGCGTGGCCAGATCACGTCGGCGAGCCACCGGTCGAGCGGCAGCCCGTCACCCGCGCCGCGCAGCAACGTCATCGCCGAGTGTCCGTGCGCGTTCACGAGGCCCGGCATGAGCAGGCCGCCGACGGCGACGACGTCGGTTCCCGCGGCAGGGACCGCGTCGTCGGGCGATCCCACCCACGTGAGGCGGTCGCCGTCCACTTCGATGGCGCCTGGGCGCAGGATCCGGGCATCGCCGTTCATCGTCACGACTGCGTCTGCCACGTAACGACGGGTCGCGTCCGCTGGAGGCGGCGGCATGTCCAGGCTCACCGGATGGTCACGTCGCGTCAGCGGGTGGTCACGTAGAGGCGCCGGCACAGATCCACGCCGAGCGCCACCGTGGTGCCACCGACGTCGAGCACCAGCGTGCCGTCGGGCGCGCGGGACACGACCGTCGCCGTCGCGCCGGGGACGAATCGGTGGGCGTCGAGGTATGCGAGCGAGTCGATATCCATCTCGACCTCCTCGCTGATGCGCGCGAGCCGGATCTCTGCGCCCATCTCGGCCTCTGCGAGCGCGTACGCGTCGCAGAGACGCGCCTCCCTCCGCGATCCGGGAATCGGGTTGCCATGCGGACAGGTCGAGGGATCACCGAGCAGTGCCACCAGGCGCGCTTCGACGTCGTCGGAGATGACGTGCTCCCATCGGCCCGCCTCGTGGTGCACCTTGTACCACTCCAGCCCGATCACGTCGACGAGGAGCCGCTCTGCGAGCCTGTGCTTGCGGACCACCTTTTCGGCGAGCACCGATCCTTTGTCCGTGAGCTCGACGACACGCCCATCTCGTCGCACGTAGCCATCGTCCACGAGCCGGTCGAGCATCTCGGAGACCGACGGCGCCGACCTCCCGAGGCGCTCTGCGATTCGCGCCTGGATCGCGGGCGTCCCCTCCTCCTTCAAGGAGTGCACGGTCTGCAGGTACTCCTCGACCGGGGGGTGATAGCCGTCGCTCACAGTCGCCGAGCCTATCGACGGGCATGTGCGGCGTCGCTCGGGACCTGCGCGGTCCGGATGCGCGCCGCCGGCGCCACCTAGCATGACGTCGGTGCCCACCACGAGCCCGGGAGCGCCGGGCGCCAACCCTTTCGAGCAGGCCCGCATCGCGGCCCGTGAGCTCGCCCGTATGACGGGACACGACCGCCACGACGTGCTCGTCGTGCTCGGGAGCGGCCTCTTTGGAGCCGGGGCCCATCTCGGCGCGTCCGGAGCGCCGATCGACCTCACGTCCCTTCCCTGGTTCTCCAGGTTCACCGGCCCTGGCCACCGTCCCGAAGCGTGGTCCGTGGAGATCGGACCCGCGCGGGCGCTGGTCGTCGCCGGCCGGCTCCATCTCTACGAGGCGCGCAGCCCCGCTGAGGTCGTCCACACGGTGAGAACCGCGATCGCCTCCGGGGTGCACACCGTGGTGCTGACCGCGAGCGCTGGCGCCGTCAACCCGGACTTCGCCGTCGGCGACGTCGTCGCGATCAGCGACCATCTGAACTTGACGGGGACCTCGCCGCTCGTCGGAGTCGTCGCAGAAGGCCCATCGGGCTCACGACATGTCGATATGACCGACGCGTGGTCGCCGCGGCTGCGTGCGCGCGCCCGCGCGGTTGCCCCCATCGCCGAGGGCGTCTACGCCCAGATGCTCGGTCCACAGCTCGAGACGCCCGCCGAAGTCCGCATGCTCGCCGCTCTCGGGGCCGACCTGGTCGGGATGTCCACCGTTCCCGAAGCGGTCGCCGCGCGCCATCTCGGCGCCGAGGTCCTCGGGATCGCGGTGGTCACCAACGCCGCGGCCGGCACGGCCGGCGCGTTACGAGTCGAGGACCTGCTCCGGGCGGCGGCTGGGTCCACCGACATGGTGGCCCACATCATTCACGGCGTCATCGACGCGCTGGACGACCCGGCAGCCCTCACCGAGGGGTCCGACCCCCAGTCGCCGACGCGCTGAGCCCCTCAGCCCGGGCCCCTCAGCCCGGGTCGGTCAGCCCGGGTCGGTCAGCCCGGGAGGACGTCGACGAGCTTGCGGTCTTTGCGCCTTGCGAACTTCACGACGCCGTCCGCGGTGGCGAACAGGGTGTCGTCCCCGCCTCGCCCGACGTTCTGGCCAGGATGAAACCGGGTGCCCCGCTGGCGGAGGATGATCGCCCCTGCACGCACCGCGGTGCCGTCGAACACCTTCACGCCGAGTCGCTGGGCATTCGAATCGCGGCCGTTACGGGTCGAACCGCCACCCTTGGTCTTCGACATCGGTCCTCCTGGTCGACGAGAGTCTTAGCGCGCCGCGATGGAGACGATCTCCACCGTGGAGTAGTGCTGGCGGTGGCCCCAGCGCCGCCGCTGGTTCGATTTCGCCTTGTAGGTCATCGCGTTGATCTTCGGTCCGAGCTCCTCACCGACCACGCGCCCGGTGACCGTCACACCGGCGAGCTCGTCGGGGGTCGCCCGGACGGTCCCGGCGTCGTCGACCAAGAGGACGGGGACCAGGGCCACCTCCGCCCCGACCGGCTCGCCCACGAGCTCCAAGCGGACGCGCTGGCCCTCAGCCACACGCTCCTGCTTGCCTCCGCTGCTGATCACTGCGTACATAAGTGGAGCACTCTACCGCAGCCCGGTCAGAGGGCGGACGCGTCCAAGACGATCCCGCGCCCGTGGCACACCTGGCACTCGGTGGACAGCGATTCGATCAGCCCTTCGGAGATCCTCTTGCGCGTCATCTCCACGAGCCCGAGCTCGGAGATGTCGAAGACCTGGGTACGGGTCTTGTCCCGGGCGAGCGCCGCCCGCAGGGCTGCGGCGACGTTCTCCCGGTTCTCGCGCAGCTCCATGTCGATGAAGTCGATCACGATGATCCCGCCGATGTCCCGAAGGCGCAGCTGGCGCGCCACCTCTTCGGCGGCCTCCAGATTGTTGCGGAACACCGTCTCTTCCAGATTGCTCTTCCCGACGTTCTTGCCCGTGTTCACGTCGATGACGGTGAGCGCCTCGGTCCGTTCGATGATGAGCGACCCCCCGGACGGCAGCCACACCTTTCGATCGAGCGCCTTGTGCAACTGCTCGTGCACGTGGAAGCGGTCGAAGATCGGCTGACCCTCCGCCTCCGTGTCGTAGAGCTCCACCCGCTCTGACAGCTCGGGGCTCACGGTGTCGACATAGCTGCGGACCTGCTCGAAGAGCTCGGCGTCGTCGATGATGACCCCGCGATACTCGCTGTTCAGCTCCTCTCGAAGGATTCTGACCGCGAGATCCGGCTCGCGGTACAAGAGCCCGGGAGCTCCCATGCGCATGGCTGCGCGCTCGATCGAGGTCCACTGCTGGAGGAGCCCGTCCACGTCGCGACGCAGCTCGTCTTCTGTGGCACCTTCGGCAGCGGTCCTGACGATGAGGCCGTGACCGGGCGGGCGCACCGAGTCGACGATGCGGCGCAGCCGGCGGCGCTCGTTGTCTCCCAGGCGCTTGGAGATGCCGACGGCGTCGCTGTTCGGGACGAAGACGGCAAAGCGTCCAGGGATGGACACCTCTTGGGTGAGGCGGGCGCCTTTGGCACCGATCGGGTTCTTGGTCACCTGGCAGAGGATCAGCTGGCCCGGTCGCAGGACCTCTTCGATGCGCGGCTCCGGGCCGCGCGCGCGACCGCCCTCCACGTCGTCGACGTCGTACCGGACGTCTCCGCGGTAGAGCACCGCGTTCTTCGGGATCCCGATGTCGACGAAGGCTGCCTCCATGCCGGGAAGGACGTTCTGCACGCGGCCGACGTAGATGTTGCCGTCGATCTGCGTCGTCTCGTCCTGACCCCGTGACACGAAGTGCTGCACGAGCGCCCGGCCTTCGAGGACCGCGATCTGGGAAAGCCCTGGCTGCACGTGGACGCAGATGAGGTAGCGCCCGGTCGAACGCCCCTTGCGATCGCGACCACTGCGGCGGCGACGCCCCGCGCGTCGCGAGGCCGACGCCGCGGGCGCGCTGTCTGATTCTTGGTCCAGGCGCACGTCGTCCGGGTGGGTGGCGGCTCGACCGAGGTCGGAGCTGGCCGTCGATCTCCCACGCCCTCGTCCGCGTCCCCGGGAGCGCGTCGCGCCGCCGTCGCCCGACGCGGCACCGTTGCCCGGGACGTTCGACGCGTCGGTCGCACGTCGCTCGCCGAGTGGAACCCCTGCAGGCACGAGCGGTCTCGCGACGGGGGGCGCCGGCCGCGTGTCGCCGATGCGCGGTCTCGGGGGGGAGACCGCATCCATGGGCACCGCTATCTGCCCGTTGCCACCGGCCTCATCGGGTCGCCTCTGCGCGCCGGGGCGCACCTCGTCCGGCACTGGCGACCTGTCCGGCACAGTCGCCCTGTCGGGCATCGGCGCCCTGCCGGGCTCCGGATCCATTCCCGGGGGGCCCATGGTGGCCCGCCCACGCTCTGGCTCTTCCATGAGGAAGATCCCTCCTTCGACGTATCATGACGCCCGCGCTCCGGCGTGCGTGGCGATGGCGGCGTCGCCGCGGCCCACCAGCGGTTCCAGCCGGGCGCCATCGCGCTCGATCCATTGATGCACTCGTCGGGCCCGGGAAAGGCTCACACCAGGCCCGATCGCTTCCAACAGCTCACGCGGCCGCACGCCTCGCGGCCGGGTGGCGACTTCCGCCCTCAGCCACGCACGGTGACCGGTCGACGGATCCTCGGGGCCGCCCTCTGGAGGGGGGGCCACCGCCAAGGCCAGCACTGCGGGACGCAGGTCGTCGAGGGCGATCCGCCCCTTGCGCTCCCGTTGAACGAGGACGACCGGTGCAGCGAGCAGCCGCTCGACACGCGACTTCAGCTCCTCTGCCGCCAAACCGAACACCTCCAGGTCCCAGCTGCACGATGATACCTCTTGCTGCAGTGACCCCGACCCTTCCGGAAGGGTGGCAACGACCTGGACGTCCATTCCCTGGGGAAGGAGCGCGGAAAGCCGCTCGCCCAGCGCGGCACACGCCTGCGGGCCCGGTTCCCCTGTCTCCCCGAGCCAGGCGTCGCCGCCCGATTGCCCCGAGCGCGACAGGACAATGTCCACGTACTCGGCCAGCGACTCGCATCCGGTCGGCAGCGCCAGGCCGAAGCTCACCAGCGGCCGCGGGGAAAACCCCTCCGACCACGCGACGGGAACCCCGCTGCGGCGGAGCGCCCGCTCCCACATCCGCACCACGTCCCGGTGGCTCGTGAAGCGGATCTTGCCCGTCTTGGTGTAGCGGACCCGGAGGCGGCGCAGGGGTGCAGGAGCTGCGGTGCCGTCCGGCAGCGCGCATCTTGCGCCGTCCTGCTCAGCGCCGGACACCGGTGACGAGGTGGACGGGGACCGTGCCGCCGCGATCGAGGTCCTGACCCGTACCCTGGCTTCCCCCACCGGGAGGTTCTGCCGAGGCGACGACGTGCTCCAGGCCGAGCCCGGTGCACGCCCCGCAGTCGTAGCACGGCGTCCATCGGCAATCCTCCAGCGCGGCGCCCGCCTTCGCCTGCTGCCAGTCCTCCCACAAGAAGTCGTGGTGCAGGCCCGCGGAGATGTGCCCCCACGGGAGGCACTCATCGGCGTCGCGCTCACGGTGGACGATGTCGTCGAGACACAGGCCCTCTCGCGCGAGGGCGTCCTCCCAGAGCGTGAGGTCGAAGCGCTCGGACCACTCTTGGAACGTGCCACCGGCTCGCCAGACCCGCTCGATCACCGCACCCGTGCGCCGATCGCCGCGGCTCGCGATGCCCTCGACGACCGACGCCTCGGGGTCGTGCCAGCGGATGGTGAGCCCGCGGGCTCCCCGTGCCGCCTCGCGGAGCAACGCCACCTTGCGCAGCAGCTCCGGCGCGCTGTCCTGCGGTGCCCACTGGAAGGGCGTGTGCGCCTTGGGCACGAAGCCGCCCACCGATGCGACCACCGTCGCGGAGCGATGGGTGCGGCGTCCGATCTCCGCACAGCGCATCCCGAGCTCTGCGATCCCCACGACGTCCTCGTCGCGCTCGGTGGGCAGCCCGATCAGGAAGTAGAGCTTGATCCTTCGCCACCCCTGGCTGAACGCCGCATCGACGGCGCTGTACAGGTCCTCTTCGGAGATCAGTTTGTTGATCACCCGTCGCATGCGCCACGTGCCCCCCTCGGGGGCGAACGTCAGACCCGTGCGCCGCACCCGCTGGATCTGCGCCGCGGTGCCGACCGTGAAGGCGTCCACTCGCAGGCTGGGCAGGCTCACCGCGACCCGGCCGTCGTGCCGAGGATCGCCGATCACGTCACCGACCAGGTCCTCGATCCCCGAGAAGTCGGCCGTCGAGAGCGACGTGAGCGCGACCTCCTCGTAGCCGGTGCGCGCGAGCCCCGCGTCGATCATCTCGCGGACCTGAGCCGCGGGGCGTTCTCGCACAGGGCGAGTGATCATGCCCGCCTGGCAGAAGCGGCACCCACGGGTACAGCCGCGGAACACCTCCACGTTGAGGCGGTCGTGCACCACCTCGGTGAGCGGAACGAGCTGCTGTCGCGGGTACGGCCACTGCGCGAGGTCCGAGACGGTCCGCTTCTCGACCCGCGCAGGGGCGCCGGCAGCCGCCTCCACGCCAACGAGGCGACCGCCCGAGTAGAAAGGACGGTAGAGACTCGGGACATAGACGCCGGGCACGCGGGCCAGCGAATCGAGGAGCCCGGCCCTTGTCGTCGCCGTGCGAGGGGTGCCCCTCCACAGGGCGAGCACCTCGTTCAGCTCCCCCACCACCTCTTCGCCATCCCCGATGACGAACGCATCCACGAAGTCCGCCAACGGCTCGGGATTGAACGCGCAGTGACCACCCGCGACCACGACGGGATCCCCCGCCGACCGTGCTGCCGCCCGCACCGGCAGCGACGCGAGGTCGATCATGTTCAAGACGTTCGTGTAGACGAGCTCCGCCGAGAGGTTGAACGCCAGGACATCGAATGTGCGCGCCGCAAGGTGGTTCTCGACCGAGAAGAGGGGCACCCCCGCGCCGCGCATCGCGGCCTCCATGTCGACCCACGGGGCGTACGCGCGTTCTGCGAGCGCGTCGGCGCGCTCGTTCAAGATCTCGTAGAGAATCTGCAGCCCCTGGTTCGGCAGCCCGACTTCGTACGTATCGGGATAGCAGAGCAGCCACGCCACGCACCCCGCGGCGTGCACGGGGGTCTGGGCGCCCTGCTCGCCGCCGATGTAGCGCGCAGGCTTTTGGACGCTCCGGAGCAATGGTTCGATTCGGGGCCACAACGACTCCGTGACCGACTCCACGAACGACTCCATGACCGACTCCATGACCGCGGCAGTCTACGGCGGCGCCCGGCTCGAACCCGCGACGAGCAGTGTCGCCTGCTCACGCTGGCGATCCGTCAACATGGGCCCCCCCGTCGTCGCTGCACCCCCCGTTGCCGACGATCCGCCTGACGTCGCGGCGGGTGGTGTCGTGGTGGAAGGGGGCGTCGTGGTCGCGGTCGTGGTCGTGGTCGTGGTCGTGGTCGTGGTCGTGGGCGGCGACGTCGTCGTGGTCGTGGGCGGGGGCGACGTCGTCGTGGTGGTCGTGGGTGGCGGTGGAGCCGGCGTCGTTGTCACGGGTGGGGGCGCGGCTGTGGCCGCGGTGCTCGACGGCGGGGGCGCGGCTGTGGCCGTCGGCGGCGTCGTCGTGGTCGTCGACACGGGAGTCCCCGCCGCCGGCACGGATGGGACCGGCGTGAGCGATGGCTGGTGCGTCGCCGTCGGGAGGGCCAGCGGGGGCACGGGATTGGCGTAGAGGTAGTTGAAGATGCTGGCCACCGCCGGAGCGGCGGCCTGGTCGCCGTAGCCGCCCTGCGCCACCGCCACCGCTACCACGTACTGGGTCGGCCCGCTCACGGGCCCGAAGCCGACGAACCAGGCGTTCGGCGACCGCGTGGCGGTCGATGTGGCCGTTGTCGCGGTCCCGGTCTTGCCCGCAATCACGTATGTGCTCGGGACGTGGGAGTACTGCTGGAAGATGGCGTACGCGGTCCCCTTGGGTGTGTGGGTCGCCCCGATGAACCCCTGGAGCATGGCCTGGTAGTTCGTCGGGCTGATCGTGACATGGCCGGTGACCTTCGGCGCGATCCTCTTCACCACCTTGCCGCCGGGCGTCACCACGGCGCCGACAACCTCGGGCTGGTGGCGGATGCCGTGGTCCGCGAAGGTGGCGTACGCCTGGGCCTCCTCGATCGGGGTGACCACGGTCTCTCCCTGGCCGAACGCCATCTCGAGGTTTGTCCCGGGATACCAGGAGGTGTTCGGGTAGTTCTTGGGTGTCTGCTTGTGCAAGAGCTCACGCATGGGCTGGCTGTCGACACGGCCTTGGACTTCGCCCGGGAGGTTGATGCCGGTGAGATCGCCGAAACCGTACTGATGCGCGACGTTCTGGATCGCTGTCTGGCCCAGGCGCGCTCGCGCCAGCCAGAACCTCATGCCCATTGTGTAGAAGTAGAAGTCGTCGGACTCGGAGAGCGCGAGCCGCATTGTGACGATCCCGGCGTCGACGGCTGTGGCGTCGTGGAATGTGCATGTCGAGACGCATGTCGGATCGCCGTGGGTGCGGATGTTGAAGATCCCGGTGTCGTCGATCGTCGCTGTCGGCGTGATGATGCCGTCCTGGAGCGCCGCGGTCGCCGTGGCCAGCTTGAACGTCGACCCCGGGGTGTAGAGCCCTTGGATGGCGTAGTCGTTCAGCGGGCAGCCACCTGTCGCGGCGGTGCACCCCGCCCGCAGGGCGTTGTAGTTCGCCGTCGAGATCCCGCCGACCCACTCTGTGAGGCTGTAGGAGGGATACGAGGTGAGTGCGAGGACGGCGCCCGTCTGGGCGTCGAGGACCACCGCCGCGCCGTTGGTCGCCGCGGGATGGTGGCCGAATGTCATATGGGTGCGGTCGGCGACGATGTTCGCCGCGAGCGCATGCTGCACGTCCTTCTGCAGTCCCGCTGTGAGGTTCAGCGCCACGGTGTCGCCCTGGACGGGCTTGGTCTGGCGCACGACGCCCACCACTGTCCCGGTCGGGGTCACCTCCAGCGTCTGGCGCCCGGGCCGTCCCCGCAGGTATCTCTCCTCCTCGGCTTCGGTGCCGGTCTTGCCGATCTGCGAGGACTGCGTGTACCCCTGGTTCGGGTGGGCTTTCAGCACTGTCGCTGTGATCGGGCCCGTGTAGCCCAGCACCTGCGTCGCCGTTGTGCCGCCTTGCGGGTAGTCCCTCACGGTCACCTGTTCGACGGACACACCGGGGAACTGCGATTGGTGCGCGTCGAGGTACTGCACGATCGCCGGCGACGCGTTCTGCAGGACCGGTGCGGGCTGGTAGGGGCTGTACTGCTGGTTTGTGAGCGCGGCTCGCACCGCTGCCGGAGAGACGCTGGCCAGGGCGGCGACCTTCCCGACGATCGACGGGTTCGAGGCGGCCTCCACGCGCGAGAGCACCAGCTCGTCTTCCACCTTGTTGCCGGCGAGCACGGTGTCCCTGCGGTCGACGATCAGGCCGCGTGGCGCCGGGACTGTGGCCGTCCGCGTCGAATTCGAGCTCACCACGGCCGCGTAATGGCGCCGGTTGATCACCTGGAGGCTCCACAAGCGCAGCACCATCACGCCGAAGAGCACGAGCACGATGACCCCCACGACGTTCATCCGAAGGTGCGGGCGAGAGGGGACGTCCTCTGGAGATGCCACCAGCGCGGCGACGTTCACACTGCGGCGCGGCCGCATCCTGAGCTGATGCGCCCGCGGCCTGATGGTCCGCGCTGCACCATGGCGGCCCCGGCGCCTTCCCGGCGCCATGGGGAAGAGACGGCGACTGCTCCGGAACGGATGTCGGAAGGACCGGCGCCTCACCGACGCCCGCCCGCAGGGACGCGGTCCGAGGGTGAGGCGAACGCCCAGCGCAGGATCTTCACCGCCGGTCCGGCGAGCACGCCGTTGGCGACGGCAACGACCGTGACAACCAGCGCAAGGTCCACATGGAGAAACTGGGTCTCGCCGAGCACGGCGCCGAGCACGGCGTACAGTATGACCGCGATGGCGCTTGCGGCGAGCGCGACCAAGCTGGCAAAACCCCGAACGTCTCGCACGATCCCTCCGGAGACGGCCCCGACGGCGAAGCCGACCAGCGTCCCCACCAGCGCGCTCAGACCGAACGGCGTGGGCACGAGGAGATCCGCCGCGATGCCGGCGGCGAAGCCGACGCCCGCACCCTCGATCGGGCCACCGACGAGCCCGGCCGCGATCGGGAGGAGGAACATCACGTCGGGGGTCGCACCGCCGACACGGATGTCGAGGAGCACGGTCATCTGCAGGAGGAGGGCGAGGGCGATGACGACCAGCGTGCGGACGACTGCTCTTGCGCTCATGTGATGGCGGCTCGCATCGCGCGCGTCATGAGGAACCCGACCACTGGAGGACTTCCACGTAGCTGATCCCGTTCAACTCGGCGAGAGGACGTGCCGTCGCCTGCTTGTCCGCCGCGCCGACGACGTTGTGCACCGAGGTGATCTTCGCCACGGGAATGCCAGGAGGGAACGCGGCGCCCTGGAGCCCGCTCGTCACCAAGAGCTCACCGACCGACACGGGTGTCGTCGAGGGGACGTCCTGCACCTGGAGGGGACGGTTGGCACCGGCTCCCGCAAGGATCGCCTCCTCCTGATGGCCGAACGCCACCCCGATCTTGGACTGGCCGTCGGTGATCAGGCGGACCGTCGCGGTCGAGTGCGTCGCGAAGATCACCTGCCCGACCAATCCCCCCGGACCGACCACCGGATCTCCGAGATCCACCCCCTCGTTGCGCCCCTTGTCGATTGTGACGGTCGCGGCGAAGTTCGACACGCTCTGCGCTGTCACCTCTGCCACCACCGCTGTCAACGACGCGAGCGCCGGCAGCTTGTTGATGGCGAGCAGCCGCTCCAGCGCCGAGTACTGGCGTGCCGCTGCGGCGGTCGCGGCCTGCTGATGCTCCAGCGTCACGATCTGAGCCTGCAGCTTCTGGTTCTCGCGCTGGAGCGACCCGTAGTCGACGGCCCCGGCGAAGAACCTCCCGATCGGGTCCAAGACGCCGTTCACCCCGGAGCGAAGCGGAGTGTAGACGTCGCTCGCCAGCGACTTGACGCCCGACGTGAGCACCTGCACCCTGCCCGTCGCGTCGAGGGTGATGATGGTGATCGACAGCAGCACCAGCACCAGAAGCGTGGTCAGGTGACGGCGCGACCGCCTCGGCCTTGCCAACCTCGCCACGAGAGACCCGGCGTCGTCAGCGCGTGGACGAAGTGATCAACACGCGCTTGAGCGCCTCGAACTCCTCCAGGCACTGCCCGCTGCCGATGGCCACGCAGTTCAGCGGATCGCGCGCCACAACGATGGGCATGCCGGTCTCGTGCTGCAAGCGGGACTCGAGTCCGTGGAGCAACGCGCCGCCCCCGGTGAGGACGATGCCCTGCTCCATGATGTCCGCGGCGAGCTCGGGCGGCGTGCGATCGAGCGTCACCTTGACCGCGTCGACGATCGCCGACACCGGCTCGTCGATCGCCCGCCGGATCTCTTCGGTGGACACGACGACGGTCTTCGGGAGACCCGTCACGAGGTCACGCCCCCTGATCTCGGCATGCAGCTCTTCCTCGAGCGGGTACGCGGACCCCAACGCGATCTTGATCTCCTCTGCCGTACGCTCGCCGAGCGCAAGGCTGAATTCCTTCTTCACGTACGAGACGATCCCCTCGTCGAGCTCGTCACCGCCGATACGCACCGACTGACTGGTCACGATTCCGCCGAGCGAGATCACGGCGACTTCGGTCGTGCCGCCGCCGATGTCGACGACCATGTTGCCCGTCGGCTCGTGGACGGGAAGACCCGCGCCGATCGCGGCCGCCATCGGCTCTTCGATGATGTACGCCTTGCGCGCCCCCGCGTACTCCGCCGCCTCCATGACGGCGCGCTGCTCGACACCGGTGATCCCCGATGGCACGCAGATCACCATGCGGGGCTTCGCGAAGCGCCGCTGGTGGACCCGGTGGATGAAGTAACGCAACATCTTCTCGCAGATCTCGAAGTCGGCGATCACCCCGTCTTTCAGCGGCCGGATGGCCTGGATGTTGCTCGGGGTGCGGCCGATCATTCGCTTTGCCTCGGCACCGACCGCGAGCGGCCGGCCGTCTTTGACATCGACCGCGACCACGGACGGCTCGTTCAGCACGATGCCACGTCCTCGGACGTAGACGAGGGTATTGGCCGTGCCGAGGTCGACGGCCATGTCGCGGCCTAGCAGGTTGAAACGGTTGTCGGGCATCGACCTAGGACTCCTCTCCGATCGACGAATCGGGCCAGAAACGTCCGGTCGGCGGACTCTCGGGGCGGTCCGCCGACAACGGGTACCTCCGAGAGGCTACGGGACCGTGCACCGGTGCACAAGGCCGGGCCGTCCTGGGTCGCCGGATCCGGACGTGTCGCCGAGGGCGCTCAGGGCAGCTGGGGGAAGAACAGGCCGATCTCCCGCTGTGCCGACTCGGAGGAATCGGAGCCGTGGACCAGGTTCTCGGTCACTTCGATGGCGAGGTCGCCGCGGATCGTCCCGGGCGCCGCCTGCGCGGGGTTGGTCGCTCCCATGAGCGTCCGCACGACGGCAAACGTGTCCTCACCGGGGCCCTCCACCACCATGACCAGGGCGGGCGAGCGCGTGATGAACGCAACGAGGTCGTCGAAGAATGGCTTTCCCTCGTGCTCGGCATAGTGACGACGTGCGACCTCCGCGCCGATCGAGCGGAGCTCCGCGGCGACGAGGCGCAGCCCCTTTCGCTCGAGCCGCCCGAGGATCTCCCCGGCCAACCCGCGCTCCATGCCGTCGGGCTTCACGATGACGAGGGTCCGGCTCACGAGCGGAGCACCCTAGCAGTCCGAGCTGCGTGCGCAGCGCCTCGGGGGAGCGTCCTTCTTTCTGGCGCGCTCAACCCGACGCGGGCGGGGTGCTGGCGGCCGCGTCCACGCACCGCTCGCGCGCCTCGGCGACGACGTAGAGCGAGCCCGCCACCACGATCAGTCCGTCCTCTCCCACCATCGCGCGCGCCACGCTGACAGCTTCGGCGACCGAGCCTGCGAGCACCACGTCCATCCCGGCGGCCCTCGCCGCCTCTGCGACGACGTCGGCAGGCTGGGCCCGCGATGACACCGGCGCACACGCGACGACCCTGCCGACACCGGCATCCGCAAGCGGCGTGAGCATGGCGGTCGGATCGCGCCCGGTGAGCATGCCCACCACCGCGACCATCTCTCCGTCCACCGAGAAGTCCCCGAGCGCGCGCCCGAGCGCGCCCATGCCGGCGACGTTGTGCGCGCCGTCCACCACGCACAGCGGTCTGCGCCCGACGACCTCGAGGCGCCCCGCGATCCTCGCCGTGCCGAGACCTTCCGCCACGACCTGCGCGTCGAGCGGGGCACCGAAGAACGCCTCGACCGCCGCCAGCGCGCACGCGGCGTTCACGCCCTGGTGGGCGCCGTGCAGGGGGACGAGGATCTCGTGGTACACCCCGCCGGGGGTCCGCAGGTCCACGAGCCGCCCACCGACCGCCAACCGGTTCGCCGTGCAGTCGAACTCCTCGCCGCGCAGCCACACCTGCGCCACACCCGCCTCGTCTGCGACGGACCGCACGATGTCGACGAGTCGGGGGTCCTGCTCCCCGATCACCGCGACGCTGCCAGGCTTGATGATCCCCGCCTTGTCGCGGGCGATCCCCTCGAGCGACGGCCCGAGGATGTCGGTGTGGTCGTACGAGACGTTCGTGAGCACGGCGACGACTGCGTCGATGACGTTCGTCGCGTCCCAGGTCCCCCCGACGCCGACTTCGACCACGGCAGCGTCCACGGCGACATCGGCAAACCATGCGAACGCGGCGGCGGTCAGCAGTTCGAAACGCGTCGGCCGCTCCGAGAGCGACCGCTCGGCCAGCGCGAGCTGGGTGAGCACGTCGACGAAGGACGCGTCGTCAATGGGCTCTCCCGCCCGGGCGAGCCGCTCGTTCACCCGCGAGAGGTTCGGGCTCGTGTAGGTGCCGGCGGTCAACCCCATCGCTCCCAAGAGCCCGGTGACCATCGCGGCCGTCGATCCCTTGCCGTTGGTGCCCGTGAGATGCACGGCCGGGTACGCGCGCTCGGGGTTTCCCAGCATCGACATCAGCGCGCGCATGCGATCGAGCGTGGGCAGGGCGCGACGGCTCGGGAGCGTCGCTTCGTAGTCGATGTGGCCGTCGAGCCAGTCGAGCGCCTCCACCAGCGAGGCGAACGGCGTCGCCGGCGTCATTGGGCTCAGGACGCCGCCCGGCGGCTCCGGCTCGCGGCCTTCGCCGGCGACTCGCCGAGCGGGACGAGCGTCGGGTGCACCCGATCGAGCACCACGGCCCGGTCCACGACGCACTTTCCGACGTCGCTTCGGCTCGGGAGGTCGTACATCACGTCCAGCAGCACCTCTTCGAGGATCGCACGCAAGCCCCGTGCGCCGGTACCCCGCAAGAGAGCCTGCTCGGCAACCGCCTCCAGGGCGTCGGGCGCGAACTCGAGCTCGATCCCGTCGAGGGCGAACACCCGCTGGTACTGGCGCGTGAGCGCGTTCTTCGGCTCCACCAGGATCCGGATGAGCGCGTCCTTGAAGAGCTGGCTCACGGCGCCCACGACGGGCAAGCGGCCGATGAACTCGGGAATGAGGCCGAATTTCATCAAGTCCTCGGGGAGGACGTGACGCAGGATCTCGGTATCGTCGCGCTCGCTCTGCTGGCGCACCTCGGCGCGGAACCCGATGCCCTTGCGTCCGATGCGGCTCTCGATGATCTTGTCGACACCGGCGAACGCGCCGCCGCAGATGAACAGGATGTTCGTCGTGTCGATCTGGATGAACTCTTGATGAGGATGCTTGCGGCCGCCCTGAGGGGGGACCGATGCGGTCGTCCCTTCGAGGATCTTCAAGAGCGCCTGCTGCACGCCTTCACCCGAGACGTCGCGGGTGATGGACGGGTTCTCGCTCTTGCGGGCGATCTTGTCGATCTCGTCGATGTAGATGATGCCGGTCTCGGCACGCTTCACGTCGTAGTCCGCTGCCTGGATCAGCTTCAGCAAAATGTTCTCGACGTCCTCGCCGACGTACCCCGCCTCCGTCAGTGCGGTGGCGTCCGCGATCGCGAAGGGCACGTTCAGCATGCGGGCGAGCGTCTGCGCCAGGAGGGTCTTGCCGCACCCGGTCGGACCGAGGAGAAGGATGTTGGACTTCGCGAGCTCGACGACGTCGTCGTCGCCGGGCGTCCCCGCCTGGACCCGCTTGTAGTGGTTGTACACGGCCACCGAGAGGATCTTCTTCGCATACTCCTGGCCGACGACGTAGTCGTTCAGGAAGTCGAAGATCTCGCGCGGCTTGGGGAGGTCCTCGAAGCTGAGCTCGGTGCTCTCCGTCAGCTCCTCGGCGATGATGTCATTGCACAGGTCGATGCACTCGTCGCAGATGTAGACCCCCGGACCGGCGATGAGCTTCTTCACTTGCTTCTGCGACTTCCCGCAGAAGCTGCACTTCACCAGATCCCCCCCCTCGCCGAACTTCGCCACTGCCGTCTCCTCTGATCGATCTGCCGGTGCCGTTCCTCTGCACTGTGCTGCCTGACCCCGCCGCAACGCACGGCATCTCCCGGGACGTTCGGCCCGAGAGAAATGGGATCCCCCCCCGCTTCCTAGGCGGCGCCTACCGCTTCGAGGGACGGGACATCGCGCGCCGTGATCACCTCGTCGATCACGCCGTACGCCACGGCCTCGTCCGCGGTCATGACGAAGTCGCGGTCAGTGTCCTTCCCGACCTTCTCGTACGACTGGCCGGTGTCTGCCGCCAGCATTCCGTTCAGGAGATCGCGCATCCGCAGGATCTCCTTCGCCTGGATCTCGATGTCGCTCGCCTGGCCCTCGACGCCGCCGAACGGCTGGTGCAGCAGGATCCGCGCGTGGGGCAGTGCGAAGCGCTTGCCATGCGCACCGGCCGCCAGCAGCACCGCCGCGGCCGACGCCGCCTGCCCGAAGCAGAACGTGGAGACGTCAGCCTTGATGTACTTCATCGTGTCGTAGATGGCGAACAGCGCGGTGATGTCCCCACCAGGCGAGTTGATGTACAGGTGGATGTCCTTGTCAGGCTCCTCGGACTCCAAGAAGAGCAGCTGCGCGCACACGAGATTCGCCACGGTGTCGTCGATCGGGGTGCCCAGGAAGATGATGCGCTCTCTGAGCAGGCGTGAGTACAGGTCGTACGCCCGCTCCCCACGGTTCGACTGCTCCACCACCGTCGGCACCAGGTAATCCCTGGCACGGAACCCGTCGTCTCGCATCGCGCTCATCGTCCGATCTCCCCGTCCTTCGTACCGCTGCCGGACTCTGCTGCCGCCACGTGCTCAACGCGCTCTTCCGCCGCACCGTCACCGGTGCCCCCCACGTCCTGCTCCGGCGCGCCGCCGGTCCTCTCCTCGCCTGTGCGCTGCGTCACACGCAGTTCGTCCCGGGAGACGGGAGCGCCCTCTTCGTCGACGACCTCGACATGGTCGAGCAGCCAAGCGAGTGCTTTCGTCTTCCGCTGCTCCGAGCGTACCGCGGCCATCCGCCCGGCGCGCGTGAGGCGCTCGCGGACGACAGCGGGCTCGAGCTGCAACCGTGCGCCCATGGCCTCGAGCTCGGCGTCCAGCTCTTCTTCGGTGACGTCGAGCGACTCCGCCTCCGCCAGCGACCGGAGCGCAAGATCCCCCTTCACCGCGTGCCGCGCCTCGGCGCGCAGCTCGCCGACGAGGTCTTCCTCGGCGCGGCCGGTCAGCTCGAGGAACTGGGCGAACCCGATGCCCTGCTCCTCCAAGCGATGTCCGAGATCCGAGAGACGTTGGCGCAGCTCCTCTTCGACGAGGGCGCCGGGCACCTCGTCATCTTCGACGAGCTCGGCGAGCGCCGCCATCGCCCCTTGACGCAGCGACAATTGGGCTTGGACCAGCTTGATTCTCGCGAGCCGCTCGCGGACGTCCGCGCGCAGCTCTTCGACGGTGGAGAACTCCGAGGCCTCGGCGGCCCACTCGTCGGTCACCTCGGGGAGCTTCTTCTCCTGGACCTCCTTCACGAGGACCCGGAATTCGATGTCGGGCGCGGCGTCGCCACCGCCGGGCGCCGGCGCATGAAACGAGAGGATGTCGCCCACCTTGGCACCGCGCAGCTGCTCGTCCAGGCCCTCGGCGACCCTGCCGCTGCCGACCTCGTAGAGAAAGTCGTCGGACGCCACGACGTCTTCGCCTCCGGGCAGCGTTCCATGCACGTCGATGGTGACGTGGTCTCCGTCCCTCGCCGTGCGCGTGACGGAGACGAGCTCGGCTTCGGTGTCGCGGAGCCGATCGACCTGCGCATCGATGTCCGACTCGGACACGCCGAGAGACGGCACGGTGACGCGCAGACCGGCGTAGCCGGGGATCGCCACCACCGGCCGCACGTCGACCACGGCGTCGAAGGCCAGCGGGCCATGCTCTTGTCCTGCGGTGATGTCGATCTCGGGCGGCGAGATCGGATCGATCTGCGCTTCAGCGAGCGCCTGCGCGTAGAAGTCGGGGATTGCGTCCCTCAGGGCCTCGGCACGCAGGGCCACGGCTCCCCCCATCCGTGCCTCGAGCACTTGGCGAGGGACTTTGCCGGGACGGAAGCCCGGCACGCGGGCCTGGCGCGACAGTGCCCGGATCGCCTCGTCGAGGACCTTGGCGACTTCCGGCTCGTCGACTTCTACTGAAAGACGGACCTTGTTGCCGTCAACCGCTTCCGAGGTGGCTCGCATGGGACCATCACTCTACCGGGCTGTCATCTCCACCTCGCGCCGTGCGCGCAGCCGGGTGGCGTGGCCCGGGACGCGGTGGGGCCGTGACCCCGTCGCGCCTGGGCCCATCCCCCAACGGACGGCACGACGCGGCTAGCTTGCGCGCCAGAACCGGAGGGCGGCGCGTGCTCACGCCCCGAAGACCCGGCGACGAGAGAGGAGCCACCCGATGGCAGACTACGAGGGGTACTGCGTGAAGTGTCGGGAGAAGCGGACCTTTGACGGGCACGAGGTCGAGTTGGCCAACGGACGCCGGGCGGCGCAGGGAACGTGCCCGATCTGCGGTACCAAGATGAACCGCATCCTGGGCAAGAAGGCCTGACGCCCGGGCCGGTGCACACGCCCACGCGGGCCGCTCGCGTGGGTGCCGCGGCGTCGTCGGTGCCGCGGCGGTGGCGCCCGACCTACGCTTGGCCAGGGTCGTCGGCCGCGCCGGCGACATCGCCGGGGAGTGGCGCAGCCTGGTAGCGCACGTGCTTTGGGTGCACGAGGTCGGGGGTTCGAATCCCCCCTCCCCGACGCAAGTCCTGCTCGGGCAGTCTCGCTCCGACGGACGTCCAAGGTGGACCCAGCTACGGTGCGGTGCGGTGCGCATCACCGGAACCGCACAGAAAGACGCGTGGGACCGCCACGTCCTCCCGCCTGTCGAACAGGTGCGACCTGGCCTGTGGTCGGTGCCCGTTCCGGTCCCGATCAATCCACTGCGCTACGTGCTCGTCTACGTGCTCGAGCTGGATGGCGGCGGTGTGGCGCTCGTGGACGCGGGATGGGACACCCAAGAGGCGTGGGACGCCCTGACCGGCGGGCTCGAGACGCTCGGGGCGGCCATCGGGGACGTGAGGGCGGTGATCGTCACCCACATCCATCCCGACCACTACGGGCTCGCAGGACGCGTTCGGGAGGCGTCGGGAGCGTGGATCGGGCTCCACCCCGCAGACGCCGCCCTGTTGACCGCTCGATATGCCGACGTGGACGGGCTGATTGCGGCCATGCGCGCCCTCCTCGTGAGCTGCGGCGTGCCCGCCGGCACAGTGCCCGATCTCGCCGAGGCCTCGATGCAGATCCGTGCGTTCGTGTCGACGGCCCAGCCTGACGTGCTCCTCGAAGACGGGACGACCATCGACCTCGCGGGATGGGACCTGCGCACCATCTGGACTCCCGGCCACTCCCCCGGGCACATCTGCCTCTACAGCGACACCCGACGCCTGCTCATGTCCGGCGACCACGTGCTGCCTCGCATCACGCCAAACATCGCGTTCCACTCCCAGCAGGTGCCGAACCCCTTGGGCGACTATCTCGAGTCCCTGGCACGGATGCGCCACCTGACACCCGAAGAGGTCCTCCCGGCGCACGAGTACCGCTTCACCGGCTTGCGTGCGCGCCTCGAGGAGATCGAACGCCATCACGCCGCCCGATTGGACGCCATCGAGGCTGCGCTCGAGGAGCATCCGGGGAGCACCGTGTGGGAGCTCACCACGTCCCTCGTGTGGTCACGTCCGTGGGACGAGACCCCGGCCTTCATGCGCCGTGCCGCCAACGGGGAGACGCTGGCGCACCTCGTCCTGCTCGAGCGCCAGGGCCGGGCAAGGCGGGAACCGGGCACCCCTGCGTGCTTCTATCCGGCCGCGCGCTGAGATGGGCTACGGGGACGGCCGCTTGCCCGTCGGCACACCGCCATGCGAGCCGCGCGTCCCGGGAGGTGCGAGCGGCCCGGGATACGCCTCCTCTGCCCGTGCGGTCAATGCCGACATGTGCCGGCGCATCACGAGCATGCCGATGACGATGACGACCACCGCCAACGACGCGAACGCCACGTCGACTGGCGTCGAGACGCGCGTGAGCAGGCTCCCCGCGTGGTACGCGACGAACGTGTAGACGGCCGCCCAGACGATCCCTCCGGACGCGTTGTAGGCCAGGAAGCGCCGATAGCGCATCTTGGTGGTACCGGCGAGGAACGCGGCGTACGTCCGCAGCACCGCCACGAAGCGGCCGAAGAACACGACGACGCCTCCCCGCCGATCGAAGAGGTAGTGGGCCACCTTGATCTTCGGCTCGTCGAGGCGGACGTAGCGCCCGTACTTGTAGAGCAGCCGGTAGCCCCCTTTGTCTCCGATCCAGTAGCCCGCGGTGTCCCCGATGATGGCGGCCGCGGCGGCGATCGCGAAGATGACCCAGACCGAGAGCCTGTGCGTCGCCCCGGCGTACGTCGCGGCGGCGACGAGGGCAGTCTCCCCGGGCAGCGGGACGCCGAGGCTCTCGGCGGCGACGAGAACGAAGACGGCGCCGTAGCCGTAGGTGGCGACGAGATGGTGGATTGTCATGCGCGCAATCGCACCCGAGGTCGCACCACGGCGGGAGTCTAGGGACGGTCCCCTGGACCCCGCCCGGAGCCGCCCGGAGCTGGCCGTCCCCTCCGTCTGCCGGCGCGCGGTGGCGGCGAAGGTCGGCGTGCGTACGGCACGCCATCGGGGGAGAATGCCGGGGACATGTGGTGCCTCCGGACGTCTCGTCCCGCCTTCCGATGACGATCACCGGACAGCCCGTCTCAGCCGAGCCCGTCCGGGTCGCGCCCCCGGCCTCGCTGTCGGTCGTCGTCGGCGGCATGACCTGCGGCGCATGTGCGGCGAGGATCGAACGGCGCCTGAACGCCCTCGACGGTGTCCGAGCCCGCGTCAACTTCGCCACCGAGCGCGCCACGATCGACGCCCCCACGACCGTGTCGACCCGGGAGCTCCTTGCGGCGATCGAGTCCCTCGGCTACACGGCCGAGCTCTTCGGGACGGACCGTCACGACACGCCCGTGGCACCCGGGCTCGCTCCACCCCCGTCGAGCGACACCGGGTCTGTGACCGCGGCCCTCTCGGCGGTGGACGTCGCGAGGGACCTCGATCGCCGGGTCCGCTCACTTCGTCGGCGACTCGTGATCGCCGCAGTCCTGTTCATGCCCCTCTGCGACACCTCGATCGCCTTCTCGCTGTTCCCAGCGGTCCGGTTCCCTGGATGGCAGTGGCTCTTGCTCGCGCTGACCGCACCGGTGGTGAGCTGGGCCGCGTGGCCCTTCCACCAGGCTGCGCTGCGTCACGCGCGCCACCGTTCGTTCACGATGGACACGCTGGTCTCGCTCGGGGTCATCACCGCATCGGCCTGGTCCTTCTACGCGATGTTCTTCGAGGACACGGGGCGGGGGGGCGGATCGGTCGCGTCGATGCTCACCCACCACTCGGGCGGCTCGATCTATCTCGACGTCGCCGCGGGCGTGACCACGTTCCTCTTGGCCGGCCGGTATTTCGAAGCGCGCTCGCGCCAGCGCAGCGGCGACGCGCTCCGGTCGCTCGCGGCACTCGGCGCCAAAGACGTGTCGGTGCTCGATGACGACGGCACCGAGCACCGGCTCCCAGCAGGCACACTGCGACCGGGCATGCGATTCGTGGTGCGCCCTGGCGAGAAGATCGCGACGGACGGAGACGTGGAGGAGGGGGCTTCGGCAGTCGACAAGAGCCTCATGACCGGAGAGTCCGAACCCGTCGACGCTGGGCCCTCCGACATGGTGATCGGCGGAACCGTGTGCCTCACGGGACGTCTCGTCGTACGCGCGACGAGCGTCGGCGCGCACACCCAGCTCGGCCGGATGCTCGAGCTCGTCGAACGGGCACAGAATGACAAGGCAGCCGTGCAGCGGCTGGCCGACCGCATCTCCGCGGTGTTCGTTCCCGTCGTCATCCTCCTCGCGCTCGGGACGCTGGCAGGCTGGCTGCTCGCCGGTGCGACCTCCCTCGTCGCGTTCAACTCGGCGCTTTCTGTCCTGATCATCGCCTGCCCCTGCGCGCTCGGGCTCGCCACGCCGGCGGCGCTCTTCGTCGCGTCCGGCGCCGGCGCTCGACAGGGCATCTTCTTCAAGGGCTACAGCGCACTCGAGGCGTCGCGCGCGGTGACAACCGTCGTGCTCGACAAGACCGGCACGGTGACCGAAGGCCGCATGGCGGTCGTCGATGTCGCGTGCGCCCACGGCATCGGTGACGCAGAGCTCTTGCGGCTCGCCGGCTCGCTCGAGGCCGCCTCGGAGCACCCCGTCGCGCGAGCGATCGCGCTCGCGGGATCGGCGCGCGGCGAACTTGGAGCGGTCACGTCGTTCGTCGCTGTCCCCGGGCTCGGCGCGACGGGGATCGTCGACGGGCACGAGGTCTCGGTCGGGCGCGCACGTCTCGGAGTGGAGCCTTTGTCCGACGGGCTGCGGGCGCGCTGCGACGAGTGGGAGCGCGCGGGGAGGACGGCGGTGGTCGTCCGTCGGGACGGGCAGCCCGTCGGGGCGCTCGCGGTCGCCGACGCCGTGCGACCATCGGCGATCGCGGCGGTCACCGCCCTACGCGCCCTCGGGCTGCACTGCATCCTCTTGTCCGGCGACAACGCACCGACCGTCCGCTCGGTGGGCGCCGCGATCGGTGTCGACGACGTCGTCGCCGGAGCACTCCCGGCCGAGAAGGTGGACCTCATCCGGTCCCTGCAGGCACAGGGCCGGTCGGTCGCAATGGTGGGCGACGGCGTGAACGACGCCCCGGCACTCGCCACTGCCGACCTCGGGCTTGCGGTCGGTTCGGGGACCGACGTCGCGATCGACGCCGCGGACCTGATCGTCGTGCGCGACGACCTGCGTGTCGTGGCGAGCGCGATCGAGCTCGCCCGTCGCACGTTGCGGACGATCCGGTCCAACCTCGTATGGGCGTTCGCCTACAACGTGGTCGCGATTCCGATTGCTGCCTTCGGATTCCTCGATCCCCTCATCGCAGGCGGCGCGATGGCGTTGTCGTCTGGCTTCGTCGTGTGGAACAGCTCACGTCTTCGCGGACGCCGCACCCACCGGTGATCAGGAGAGCTTGCGCCATTCGATGACGTCCGCCGACACGTCGCGCACCGATCTGCGCGCAGAGCGGGCGACCCGGCGGATGCGCTCGAAGGCTTCGGTGGCGTCCGCGTCCTCGATCGCCATGACGATGCCGACGGCGCGTTCGACGGTGACGCGCGCCTCGAGGGCACGCTGGAGCTGCCCGATGAGCTCCTCCTGGCGCTCGGAGAAGACCGCACCGGTCAGCAGACGCTCCACCACGGACTCGATCATGGAGAGGGCCGACTGGTCGCTCTGGTCCCACACGCGCGGTTCTGCGGCGTAGACGTTCAAGCTGCCCACCGGTACGCCGCCGATGCGAACCGGCACGCCGAGGACCGCCCGGACCCCGTTCGACGCCAAGAGGGACCCCAGATCCGGCCAGCGCTCGTCGACGAGCATGTCGGTCACCGCGACGGGGTGGTCCTCCACCAGCGACTCCACGCACGGCCCGCGCCCCGTGGACTCTTGGATCGCTTCGAGCAGCTGGGCACCGCTGTCCGTGGAGGCGACGTAGCGAAGGACATGCGTGTCATCGACCACCAAGATCCCTGAGCCGTCGGCGTGGAAGAGCCCGGGCATCGCCCCCACCACGACCTCGCACGCGCTGCGCAGGTCCAGTGCCGAGAGATGGCGCTGTGCGAGCTGTCCCACCGTGCGTTGCAACGCGTCTTCCTCGACGTGCATGCGATTGACGTACCCGGGGAGCAGCGTCGATAATGCGTCCGCCCGGTCCGGCTGCCGGGAGCCGCCTTGACCCCGCGGCGACGAGTCGACGATGGCGACGGCGCCCAGGAGAGTTCGGTGGATCCCGCGTCAGAAGAGCCCACGTTCGCGACGTCCCTCGAACAGGTCGCGTCGGCACTTGCTCCCCTGCGGGCATCGGGAAGTCCCGCAGGACTCGCGCAGGCGGTCACGCGTCTCGTGACGAAGGCTGCGGCGGCGGCGTGCCGCGTGGACGTCGTCGAGTCCGCTGCGGACGGCGCCCCGACGGCCCTCACCCTCCTTGCGCGCAGCGTGCGCCCCGGACGCGCGGAGCTTGCCGACGCCGCAATGGACCTCGGAGGCGACGGCGCCCTCGCCGGCATCGCGGTCGTCGTCGAAGACCCCGCGAGGGACCTGTCGTGGGTGGTGATCCCCCTCGTGGCGCACCGCAGGACCATCGGCTCGATCAGGGTGGTGCTCGACGGCTCCGCCGCTCCCTCCGCGTCGGCATTGGCGTTCCTCCACCACATCGCCAGCTCACTCGCGATCGGTCTGTCAGCAGCGGAGCTCCACACCCAGGCTGCACATGTCTCGCGCAGGCTCCAAGAGTCCCTCCTGCCACACGCCCTCCCCCAAGCCGAGTGGTTCGAGGTGGCGGCGCGCTACGTCCCGGCGACGGCGGGGATGCACGTGGGGGGAGACTGGTACGACGCCCAGCTCATCGGCCCAGAGGAGCTCGCGTTCAGCGTCGGAGACGTCGCGGGCCACGGAGTCGAGGCAGCCGCGCGCATGGGCGAATTGCGCAGTGCCATGACGGCCTTGCGCCTGCTCAGCAGGACGCCCGACGACCTCATCGGCCTGCTGCACCGGATCAGCGATCCGGCGGGTGACTTCGCGACCGCCCTGTGTGCCCGCGTCGCGCCGAGCGGTGGATTCCGATGGGCCTCGGCAGGTCACCTGCCACCGATCGTGCTCCGAGTGGCGGGAACAGCCGAGCTCGTGGCCGGACATCAATCACCGCCTCTGGGCACCGGCACCAAGGGGACGGTCGTGCAGAACGAGTTCCCCATCTCGCCGGGTGACACCGTCCTCTTGTACACCGACGGGCTGATCGAACGCAGAGACGAGCCACTCGACGCGAGCCTCGCACGCCTGCTGTCTCACGTCGCGGCCGCAAAGGGGCTGGCTCCCGAGGACCTGCTCGACGCGATCCTGGCCGCGCGTGAAGAGTCGGGGTCGACCGGCGACGACATCGCGATGGTCGCGGTGCAGCTCCGTCCACGCGCTGCCGCGCGCGCCGGCTGACCGCCGCGTCCACCGGCCTCAGTGCAGGCCGATGGTCGGATCGTCGTCCCCCCTGGGGCTGGCGCGCCTCCGGCCGCCAAACACCTCGATGGCCACGAGCGCGCCCACGAAGACCGCGACCATCGCGATGTAGAGCGCGAGGGTGGACGTGGGCAGCTTCTGCTGGCTTCCGAGCGCGAAGAGGATCTTCCTGATCACCGCCACGAGCCCCACCACGATGAAGGGCTGGGCAGCCAGCGCGTGGGCGCGCAGGGACAGCACCACCGTGTGCACGATCTCCACGAGGATGAGCACGAGCAGCACCTTGTCGAGAAAGTCCGTGGCTGCCAGCGTGAGTCCCTTGGCGTGTGACGTCGTGAAGAAGTCGACGACGCTCGCCACGAGGATGGCCGCCGCGAGCACGATGAGCGTTGCCGCAACCGCTGACGAGACGATGTCCTGCGCGTGCTCGGTCAAGGTGGTGGAACTTCGGCTCCACCAGTTGGACCCGGGCCCGTCGCGCCCGTTCTCGGGCCCGGCACCCTCCGCGGGGCCCTCTCCGCCGTCCGCTTGCGTCACCCTTCCTCCCTCCGCCGGGGCCGCGGCCAGCCTACGCGCCCGGACGCCGACGGCTCGCTCCCGATGGCGACGGATGCCGCGCTCGGTCCTGCTGTGAAAGGCTCGTCCGCGATGGGCATATGGAGCGAGGAGGTCCTTCCGAGGGCGACCGACGTCCTACTCGATTCGCCTGCATGCAGGCGGTGGCGGCGCGAGGTGGTGAAGGGCCTTCGAGGCGTGGTGGTGGAGCTCGGGTTCGGCTCGGGGTTGAACATGGCGTGGTACCCGCCGGAGGTGACGACGGTCCTTGCGATCGAGCCCTCTCCGGTGGCCCTGCGCCTCGCGCGACGGCGCACGGCACAGTGTCCGATCGAGGTCCGACACGCAGGGACTGACGCGCAGTCGCTGGAGATCGACTCCACATCCGTCGACGCCGTGCTCTCCACGTTCACGATGTGCACCGTCCCGCAGCCGGCAGCAGCCCTTCACGAGGTATGGCGGGTGCTTCGTCCCCGCGGAGCGTTTCACTTCCTCGAGCACGGCCTTGCCGCAGAGCCGGATACGGCGCGCTGGCAACACCGGCTCACTCCGCTCCAGCGCCGGATCGCGGGAGGATGCCACCTCGACCGCGACATTGGGGCACTGGTCCGGGCGGCCCCTTTCGAAGAGTGCGCGGTCCGTCGAGAGTACCTCTCCGGGTACAGCAGACTTCGTCCGTGGACCACGCTGTACGTCGGCGCAGCAGGCAAAGGTGGCCCGGGGTGACGAACGGCCCGCGCGCGGGTGACGGTGCGAGCTCGGTCGGGCGACGACCCACGTTCGACGACCTCGCGCGGGACCTGGCGCGCGCGCTCTTCCCCGACGGCGACTTCACCGGCACACACCGCCGACGTGCCGAAGAGCTCCTTCGCGCTGCGGGCGTTCCCGCCCTCTTCGAGTCGCTCGAGATGGCGGAGCGCATCCTGAGGGCGGGCGAGGGGTTCCACTCCATCGAGCGCTTCTTCGTCGACGGCAGCGACGAGCAACGTTTCCTCGTCGACCTCCTCCACCGAGATCTGCACGCGGCTGAGCACGGCCTCGATGCTTGAGGACGTCGTGTGCCTCCCGCGCATGCGTCCGGCGCCTCGCCAGAGCACACTGACGAGCAGGGCGCGGACCGAAGGCGGGGCGGCGTTCGAGCGAACCCTACGCCGCCATGCACGGGAGGAGTCCTGGGCGGCTGGCTGCACCGCTACTACACTCGCCCCTGTCCGCCACAGTGGCAGAGGGGAAGTGTCGCCATGAAGCACGCACACGGGCATCAACGTCGGTGGTGGCTCGCCAGCCTGGTCGTCGTGGTCGTCATGATGGGCTGGGTCATGCCCGCCGGTGCCACGACGACGAACCCGTACTCGTCAGGTACTTCGGGCTACGACGTCGCCCAGCCCAACTGCTCGGAGACCCCACCAGGCGGCTTCGCCATCGTGGGTCTCGGCGGCGGCCGGCCCTTCTCGACGAACAGCTGCCTGAAGACAGAGTGGACAACGGCATTGCGTGGCGGCGGGTCACCCTCCCCGGCGCTGTACTTCAATACGGGCTACTCCGGTGCCTACGGGCACGACGTGACAGCTACATGCAACTCCTATGCAGGCCCGAGCGTGTCAACATCCCCGAAGCACGACCAGAGCACCTACATGAGCGCATGGGAGATCGGCTGCAGCGAGGCTGCCTATGCCAGGAAGACGGCTGCCAAAGCCCTCGGGATGGGACCGAGCGTATGGTGGGCGGACATCGAGACCGGGAACAGCTGGTCGACCAACAAGAGAGTGAACCAGCACGCCGTCGATGGCATCTCCTACGAGATGAAGAACTTGGCTAAAGCGGCACACGAGACAACAGCCTTTGGCGTGTACTCGTACCCGTCTGCTTGGAGCCAGATCGTCGGAACAGGCTTCACCGCCACGCCACCATTTCCTGGTGAATGGGCACCGGGTCTCAATTGCACGTCGTCCGGCTTCACCGGGGCACCCGTGTGGCTCGTCCAAGGCGGAACGACAGGCGGCGTGGATACGGACAAGGGCTGCGGTTGACCCTGCCGGCTCTTCCGCCGTCGAGGCGATCGCACCTCGCCAGGGCACTCCCGAGGGGCGCCAGCTCGATCTCGACGGGCGACGGCGGCACGTTTCCGCGGAAACGTGCCGCCTCGAGCCACTGCTCGAGGGGCCGCCGATCAGCCTGACGGGTGCGGACACTGGCTGACCGGGTCAGGTCTGGCTCCACGCCCCCTCTGAGAGGATCAGCCACACGCCCACCCGTCCCAGTGGCAGGGCGGAGAGACCATCACGGATGTGATCCGCCCGTCGCTGCTTGTCCAGCACCCTGTGCGCGAACAGCTTGGTACGGACCTCGATGACGACATCGAGGTCACCGACATCGAAGGCGGACTTCTTCCGGAACCGGATCTCGATGTCACCGGGCTGCGGCGGCCCGGTCGACGGTTCCTCCGGGCACTCGACGGCTTCCCCAACCAGGTCCGGCAGGACGTCGGCAACGCGAGAGAGGACATCGTCGCTTACCGCTTCGCCATAGGTCACATCGATCAGCGGCATCGGCAGGCAACGCTAGACCTCGGACGCGGCCCCTCGGGGTGTCTCCGAGCTGCCGCTCCCACGAAGCGGGGCCCCCCGTGAGAACCGTGGGTTCTCACCGGAACCAACCACCAATACGAGACCCCGCAGCATGCTGCACGGGGGAACGGACCTGAGCAGGAGGACACCGGAGGTCTGCGTGACGGCCGCCCGGCGCCGACGGGGCTCGCATCGCCCGGTCGCACACGCCGCCGCCGCCGTCATGGTCGTCGCGCGCCGGCGCCACCCCCAGCGAACCGCGGGACAGCGCGCCAACGCCCTGCTGCCCGGCCGGAGAGCCCGAAGCGACGCGTTCCAGCGATGGCCAGCCTCGAACGTGGCGTTCACCAGGCCGCCAGGCGACTTCTGTGAACGAGAAGTCGCATCGTATGTGAAGAATATTCGGCGCCCCCGGCCGGAGCCGGGCCAGTCCTCCGACGGGTGCTCCGGCTGAGCCGGCGGCTTCAGCTCGTGTGAGCCTGGGCGGCCTGCGCAGCTCGGCCATCTTGCTCCAGCTGCTTCGGGTCTGGCCCCGTGGAGGACGCGTCCGGAAACAGCTCCGGGAACGCCCGAATGACCACATCCGGGTCGTTCACGCCCAGGCGCTCGCGCGTCACGCGCGTAAACTTGCGGAGCACCCGTCCAAGCTCACGAACCGTCTCCTGAATCGCCTTCTCGACTTCTGGGTCCCGGCGCAGAGGAACGAGCGCCGTGAATCGGCTGACGATTCGATGCCAGACCGATGCGTCCGGCCCTGCCGAGCTTGAAGTTGCGCTCGAGGCCTTCTCCAGAACCGCCATGGCGGCAAGGACCAGATCGGCGGCAGCGCGGACGAGCTCTTCTCCGGCCGTGACTTCTATGAGACTTTGCGCTTCGAGCATCGGCTTGAGATCGACCGCCAGCCAATCAGCGAGCTCCATCGGGTCGATCGGCTTCCTGTGGTAAAGGACGATGTCCAACCCTTCACCAATGCCCGATCGGAAGACGGCGGTGAGGTAGAGGGCGTGAGCTCGTAGCGCGAACGAGAGTGCGTGAGCTCCCATTTGAACACAGGCCTCGCGGAGTCGGTCATTGTGCGCCGCTTTGCCGGCCCGCCCGAGCCGCCACTGTTCGAGCCAGAAGGTACCGGCAATGGTGAGCGTTGCCGACCCCAGGGCTGCTGCCACAACGGGCCAGGCCTCGTTCATCCCGCCGTGCCTCCAGTCGACCCCGGCCACGAAGATTCGGGCGGGACCCAGGCGAGTGCTGGCGCGGGCGTGACGATTATGCTCGTCGTCTCCCTACGCGACGGGCAGCGTGCCTTGGCCATACGCTTCTGGCTCCTGCACGGCCACGCCCTCGATGACTTGCCCAATCGGGAAGTCCTTCGTATCCCAGGTCATGAAGCGCGCTGCCTTCCCCCTGATCGCCGACGACAGGTGGATGGCGTCCGCTCCGCGGAGTCCGTGTAGGCGGGAGAGCGCTCGCGCGTGCCGAGCAGTTGGAAGGTCCACCTCGACCCACCGGAGAAAGCCACGCTCGAAGAACGTCCGGATCTTGGCATCGACACCTTCTGCGCCTGCCGAGCGGACCTCCCCGTGCCCGCAGACTTCGGCGTAGACGAGCGTGCTCGCCACGATCGTCAGACGGTGCTCTTCTCCCGCCGTGAGCAGCTCGCGGGCCGTATCGACCCTTCCGTCTTCGCCTCGAAGCCACGCCAGGTAGACGTTGGAATCAAGGTAGAACCGAGGGGGTTCAGGCACCGCGGGTCCACCGTTGGTGCTCCACGGCAGTCCGCTCGCCGGTGTACCAGGGGGCGATGCCCGTCAGTTCGGCGACGCTGGGTACGAGACCCTCTTCCTCGATGCGGTCAAGGGACTCCACCTTCACTGATGCCACCTGACCTACGCGGTTACGCGTAACGGTGCCCGTGGCCCGCACCTTTGACCCCAGATACTCACGAACCATCTCAAGGAGGTCCACGGGGAACGTGCAGCGCACCGCATGGCGCTCGACGGCGTCATAGAGGCTCACCGTCCGTTGACCGCGGCGCAAGTTCACCACGTCAAGGATGCCTGCTACCGATCCTGATGCCTCGTCCGCCCCCTGGAACGCCTCGGCGGCGTGTCCGATGATCTCGGGCGTAAGTCGGGCCTCAGTCTCAGCGCCACTTGGCGTGACTGCCGTCAGGCCAATCCCCGAGACACCTGGGTGATGGAGGATCTTGCCCATTTTTTGCACGATTTCTATGGCCGACTCCGAGAACCACGGCGGCAGCTCCGGCCGCTCTTCGAGAACGGTTAGGCCAGCCACCAACCTTTCGGGGACCTCCGAGGGGATGTCCGCCGAGGGCACGAGCGCCACTCCAATGCTCCCGTTCCACACTTCCTCCACTCGCCAGCGCCCACGAGGTCCTTCTCCCTGACGGGACGTGCGGTCGACCTCTCGCAACACACCTAACGTGCGCTGAAGCGCCGTGATCAGCGTGTCCACGGTGATCGAGCCGCGCTCCCCATGGATCTGCAGCCGGACCTGGGTCATGTCAGCAACGTCGC
>JAJYPY010000180.1 GCA_021794995.1 Actinomycetes bacterium | reverse complement strand
CTCGAGTCCCACGCGATCTTCGTCCTGCGTGAAGTGGCCGCAGAGTGCGAGCGTCCGGTCCTCCTCTTCAGCGGCGGCAAGGACTCGGCGGTGCTCTTGCACCTGGCCGTCAAGGCGTTCCGTCCCGCTGGGCTTCCGTTCCCCATCATGCACGTCGACACCGGGCACAACTTCTTAGAGGTCGTCAAGTTCCGCGACGAGCAGGTGAGCCGGCTCGGCGAGCGCCTGATCGTGGCGAGCGTCCAGGACTCCATCGACCGGGGACGGGTGCCCGACCCCGGCCCCGGCGCCAGCCGCAACCGCCTCCAGACCACGACGCTGCTCGACGCCATCGCCGAGCACTCCTTCGACGCGTGCTTCGGGGGCGCACGGCGCGACGAGGACAAGGCCCGGGCCAAAGAGCGGGTGCTCTCGTTTCGCGACACCTTCGGCCAGTGGGACCCCAAGGGCCAGCGTCCCGAGCTCTGGCACCTCTACCAGTGCCGGGTGCGCCCAGGAGAGCACGTGCGGGCGTTTCCTCTGTCGGACTGGACCGAGCTCGACGTCTGGCAGTACATCGGCCGAGAGGCGATCGCGCTGCCCGACATCTACTTCGCGCACCAAAGGGCGGTCGTCGAGCGCGACGGCATGCTCCTCGGGGTCTGCGACTGGGTGACGCCGGCGCCCGGCGAAGAGGTCCGTGAGATGACCGTGCGCTTCCGCACCGTCGGCGACGCGACGTGCACCGGGGCGGTGGTGTCGACGGCGCGGACCCTGGGCGAGGTCGTCGACGAGGTCGCGGCGTCGCGGGTCTCAGAGCGCGGTGCCACGCGCGCCGACGACAGGTTCTCCGAGACGTCGATGGAGGACCGCAAGCGCGAGGGGTACTTCTAGGTGGCCCGCCTCCCCCACGCCGGCGGCATGGACCTGTTGCGCTTCGCAGCGCTCGGGTCGGTCGACGACGGCAAGTCGACGCTCATCGGTCGCCTCCTCTACGACACCCGCCAGCTCTTCGACGACCAAATGGCAGCTCTCGAGGCCGCGTCGAGGCGCCGGGGGATCGGCGAGGTCGACCTGTCCTTCGTCACCGACGGGCTGCGCGCGGAGCGAGAGCAGGGCATCACCATCGACGTCGCCTACCGCTACTTCGCGACCCCACGGCGCAAGTTCGTGATCGCGGACTGCCCCGGCCACGTCCACTACACCCGCAACATGGCGACCGGGGCGTCCACGGCGGACCTGGCCCTCCTCGTCGTCGACGTGACCGGCGGGGTGCGCGAGCAGACGCGGCGCCACGCCTGCATCGCCGCCCTCTTCGGGGTGGACCAGTTCGTCGTGTGCGCCAACAAGATGGACCTGGTCGGCTGGGACCAAGGCGCCTGGAGCGCCCTGTGCGACGACGTGGATGCGCTGTGCGCGCGCCTCGGGGTGTCGAGGTCCCAGGTGATCCCGCTCAGCGCCCTCCACGGCGACAACGTGGTCGAACGCTCCGGCGCCGCCTGGTACGAGGGCCCGACGGTGCTCGAGGCCCTCGAGAAGGCCCCCGGGGGCGCGTGGGCCTCGGGGCACGGCACGGGGTCGAATGACCGCGCACGGCTCGCGGTCCAATGGGTGCTGCGGCGCCCAGGGGGCGGGCGCAGCTACGCCGGGATGGTCAACGGCGGCGTGCTGCGCGCCGGCGACGAGGTGGTCGTGCTGCCTGCGGGCCGCAAGACGACGGTCACGGGGATCGAGACCTACGACGGGGCGCTCGACGAGGCCCCTGCGGGCATCTCGGTGTCGGTGGACCTCGCCGACGACCTCGACGTCTCACGCGGCGACCTCCTGGCGGTGGCCTCCGACCCCCCACAGGTGCAAAAGAACCTCGTCGCCACCGTCTGCTGGTTCTCGGAGCGCCCGCTTCGCCCAGGCGACCGGCTGCGAGTGAAGCACACCACCCGCACGACGCCCGCACGCGTCGAGGCGATCAAAGGGCGCCTCGACGTCACCCGGCTGGAGATCGACCCCGCCGAGACGCTCGGCGACAACGAGATCGGCACGGTGGAGCTGACCACGGCCGTCCCCCTCGCGCTCGACCCCTACCACCGAGACCGCATCACCGGCAGCTTCGTGCTCGTCGACGAGGGCACCGACGCGACGGTCGCAGCAGGGATGGTCGGCGAGCCGCTGCTGGGCGGGGACCCGGTGTCGCCACAGGCACTCGCAGCGTCCGGGTCGCGAGCCTGATCAGTTCGGTCCAGCTCCGGCCGCAGTGCTCAGGGCTTCGCCGTCATGACCACCATCGCCGCGACCATCAGCAGCACCACCCCTGACGCCGAGATGCACATCGTGCGGCACGAGGCCCGCGCCGCCACGGGGACGCCCGGTCCGCCCCAGCCGGCAAGAGCCCGCTGGACCCGACGCTCCGCGGGCCACAGGAGGGCCTCGGCAAGCAACGCCGCCGCCGCCCACAGGCCGAGACCCGCTTCGACCCAGGTGTCCCCGAGCTGGTACGCACCGCCGGACATGACGAGCAACGCCGCGCCGAAGACCGGCACGAGGTAGAGGACCCGCCCACCCCAATTCACGCCCGGCGAGAAGTAGGAGCGGACCCACGAAGCGAGCTCTCCTCTCGCGCGTAGCGCCATGGTGGCCGCGACGATCCCAGCGACCGCGGCCACGAGGGCCAGGAGCACGGAGGCCACGTGGCACACGAGGACGACGGTGAACGCAGGACCCGTCGGCGTCTTGGCGGTCGCGACCATATGGGTCATCGAGGCGACGGGCCCCCGCGAGACGCCGGCCTCACGGAACCGAGGCGGGCCAAGGGATGGCCGAGACGCGCGCCCGGAGCGGACCTGCGGAGCATGGCACGTTCAGCGTGCGAAAGAGAGGTACGTTGAGGAGGAAAGAGCCCGGCGCGCACGGCGCTTGGGCGAGGCACCAGAGCACAGAAGAGCGCAGCACGTGGACCCATCGGGAATTGCGACATCGCAGGGAAGTCAGTTGAGGCTCGACCCGCTCACGGGTCGTTGGGTGGTCGTCAGCACCAGGCGAGCTGACCGGCCCGAGGCGTTCGTCGTCCGGTCTTCCGAGGTCGAGGCGGACACGAGCCGGCCCTGCCCATTCTGCCCGGGCCACGAGGAAGACAGCCCGCCGGCGCTGGAGACCTACGGGCCGAGCGGCAGCTGGCTCGTCCGCGTGGTGCCGAACCTGTACCCCGCCTTCTCCGGTGACGAGCCGTTCGTCGTCACCAATCGCGGACCCGTGTTCACCCAGGCCACCGCGGGTGGCATCCACGAGGTGCTTATCCTCTCCCCCGAGCACCACGCGTCGTGGTCCATGCTCTCGAACGAGCAGGTCGGTCTCGTGATGGCGGCCTTGCGCGACCGCATCGAAGAGCACTCCCAGCACCCGTCGCTGCGCTACAGCCAGGCGATCGTGAACTCCGGTCGGGAAGCCGGGGCGTCGATCGAGCATCCGCACGGGCAGCTGCTCGGGATGTCCTTCGTCCCCCGCGAGCTCGCCGAGGAGCAGGCCCGCTTCGCCCGCTTCGCCGAGAGCTGCCTGCTGTGCACGACCATCGAGGCAGAAGAGGCGGCGGGCTACCGGGTCATCCACGCCGACGACCGAGTCGTCGTTGTATGCCCATTCTGGAGCGCCACTCCCTACGAGATGCTCGTCGTGCCGCGTCACCACACCCCACATCTCTATCGCAGCGGAACTGACGACCTGGTGTCGGTGGGGCTCGCCCTCAAGGCGAGCCTCGCTCAGCTCCGTGATCTGATCGGCGACGTCGCCTACAACCTCGTTTTCCACTCGGCCCCCTACCGGGTCAACGACCCGTACCACTGGCACGTCCACGTATGGCCCAAGGCGACGACGCGGGCCGGCTTCGAGATGGGGACCGGCGTCGCGATCAACATCGTCAATCCCGAACAGGCGGCCGAGCAGCTTCGGGTCGCGGTCCACGTCGCCTGATAGC
>JAJYPY010000179.1 GCA_021794995.1 Actinomycetes bacterium | reverse complement strand
GGGGATCACGTCGCCGATGCCGGGGGTGTTGCCGGCATGGAGGTGGATCGCATTCCAATGTTGTCGGATGACCGTGAGTCTCCCGACAGGCAGACGCCGCGGCACCAGCGAGGCCCGCAGCCGGCGTCGGTGGCGGTCCCGAGCAGGCCGAACTGTGCTTCTCATGCGCTCGGTGCGACCGAGGGGATGGGTGCCGACGGGGACCGGGATGAGCGGTTCGACTGCCTGGCAGACAACGGCTTTCAGGGTCTTCGGAATTGGGCGGGGGGTCCCGTGACGCCCTGAGCATCCGCGGACGCGGAGCAGGGGCCCAACAGAATCGATGGTCTCGAACACCGTCAATCCTGGAGGGCCCCTGTGGAGACGAACCCTACGCGCATGTGCGAGCTGCTGGTCGGACTGCCGGCGGTGAACGTGCTCGGCGTGGAAGACGACCAAGTGGGTGCGCCGCTCGTGGTGCACGTCGAGTCGCGCCGTGACCAGGCCCGATGCCCGGGTTGCGACGCCCGTGGGCAGCGCAAGGACCGCTCGGCGGTGGAGCTCGTCGACCTGCCAGCCTTCGGTCGCCCGGCACGCCTGGTCTGGCACAAGCAGCGGTGGTCGTGTCCGGCCGCGTCGTGTGCGGTGGGGACCTGGACGGTCACCGACGACGCCATCGCCCCGCCTCGCCAGAGGCTGACTGACCGCGCAGCGCGCTGGGCGACGCGTCAGGTGGGCAAAGCCGGCCGGCCGGTCGCAGAGATCGCCCATGAGCTCAGTTGTGACTGGCACACGGTCATGGGCGCAGTGAGCGCCTACGGGGAGGCGCTGCTCGCCCAAGACTCGGCGAGGACCACGGGCGTCGAGGCATTGGGGCTCGACGAGACCCTGTTCGTCCGACGCGGTGAGCGTCATCGCAAGCACTGGGCTACCTCGGTCGTCGACGTCGGCGGCAAGGGCCACGAGGCCAAGCTCGTCGAGATCCTCGAGGGCAGGACCGCCAAAGCCGCGTCCTCCTGGATCGACGCGCAGCCAGAGCCATGGCGGGCAGGCATCCGCTGGGGCACGCTCGACATGTCGGGCCCCTATCGCAAGGCGTTCAACGACTCGTTGGGTGATGCGACTCAAGTCGCCGACCCGTTTCATGTGGTGAAGCACGCGAACTCCAAGATCGACGAGTGCCGCAGGCGTGTCCAGACCGACACGCTCGGCCACCGCGGCCGCAAGGACGATCCGCTCTATCGGTGCCGGAGGCTCCTCACCAAGGCCCACGAGCGCCTGGACGAAGAGGGGGTGGCGAAGCTCACCGGCCTGCTCGAAGCAGGCGATCCCAAGGGCGAGGTGCGCATGTGCTGGCACGCCAAGGAGACCGTGCGAAGTCTCTACGAGATCACCGACCCCACCCTCGCCGCCACCTACCTCGACGAGCTCGTTGCCGACATGGCAGACGACGACATGCCCGAAGAGGTCCGCTCGCTCTCCGGCACGCTCAGCCGTTGGCGGGACCAGATCCTCGCCTGGCACACCGCGTTCGTGACGAACGGACCGACCGAGTCGATGAACAACCTCATCAAGCGGATCAAGCGCATCGGCTTCGGGTTCCGCAAGTTCGCCCATTACCGGATCAGGGTCCTTCTCTACGCCGGTAAGCCCAACTGGGATCTGCTCGCCACGGTCACCCCCCGCTGAAGTCCGAAGAGCCGTATTGGGCCACCGGGAGATCGTCTCGACGACGCACTACCTCGCCGTCGACGAGACCCGCATGCGGCAGTGCTGCCTGGACTTCGCCGGCATCGAACCGAGGACGGCGGCACAGTGAGCGGGCTGAGCAGTGGCTTGGCCACGCATATCGAAAGCCTGCTCGAGGTCAAGCACGCAATAGGGCTTCCCTATAGGACCTCGGAGCGACACCTGCGCAACTTCGACGCGATGTGCGCGAAGGAGTATCCCGGCCAGAGCGCCTTGACTCGCCAGATGGCGATCCGCTGGGCTGCCGGCCGTCCCGGTGAACACCCCAACGGGCAGGCGCGACGCATCACCCCGGTCCGCCAGCTGGCCAAACACATGGTCGGGTCCGGTTCGGACGCCTACGTGATCCCGCCGGGCGTCCCGGGCCGCCAGGCGCGTTACTGCCCGCACCTGTACTCCCACGCGCAGCTCCGGGCGATCTTCGACGCCGCCGACCACGTCACGGCCACCCCGTGGGGCGGCCAGCGGCATGTGATCATTCCGGCGATCTTCCGCACGATCTACTGTCTCGGGCTGCGCCCGGGCGAGGCCCGCAGGCTCGCACGCACCGATGTCGACCTCGCCCAGGGCAGCATCTACATCCGCGAATCGAAGGGGCACAAGGACCGGCGTGTGTTCATGTCGGCCGATCTGCACGACTACTGCCGCCGATACGACGCCGTGATCAGCGTCAAGCATCCGCAGAGGGTCGCGTTCTTCCCGAACCACACCGGCGGTTTCTACAGCGCGTCCACGATCGACTGCTGGTTCAAGGAACTGCTGGCCGCCGCCGTCCCCGATGCCGCCGCTGGCCCAGGCTCGCCGCCGCGTGTCTATGACCTGCGCCATGCGCACGTCGTCGAGACCATCAACCGCTGGACACGCACAGGCAGGGATCCCGAAGCGCTGCTCGCCTACTTGAGCATGCACCTGGGGCACACCAATCCCGAGGACACCTGGTACTACTTCCATCTCGCCGCCGACTTCCACCCCGACCTGCGCATCCTTGCCAACACCGCCATCGAGTCGATTCTGCCGGAGGCCTGCCATGGCATCGGATGACTTCTTCGGTCTCGTGCGCGCCTGGCTGACGGTTCACCTGCCCCGAGCGCGAAGGCTCAGCCCCCACACCATCCGCTCCTACAAGACAGCGCTGAACACGCTGCTGGCCTACCTGCGCGAGACCCGCGGCCTCGACCTGGCTGAGATCAGCTTCGAGGCCATCGACCACGCCGCCATCTCCGGGTTCACCCTGTGGCTGGTCGAGACCCAACATCTGTCCGCCTCCTCGGCGAACCAACGCTTGGCAGCGATCAAGTCCTTCCTCTCGTTCTGCGCGGCCGAGGACCCAGCACTCGTCGCGCTCTGGCTGGACAGCAAGCAAGTCCGGGCCGCCCGCGCCCCGGTCCGCGCTCCCGACGCGCTCCCCATGCCAGCCGTCGAGGCGCTGATCCGCGCGCCCGGGCAACAAACCCGGCGCGGCCTACGTGACACGACGATCATCCTGCTTCTCTTCGACACCGCCGCCCGCGTCCAAGAACTCCTCGACCTCACCATCGCCGACATCGACACCACCGAGGGGCAAGGCCGGGTGGGCCTCACCGGGAAAGGACGCAAGTCCAGAACAGTTCCCGTCATGGACAAGACGTGCCGCCACCTCGACCAATACATCAGCGCGTTCCATCCCGGCACCCCGGAGCCAGAAGCGTTGCTGTTCTACACCGTCGGGCAAGGGCGGCACCGACAGATGAGCCAGGACAACATCGGCCATCTGCTCAACAAACACGCGGCCGTCGCACGCCCGACCTGCCCGGAGGTTCCCGAACGGCTCCACGCCCACCAGTTTCGGCATGCCCGGGCGATGCAGATGCTGCGTGCCGGGGTGCCGCTGCCTCACATCAAGGAGTTTCTTGGCCACGCCAACATCGCCACTACCAGCATCTACGCCTCCGCGGACAACCAGATGGTGCGCGAAGCGATCCAACAAGCAGCCGCGGGCGCATCCGACCTCGCCCCACTCTGGAAAGGAGACGACGACCTGATCCTTCAACTCGCAGGACTCAGATAGTTATCCCGAGGAATCGCGGTCGATCACCCCTGCCAGGCGGCCCCGACAGCGGTCACTCGGGATAACCGAATGGGTGCAGCTCCGCTGGAGTGATGTGCAGCGGCGCTCAGCGAGCTAGGGGATGACGTTGCCGGCGTATTGGGACTCGTGCACTCGCTTACGTTCTTGAGCC
>JAJYPY010000178.1 GCA_021794995.1 Actinomycetes bacterium | reverse complement strand
CGAGGCGACCGGCGCGGTCGTCGGCGCGGTCGTCGGCACGGCGCTCGGCGACCGGGGCGAGGTCCAAGAACGCGGCCATCGCGCGCACCCCCGCCACGCCGTCGAGCACCGCGTGGTGCAACCGGGCGACGACCGCCGTGCGGCCGCCCTCGATCCCCTCCGCCACCACCATCTCCCACAGGGGGCGGTCGAGGGGAAGCTCGTGGCTGAGCAGCTCACCCACGAGGGCGTCGAGCTCACGCGCTCCCCCGGGCTCCCCCACGGTGGCGCGGCGCACGTGGGCGTCGATGTCGACGTCCTGCTCCTCGAGCCACGCGGGGCGCTGGAGGTCGAACGGGACCCGGAAGGGACGCCGCAGGAGGCGCGGCACTCGCTCGAGACGCTGCGCGACGACCGAGCGGATCTCCTCGAAGCGTGCCCCCGGTGAGACAGGGTCTCCCGCAGGGGGGTCGAGCACGAAGACGCCCGCGACATGCAGTCGGTTCGTCGGCGTCTCCATCGCGAAGAACGCGGCATCGAGGCCGGACAGCGGTTCCAGCGCGCGCTCCGCCCTACCGGCCGCTGTGCCCGAACCCGCCAGCTCCCCTGACCGCTGCAGGCAGGTCGCCCTCCCCGACGGCGTGGAACATCGCCGTGACGACCGGCTGGATCACGAGCTGTGCGATGCGGTCTCCCCTCCGCACGTCGTACCCCTCGAGCGGATCGGTATTGACGAGGAGGACCGCCAGCTCACCGCGATATCCCGAGTCGATGAGCCCGGGCGTGTTCAGGCAGGTGACCCCGTGGCGCAGCGCAAGGCCGCTGCGGGGTTGGACGAAGCCCGCGTACCCCTCGGGGATCGCGACGACGACCCCGGTCGGCACGAGCGCCCGGCCGCCCCCCGCCGACAGATGGGCGTCGGTCCGAGCGTAGAGGTCGGCGCCTGCATCCCCGGGTTTGGCGTACTCGGGTAGCGGGAGTGCGGGGTCGAGGCGGTGGACCGGGACCGCAAGCATCGCGCCGATGGTAACCCGCCCGTTGGCGTCGGTTCGGTGGGCGCGCCGCCCATCGGTAGCATCACCTCCGATGTTGGCGTGGATGGATCTCGAGATGACCGGCCTCGACCCGACGAGGGACGTCATCATCGAGATCGCCACCCTCCTCACCGACGACGACCTCGCGGTCATCGCAGAGGGACCCGACCTGATCGTGTCCGCGCCGAGCGTGCCGCTCGACGCGATGGAAGACGTCGTGCGCGAGATGCATACGCGCTCGGGCTTGCTGGCGGCCGTCCAATCCTCGACGATGACGCTCGCTGAGGCCGGCAGGGCCACCCTGGCGTTCCTCGAGTCCCATATCAGCGAGCCGGGCACCGTGCCGCTCTGCGGGAACTCGATCGGCATGGACCGCCGGTTCCTCGCCCTGCAGCTTCCCGACATCGAGCGCTTCTTGCACTATCGCTCGGTCGATGTCTCGACGGTCAAGGAGCTGGCTCGCCGCTGGCTTCCCGACGCGCTCCGTGGAGCACCGCACAAGTCCGGAGCCCATCGCGCCATGGACGATGTGAAGGAGAGCGTGGCCGAGCTGGCGTACTACCGGCAGACCGTCTTCCGCAGCCGATGACCGATGAGATGAGCTTTGAGGACGCCGTCGCACGACTGACCGCGCCAGGTCAGATGTTCGAGATGCAAGACGTCCTCGTCCGCGGTGTTCCGATGCGCGCGTGGAAGGCGGCGCCACCGACGCTGCGCTCCGTGCTGGATCTTTCGCTCGGCTACGGCGACGCCGACTTCATCGTCTACGAAGACGAGCGCACGTCGTTTGCGCAGCATTATCGGATCGCCGCCACGCTCGCCCATCGGCTGAGGGACGACCTCGGAGTCCAAAAGGGCGACCGCGTCGCCATCGCGATGCGCAACCTTCCCGAATGGATCATGGCGTTCTGGGGCGCGGTGTGCGCCGGTGCCATCGTCGTGCCTCTGAACGCGTGGTGGACCGGCGCCGAGCTCGCCTACGGACTTTCGGACTCGGGAACGACCGTGGCCATCGTCGACACCGAGCGTGCCGAGCGACTCCGTCCGTATCTCTCCGAGCTCGGGCAGCTTCGCACGGTCGTGACGGCGCGCGGCGATGGCGACGCGCCCAAGGATCTCGGTCCGTGCTTCGCCGAGCTCCTCGGTGACGTCGCCGACGACGCGGTCCCGCCCGCGGTGGAGCTGCTCCCCGACGACGACGCGACGATCTTCTACACGTCGGGGACGACCGGCAAGCCCAAGGGTGCCGTCGGAACCCATCGGAACACCTGCACCAACCTCATGAACATCTTCTTCAACCACATGATGAGCCAGCTGCGATGGGGAGGTGCCGAAGGATCCGTGGAGGACGCTCGGCAACGTTGCTACCTGCTCAACGTTCCGCTCTTCCATGCGACCGGCTGCCATGCGGTCCTTGTGACCAACACGGCTGCAGGCACCAAGCTCGTGCTGATGCACCACTTCGACCCCGAACGTGCCCTCGAGCTCATCGAGCGCGAGAAGGTGACCATCTTCGGAGGAGTCCCCACCGTCGTGATGCGGATCCTCGACTCTCCTGACTTCGCCCGGCGCGACGTGTCCTCCGTGCGATCCGTCTCCTACGGCGGCGCACCCGCGCCCACCGATCTCGTACGCCGCATCAACGAGGCGTTCTCCACGGGCCACGCAGGGAACGGCTACGGGCTCACCGAGACCTCCGCGGCGACGGCGATGAACTCCGGCGCCGACTACGTCCGCAAGCCTGACAGCGTCGGGCATGCCGCGCCGGTCGCCGACGTCGCCGTCGTCCCCGAGGGGACCATCGGGGGCGAACCGCCGGCGCTGCCGCCTGGCACCGTGGGCGAGCTCTGGGTGAAGGGGCCGCACGTGGTCCGCGGCTACTGGAATCGTCCGGAGGAGACGGCGCGCGCGATCACCGAAGGCTGGCTCCACACCGGCGACATCGCCCGGATCGACGAAGAGGGGTTCATCTTCATCGTCGACCGCGCCAAGGACGTCGTGATCCGAGGCGGAGAGAACGTCTACTCGGTCGAAGTCGAAGACGCGCTCTTCACCCATCCCGCCGTGGCCGATTGCGCGGTCATCGGCGTGCCCCACCCCGTCCTCGGCGAAGAGGTGGGTGCCGTCGTGGTGCTGCGCCCAGGGCACAAGGTGCGCGCGGAAGAGCTGGCGGACCACGTCAGGGGCCGCCTGGCCAACTTCAACGTGCCCACGCGACTGTGGTTCCGCCGCGCCCCGCTCCCACGCAATCCCGCCGGCAAGCTGCTCAAACGCGCGCTGCGCGAGGAGGTGCTCGGTGCGGCCGGTTCCGAGGCTGGACGCGCCACGGCGTGGGCTGGTGCGAGCAACGAGTGGGAGGGCTGAGCGCGGCGGTGCCGGCCCGTAGGCCGGCACCGCCGCGCAGGACCGAATCCCCGAACGGACTACTTGTTGGGTTGGGGGGTCAGCCGAAGATACGGGCGGAGCGTCGTGAACCCCTTGGGGAACTTTTGCGCCGCATCGTCGTCGCTGATCGCCGGCGCAATGATCACGTCGTCCCCGTCCTTCCAGTTCACGGGGGTCGATACCTGATATCCCGCGGTGAGCTGGAGCGAGTCGAGCACGCGGATGATCTCGTCGACGTTGCGCCCCGTTGACGCGGGGTAGGTGAGGGTGAGCTTCACCTTCTTGTCGGGCCCGATGATGAAGACCGAGCGGACCGTGAGGGTGTCGTTCGCATTCGGGTGGATCATGTCGTAGAGGTCGGCAACCCGGTGGTCCTCGTCGCCGATCAGCGGGAAGTTGAGGGCGCTTCCCTGGGTGCCCTCGATGTCCGACGCCCACCCCTTGTGCGACTCCACCGAGTCGACCGACAGGCCGATCAGCTTGGTGTTGCGCTTGTCGAACTCGGCCTTCGCCTTGGAGAAGGCGCCGAGCTCGGTCGTGCAGACGGGGGTGAAGTCCTTCG
>JAJYPY010000040.1 GCA_021794995.1 Actinomycetes bacterium | reverse complement strand
CCGCAAGTCCAACTGCGTCGTCGTCCGTTAGCGGGGCTCGCACATCATCGTCCAGTGCGGGAAGTGCCGGACGGTCAGCCCGATGCACTTCAGGGACCTGCCACCGAGGACTTGGGCCGACATCAAGTCGTCGCTGACTCCATACCTAGGAGAGAGGTGGTGGGAGTGAAGCTCGTCAAGGTCACCATACGCAGGGACCCCGAAGACCACAGCTTTTGGCTCGTGAACGTAGTCGGCCAGCCCGGGGCGCACACCTTCGGGAGGTCGCTCGCCGAAGCGAAGCGTCACGCTCTCGAGCTTGTGGCTCTGTGGTTCGAGCTGGAACCGCAGCAGTTCGAGATCGACTGGGCCCTACGCCTGGGTGACATCGCGAGGCCGGTCAAGGAGGCCAAGGCGGCGATCGCTCATGTCGAGGAGGACCGCACCCGGCGGGACCGAGCCGTCAGGGAGCTCACCGAGGCGGGCGTCAGTTATCGAGACGTGGCAGAGCTCCTGGGTCTGTCGCACCAGCGCGTCGCACAGATCACCAAGGCTTCGTGACCTGTCGTAGCGCGTCACCTATCCCGCGTCCCCGAGCTTTGGCGCCGAGGCAGGCGCGGCCAATCACCGATCGCCGGACGTGGACGGCATCTATCTCTTATGGTGCCGCCTGGCGAATTGGACCCCGCTATTGCCGCCACCCTGGTGCACTCCGTCGGGCGTGGTCCGAGCACCAATCAGGGACGTCGTTAGTGTCCTGTACGTGCAGACGTTCATCGAGGTCGCGGAGCGCGTCTGGGTGGCGCGCTACGAGTGGGCGGATGTGAACGTCACCGCGATCGGCAGCGAGCGCGGGCTGGTCGTTGTGGATACGCACGGATCCACTGCGGCGGGTCGCAACGTACTTGCGGACCTCGATCGCCTCGGAGTCGGTTCCGTAGCCCACGTGGTGAACAGCCATTGGCACTGGGATCACACGTTCGGGAATGCGGCATTCCGGGAGGCCGCTCGTGACGTGCCGATTCATGCTCACGAGGAGGCCGCGATCTGGCTGGCGGACCGAGGCGAACATATGAAGCGGCGCTTTGCCGAGTCCCCGGACCAACCCCACGGGTCGGAGTTGGCAGCCACCGAGATCGTGATCCCAGACCTGACCTTCGCCTACGCAGCCGTGCTGGACCTCGGGGATCGGGTCCTCGAGCTGGCGTTCCCCGGCCGTGGGCACACTTCGGGCGACATCGTGGTCCGTGTTGCGGACGCCGACGTGGTGATCGCCGGAGATCTCGTCGAGGAGTCGGCGAAGCCCTGGATCGGGATGGACTCGTGGCCGCTCGAGTGGCCAGCAACCCTCGACGTTGTGCTCGAATCTGTGGGCCAGAACACGTTGGTGATCCCAGGCCACGGGGTGCCGGTCGATCGCACATTCGTCCGGGCACAGCGAAAAGAGATTAACCAGATCGTGCAGACTGTTCGGACTCTCGCTGGACAAGGCGTGCCAGCTGACCGTGCGGCGGTCGAAGGCGAGTGGCCCTGGGAAGTCGACGACCGCATCCACAATGCCGTGGCCCGAGGATACGAGGCCCTCTTCTCGAGTTGAACCCAACGAGCCACGCGGGAGGATGTCCGTGAACAGCCAGACGCTCCCAACTAACGGTCCAGATCTTGAACGGGTCCCCCAATGAGACGGCTGTGTTTTTGTCGCTGGCGCGCCCCGACCGGGTAGCCGCGCAGCGCTCAGACCTGCGGTCGGCCGGATGCGTCAGAATCGGTTCTTACGCCAGGGATCGACTTCGATCAGATGCCGTCCACATGTCGGTGGCCATCTGCCTCACGGAGCATCGCGTCGAGTTCGGGGTCGTGGCCGATCGCCCTTACTTCTTGAGCGCAGCGGCAGGCGACCGCAATCTTGGCGGCCCATTGAAGCGCCTCCTCGTGTGAGGGCACCTCGACGACCGTAAGTCCGCCGACGAACTCCGGAAATGGTCCGTCGCTTGCCGTCCCATCAGTGGCCACGATGCTCGCCCTCTGGTCGTCGAGCCCGCCGGCAAGGACGTACACGCCGGCGTTCAGAGCCTCCTGGATCACCGCGTGGGCGGCCTTGGACACAGCGGGCATGTCCTCCTCGGGGATGTGGTCCATCGCGTGAGGACCGAAGGAAATCAGGTACTGCGTCACCCCATGACCCCTTTGTCCCGGAGGCTCACCCAGGTCGAAACCCTAGACGAACGCCTCCGGACCGGCACTGCTGCGAGGAGCAGATACCTTTCAACTCCACCGCATGCAGTCGCTGGATCGACGTTACCGCCCAGTTCGGTGTGCCGATCAGGTATCGACAAATGTCAGCATCTTCGCAGTTGCCAGCGATTCGGCTATCGCGTCAGCAGAGTGACTCTGTGTGGCAGCGACGTGGCCACTACGTTGGTGTCATGGGTACGACTGCTCGCCAGCTCAATCGCGCCAACTGGGACGCGCGAGCTGCGGTCCACGGTCAGGATCGCTACTACGACAGTGCAGGCCTGATCGCCGGCACCGTCTCGCTTGGCGCAGAGGAGGAAGCTGCGGTCGACCGAGCCGTCGGGAACGTGGGCGGACTGGACGTCTGTCACGTCCAGTGCCACATTGGCGTCGACTCGATACTCCTCGCTCGCGCGGGCGCTCGCGTGACCGGACTCGACTTCTCCCCGGCGTCGTTGTCGAAGGCGACAGCCCTTGCCGAGCAGTGTGGAGTGAGTGTGGCGTTCGTCGAAGCTGACGCCTGCGATCCTCCCCACGGCCTCGACGGAGAGTTTGACCTCGTGTATGCGACCTTTGGGGTACTTCCCTGGATCGATGACGTAGACGCCTGGATGGCTGCAGCTGCCCGACTCGTGAGGAAGGGCGGACACCTCGTGCTCATCGACGGCCACCCACTCGTCACCATGTTCGACACCTACGACCCGCCAGTCACGGACTTCCCGTACAACTTCAACGGATTGCACTATTTCGATACTCCGGGGACCTATACCGACCGGTCGGCGAACGTGTCCGCGACCCGAACGGTGCAGTACGCACACGGCTTGGGTGAGATCGTGACCGCCGCCGTACGAGCAGGCTGGCAGATCGCCTACCTTGAGGAAGCCACCTCTGCGACCTTCGACTTCAGAGGTGACCTCGGTGCAACTGAGGAGGACAGCCGCTACCGCCTACGACTCGGTGCTGAGCCGCTCCCGATCCTCTACACGCTGCTCGCTCGCCTGCCATAGGGTCCGGGATGCGAGCGCGATGGGTCAGCTCAGCTGTAGCCGGTCGGGGGATCCCGGAGCCTTCCCCGCTCGCGAAGGCCGCGGTGCCACATCAGGCCGTTCATGAAGGGGCGCGGCCGTGCCAACTCCAGCCAACAACTGGTTCGTACGTCATCGGTCGGCGTCCTGCACGACGTCGCGCGCCGTCGCGGGGTGTTTTCCGCGTCTCACGTCGCGTCCCTGGCTGACGTTGAATGGGGCATGCACGGCCGACACGTTTGGACGTCGCCGCCTCGGCCGGCGTTTCCCGGTGAGCGAGCGTGAGCCTCCCTCCCTTCGAAGTCGTCGTCGCCGACCATGGGACGACCGTGCTGCGGATCTGTCGCGCAATGGTCGGCACCGACGACGCCGACGATGCGTGGGCTGAGACCTTCCTCGCCGCACTGGCCGCCTATCCCAGGCTGGAACCCAATAGCAATGTGCGGGGATGGCTCGCCACCATCGCGCACCGAAAGGCGATCGATCAGATCCGAAAACGCAACCGTGCCCCGCTGCCGGTCGATCGGCTGCCCGAGGTGCCAGGGCGCTGCGGTGAACCCGCCCCTCGCCATGACGACCTGTGGACCGCCGTCGCCGCCTTGCCCACCAAGCAACGCGGAGCCGTTCTCTACCACTACGTGGCCGGCCTTCCCTATGCGGAGGTCGGCCAGCTCCTCGACTCGAGCGAAGCCGCGGCACGACGAGCCGCTGCCGACGGCATGCGAGCGCTTCGCTCGACCGTGACCCGGGAGACATCATGACCTTCGAACCCGACATTCTCACCCGGCTGGGACAACACAACGACGAGTCGCTGGAGTCGATGGGGCGTCTCCACGCGCGACTGGTCGAAGCCGCCTCGAGCGAGGATCTTGTCGACGTCGCCTACCGCATCCTCGACACCCCTGTCGGCTCCCTCCTCCTCGCCGCGACCACCGTGGGAGTTGTCCGCATCGCGTTCGACGCGCAGTGCCACGATGCAGTGCTCGACGACCTTGCACGCAAGGTGAGCCCCCGGGTGCTGCGCGCACCCGCCCGGCTCGACCTGGCAGCCCGGCAGCTGGACGAGTACTTCTCCGGGCGCCGCCACAGCTTCGATCTACCGCTCGATCTGCAGCTCGCGCGCGGCTTCCGTCGCCTGGTCCTCGGCCGACTCACCGATCTCGACTACGGCTCGATGGCCTCCTACGCCGCCGTAGCAGCGGCCCTCGGCAATCCCAAGGCGGCGCGGGCGGTCGGCACCGCGTGCGCCGCCAATCCAGTGCCCGTGGTGGTTCCCTGCCATCGAGTCGTTCGCAGCGACGGGAGCGCTGGCGGCTACGTCGGCGGCGTCGAAGCCAAGCGTGCCCTGCTCGCCCTCGAAACCGCCAATCGACTGTGACGACCGCCGGAGCTGAAGGGGTGCGCCACACTCTTGCTCGGTGGTGCTCGAGGGTGTTCGACGACGTCTTCACCAGCCACAACTTCCGACGAGAAGGCAAGTGGCGCCAGCGCCACTACGACGGCAGCATCGACGACCCCGATGTGCTTGCTGACTACCAATCGGGCGTGGGCGGTTGAGGGGCCGAGTTGTCGGTGCCGAGCACGCATCCGACCAGCTCAAACAAGAGTCCGGTGTGCGCATGCCGGGGTATCGGGTAGACCGGCCGCGAGGGCCAAACGCCGAAAGACGCGGACGCCTGTTCCGCCCCCCGCCTACCTGGCCCAGCCGTTGCTCGACCCGGTGGTGGACGCCAGTGAGTCCTGGTGAGCGTGACGTCGAACCGATCCTCGTCGCGCTGGGTGTCGGCGCGTTGGACGGGCGCCTCGAAGAGATCGGGACCGTCGTCAACAACCGTATCGTGGCGCGCATCGCCATCGACGAACTCCGCGCCGCAAGTCGCCTCCACCCAAGCGACCGCGTTCGCCTCGGCCGCAACCTGCAACCTCGATACCTTGACAGTCCGGCAGCGACGAGCATCGGCAGGGACGGTGACAAATGGATCGTCTGACGCGGCGAGCCAGACGGGTGGTGCACCAACGCCGATATTTGGCAACGCGCGATCCGATGCGACCCAGCGTGAACTCCTGAACAAGGACGACGACTGGGCCAGCAACCTGTGGGTAGCGAATACTCGAGCGCCGCAGGAGAACCATGAGCAGGTTGACTGAGGATCTCAACTCCCGTAGACCTCAGCGAGCGCTGAGCGGCCGATCCGTCCGTGCCCGCGAGCTCGCCGACCGCCGCGGTCACCGAGCGTTTCGGGCTCTCGGTGCACCCGTGCTCGGGGGAGTGGGCCTTCGCCCGTCGGGAGGTGGCCCGGGGGCCTAGTAGCGGCGCGCGATCCGCCGCCAGCTGGCCCTGGAAAGGCTCCTTGCGACCGGCCGCCGGCTCACGAGTCCGTGCGTGGCGCCGCCTATGTGGGCAGCGACGACATCTGGCGCCTCGGGCCGGGTCCGGTCTGTGCACGGGAAGTGGGGCTGGGAGGCCATGTGGTCCGCCCTCGTGCCGGCCGGCAGCGCAGGGACCAGTGGGTGTTGATCCTTCTGACGTGTTGCTCCGGCGTGCCAGGACGCCTCGCACCCCTCGGCCAGCGGGTTCACCGGGCCTTGTCTGTGCCGGGCGTAGCGTTCGTCCCTGGGTAGCGGCCTCAGTCAACTCCGGGCGACGGCCCGAGCCCGGAACCGAAGCGGCTCCTCGCCGTACTCCTCGATGGCGTGGGCGATCCAGCCAGCCGTGCGTGCGACGGCGAAGATCACTTCCCCCGCGTCAGCGGGCATACGGGTGATCAGTGCCAACGCTGCCAGTGCGAGGTCGACGGTCGGCGCGAGCTGGCTGCGACGACGGACCGCCGCGACGACGCGGTCAGCGACGCTGAGGGCCGGGTGCCCGGGGCTCGCCCGCCTCAGCAGCTCCAAGAGCACTCGCGCTCTCGGGTCACCGTCTGGGTACAGCGGGTGGCCGAAACCCGGCACCCGACCGTGGACTTCGAGTGCCCTTGCCAGCGCCGCATCCGGGCCGTTCTCCGCCGCCGCCTGGAGTAGCTGAGATGCAAGCAGCGCTGCTCCGCCGTGGAGCGATCCCGACAGCGGGCCGAGCCCGGCGAGCACGACGGCGTAGGGGTCCGCTCGGGCGGAGGCCGCGATTCTGGCTGCAAGCGTCGAGGCCGCGAGCTCGTGGTCGGCGAGCAGGACGAGCGCCGCGTTCAGGGTCGCGACCAGCTCGGGGGTTGCGCGCACTCCGGCGAGGTGACCCCAAAGACGCCCGGCGATGGTGCCCCGTCGAGGGGGCGATCCATCGTCGAGGGAGAGGCGGGCCGACCTCGAGTGGCCGGTGGAGGGAACCGCCTCGGTCATGGTGGCGATCAGCGAGGCGGCACGGTCGACCACGGCCGGGACTGACAGATCGGCCCGGAACGAGTCGGCAGCGGCGGCCATGACGACAGCGATCCGGAGCCGATCTCGAGCTGCTGGCACGTCGGGGAGCACGACCGGCGCGGCGCTCCACGCGACGGGTCGCACGTCCCGTCGGCCCGTCCAGAGCAGTTGTGCCACCTCCTCGAAGGTTGCCGTGCGGGCGAGCGCGAGGGCACTCTCCTTGCGATAGCGGACGTCGTGGTTGCCGATGGTGGTCAGGACCGTCTCGATCGTGAAGTCGAGCGCTGGCGGGCGACTGGCACGGCGCGGTCGGCCACGCCGTGCGAGCGCTTCCACCTCTCCCGGATCGAACCTGCTCGTCCGCGACTGCGGTTCCTTCCAGCTGCGCAGCACACCCCGGCTCACGTAGGCGTAGACGGTGTCGACTTTGACCGCGAGCCGGGCGGCGACCTCGACTGCGGTCATCCCTTGCATGGACTTGATGATAATCAACCTTGACTATCCGGGGGTGACGTCTCAGTCTTGACCTCATGGCAACGATCGGGAGTGTGATGACGGCGCCGGTGATCACCGGGCTGGGCGACGAGCCGCTCGTCCAGGCCATCCGACGCATGCACGAGCACCGCGTCGGTTCGGTGGTGGTCGTGAAGGACCGGGTCCCCGTGGGCATCGTGACGGAGCGGGACGTGCTCGGGGTGGCTGATTCGGGACGGCTCGACGAGCTCCGGGTGGGCGACGTGATGACCACGCCTGCCGAGACGATCGACGAGTCCCTCGACGTGGCGGCTGCCCTCCAGATGATGCGCGAGCGCGGCTTCCGACACATGCCGGTGGTTCGTCACGATGACCTTGTGGGAGTCGTATCGATGCGCGATCTCGCCCGCCTGGCCACCATCGGACCCGCCGAGGTTCCTCGCGGGCTTAAGGGGGTTGTCGTGGCAGACACCGAAGTCGGCGACGTACGCGGGGCGGAGGGCTTCTACCACTACCGCCAGTACTCGGCGGTGGAGCTGGCGACCAGCCGGCCTCTTGAGGACGCCTGGCGCCTTCTCGTCGACGGGAGCCTCCCTGCGACGCCCGCGGAGCGGTCGTCGTTCGCCGACGAGGTGCGAGCACTCCGAGCCGTCCCGCCGACCGTCGCTGCCGTTCTTCCCGCCATCGCCTTGGCTTCAGAGCCCCTCGACGGCCTCCGCACCGCCCTCTCGCTGGCTGCCGCCGAGCGTGGCTGCCGTCCCATCTTCGACCTCGACCAAGCCGAGCGGCGCGCCGACGCGCTCTTTGTCGCCACCCTCACGCCCACCCTCCTCGCCGCGCTCCACCGCCTGCGAGGGGGCAACGAGGTCGTCGCACCCCGAGACGATCTCGGTTACGCGGCCAACTACCTGTGGATGCTCAGCGGCACCGAGCCCTCCCCCGAGCACGCCGAAGCGATGGAGCGCTACATGGTGTCCACCATCGACCACGGGTTCAATACTTCGACCTTCACCGCTCGAGTCATCGCCTCCACCGGTGCCGACGTCGGGGCCTGCATCACTGGGGCCATCGGCGCCCTGAGTGGGCCCTTGCACGGTGGCGCGCCGAGCCGCGCTCTCGAGCTGCTCAACGAGATCGGCACCCCGAGCCGTGCGCGATCAGTCGTCACCCACAAGGTCCAGTCGGGGGAGCGCATCATGGGCTTCGGTCACGCCGTCTACCGCACCGAGGATCCACGCTCTCGAATGCTGCGCCAGCTCGCGCAGCAGCTCGGGGGGCCGCTCGCCAACCTCGCCGTCGAAGTCGAGCGCTCCGTCGTCGAGGTGCTCGCCGAGCTCAAGCCCGGCCGGGAGCTGTACGCGAACGTCGAGTTTTACGCCGGCGTCGTGATGGCTTCCTGCGGCATCCCGCCCAAGATGTTCACCCCGACCTTCGCGTCGAGCCGGGTGATCGGCTGGAGCGCCAACGTCCTCGAGCAGGCGCGGAACTCCAAGATCATCCGCCCCATCGCCCGGTACGTCGGGCCGCCGCCGCCCCAGCCCGTCCCGCCTCTCGAGGGGGACCGCATCCCGTGACCACGCGCCCAGGGTGGACCACGATCGCCGGGTAAGGCCCAGCCGTCGGGTCAGACCTGTGGGATGCCAATACTCAGCGCAGCATCACCAGACGCTGCTCGGCAGGAGTGGTGACTGTGCAGTCCGGCCGATGACGAGGTCGATGGGCGGGTGGTAGGTCTTGGCGCTGTTGATGTTCCGATGCAGGCGGTGGTTGCGCGACGCGACGTCCATCAGCGCAAGGTGTCGAGCGTCAGCGACGGCGACGTCGCAGAGGAAGGCCATGTCGTTCATGCAGCCCAGCACGCTGCGATCTGCCGTGTTGGCGATCAGCAGTTCGTCGACCTATAGATCGCCGAAGACGTCGGCCGGCAGGCTCTCAGGGAGCAGCTCGCGCTCGATCAGTTCCACAACGAGGTTCTTGGTTGCTTTCAGGTCGGATGCCCGGACGTCGGGCTCGAAGATCGTGAACAGGGTGCCGGCATGGGTGAGTAGCAGGCACTTGCGCCGGTCGAGAACAAGGAAATTCGCGTACCAGTCCTCGTCCTCGGGATCCTGCGTCGCCAGGTGCTTGGGGCGGATCACGCCGAGCAGCTTCTTCATGCACCGGAGGATCCCCTGCCGATCGTAGGTGCCAACCGGTCGGTGTTGCCGGGTTCAGGCGGCCAGATGGTGGTACTCGTGCACAAGACCGCCGAGGCGATCGGTCCGTCGGACCCGACCAACAGCGTCGAGGCCTGGTTTGGCCACGTTGGCGGTGCGTGCCGGCGCCATGAGCTCGCGGGCGCGGTGCGGGCGATGGGAGTTGTAGTGCGCCACGTACGTATTCAGCACGGACTCGAGGTGTCTTCGCCCGAGGATGAGGGTCCATGCAGGACTCCCGGCGGATGGTCCTCACGAAGCGTTCCGCGTAGGCGCTTGCCTTCGGCGCTCGCACGGGGGTCTTGCTCACCTCGTTACCTTCGGACGCGAAGATCTCGTCGAAGTGACCCGTGAACTTGGTATCGCGATCGCGGACGCGGACCTTGCATCCCGAGAGGGCGTCACCGGCTCGAATGAACAGGTTGCGGATGTGTTGGGTTACCCAGGGACCCACAGACTTCGAGGTCACGCCGGCCAGGTGGACGCGTCTCGTGCCCAGCTCGATGAACAACGGCACGTAGGGACGAAGGAACAACACCGTGGCCACGATGAAGAAGTCCGTCGCCAACACCGCGGGGCCTGGTTCGACAAGAAGGCCCGCCAGCTCGTGCCACCTCTACTGCATGCGGGACCGAGTCCCTCTCCGGCGAGCCCCCGGGTGGATCGTGGTCATAGACGCCGAGCCACCCGAGCCCTTCAGCTCCCCTTGGATCTGCAGGTAGGTCCAACTCTTGGCTACGGGCCTGCGGTGCCTTCGCACCAGCGTCTGGGAATCACGAAGAAAGCGACCGGTGCTCGGGTGCCAGGACCCTCGATGCCGCCGCGAGGAAGACTCGATCGGCGTCGTCGAGCGGCGGCCCGGTGACCTGGCGCCGTAAGACGGACAAGTCGTGGCGGTTGCGGTCCTGCGTCATGTGATCCAGAGCCGTCGCTCTGCTCGGTTTCCATTGTCTCGCTCGAGATGCCGTCGGTTTCGCGCGGTTCAAGACGGATTCCAGATCTCAGTCCGGATGGCCCATCTTTCGTGGTCTCGCCAATCCGAATCGACCATGAGGTAGCGAGGCGAGTACCCCTCTCTCTCGAATCCCAATTTCCTGACGATGGCCAGTGATGGCTCGTTGGTCGGCTGGATGTTCGCCTCGAGGCGATGCAACCCAAGCTCGTGGAAGCACAGCTCGATCACGGTGCTGAGACCCTGCGTCATGAGACCACGACCGGCGTGTGAAGCGAATGCGCCATATCCCAGCTGGGCAGACTGAAAGGCCCGGCGGACGATGTTGCTCACACTGACGTACCCGACCAACTCGCCGCAGGAGTCATGGCGGATGAGGTACGCCTCTTGATCGTCTCGGCGAAGACGGTCCAACCACTCCTCGAACCGTTCGGCGCTATCGGGCGGGTTGATCCACGGATGATGAAGCCCCCTGCTCGCTCTGGCCGCGGCGACAAACGCACCGCAGGCTTCGGCCGACACTTGGGCAACAGTCACGTCCATCCAGGCAGTCTGCCGTGGACACTCGACCGGCTCCAGAACGTTGGTGTTCGTTCCTCCGAGACCGCTCCAGGATGGAGCCGAGGGGTCACTCGTGTGCAGGCTCTGCGAGGTAGGTGAGACCGAGGTGATGCTGTTGCCTCGGGCTGTTGCCTCGGGCCGTTGCGGGGGATGAGGTCGCGATCGCAGAGGTGCATGTCGGCTCATGGCAGGCGGCCAACCGGGGATTGGTGCCTGAGTCTTCTCTGGCTCGGCTCGACCCCGTCGAGCGGGCCAAGCGCTTCACCCTCGCCGCCGAAGGATCCGATTCCTGAACACGGTCGCTGTCGCGGACGCGACGATCTGCAGGTTCACGACGGTGGACCCCGTCCGGAACGCGGACGCGGAGGATGTTGGCGAGCTGTACGCCATCTCCGTCGATCCCTCGTGGCGGGGCAGCGGTGTCGGGCGTGCGCTCATCGGTGAGGCCCGCCGGCTGCGGCGCCGGGCCCATGACCGGCGCGTCGCCACCTCCAGCCACGCCGGCCCACCCACGAGCCTTGACAACCGGTTCCCCTTCATTGAGAAGCCTTCATGCAGGTGAATCTCCTTGTCCGCGGGCCAGATCGGTCGCTAACCTCATCGGGCGCACGGGGGGGAGGATCGGAGATGTCCGGAGGCGAGTCGCGGCGTTCGGGGTACCGGTCGGCCCTCCGGTCACGGGACTACCGGTGGCTGATGAGCACCGAACTCGTCTCGGCGACGGGCGCCTGGGCGTACAACGTCGCCCTCGTCGTGTTCGTCTTCGAGCGCACCCATTCGGCTGCGTGGGTCTCCGCGGCGGCTCTCTGTCGCTTCCTCCCTGCCCTCGTGTTCAGCGCCTACGGCGGTGTGATCGCGGAGCGCTTCGAGCGCGTGCGTCTCATGATCGTGTTGAACGCCCTGGGGATCGTCCTGCAGCTGGGCCTAGCGGCGGTCGCATGGCAGAAGGGAGCGCCGGTCCTCGCTCTCAGCCTCGCCGCCCTGACCGCTCTCGTGCGGACGCCGTACCGCTCGGCCGTTGCCGCGCTCGTCCCCCAAGTCGTGGATGAGAGCGATCTGGCGGCAGCCAACGCCCTCAACGCCACCATCGACAACGTCGTGATCGTCCTCGGGCCCGCCGTGGGGGCCGGCTTACTCCTGCTCGGCGGCCCCGCCCTCGCCATCGCGATGGACGCCGTGGCGTTCCTTCTGGCCGGGCTCGGCCTCACGCGGATGTCGGCGCGCAGCGAACCGAGCGACGTGACCGACGGAGGGCGGCGCGGACCTCTCCGCCAGGTGACGGACGGTTTCAAGGCGCTCGTGTCCTCTGCGAGTGTTGCCACGTTCGTGGCCTTCAGCGTGCTGGCGAGCTTCGTCTACGGCACCGACACCGTCTTGTTCGTGCCGATCGCCCGGGTCCAGCTCCATGCCGGGACCTCGGGCTACGGCTATCTCCTCGCCGGGCTTGGAGTCGGTGGCGTCGCTGGTGCGGCGGTCGTCAACAAGCTCGCTGCGAGGACCCGACTCGCTGGGGCGATCCTCGGCGGGATGGCCGTCTACTGTCTGCCGACGGCGTTCCTCGTCGTCGTCCACCAGCCCGTCGTCGGTGTCGTGCTGCAAGCAGTGCGGGGCGCAGGAACGCTCGTCGTCGACACCTTGGCCATCACCGCACTCCAGCGCTCCGCGCCGAAGGAGATGGTCGCCCGCGTCTTCGGCGCCTTTTTCGCGCTGGTGCTCGGCGCCATCTCGCTCGGCGCCTTCGTCACCCCGATCTTGCTCCGAGCCGGCCTGCATCCCGCCATGCTCGTCTATGGCCTCGGCATCCCGGCGCTCTGCCTCCTCGCCCTTCCCCGCCTCCTCAAGGCCGACCGGCTGGCGTCAGTGCAGGCGGCTGCGATGGCTCCACGGGTGGCCATCCTCGAGCGGCTGGACCTCTTCGCCAGTGCCTCGCAGTCCAGTCTCGAGCGACTCGCCAGCTCAGCGACCGAGACGTTCGTCTCGCCCGGAACGGTCGTGGTGGCCGAGGGCGCCGATGCCGATGCCTTCTACGTCATCGAAGGCGGCGATCTCGCTGTCAGCGCCGTCGGGGAGGGGAGTGAGCCGGTCGCCCTACGGACGCTGGGAGCGGGGACCTACTTCGGCGAGATCGGACTGCTCGGCCACATGCCGCGCACCGCGACCGTCACGGCGACTTCGGAGTGCCGCCTGCTCAGGATCGGGGGCGACGACTTCCTCGACGCCCTCTCGAGCCTGAGCGCCTCGCCCGCTCTCCTCGAGGGCGCCCGGACGCGCCTCGCGCTCACGCACCCGAGCCGCTCGCTTGAGCATGCCGAGGCGGTCGACGTGGGGACCGGCGACGACGGAGCGACAACGGAGTCAGTGTCCGACTGACCTCACTCCGGTGCGGTCTGGGTCGCCGAGGATGAGCGCCAGCCCGTCGAAGGCGATGCGTGCGGGGACTGCCGACTTTGCGAACCTGCCAGCGAGCTCATGAGGGCGTCGTCGGTGCGCGCGGAGCATTGTGGAACAGGCAGACCTCGCGGCCCGCGGCGGCCGAGACCGCATACTCGCCCCAGGAGTGGGCGAAGGGAGCGAAGTCGGGTAGCTCCTCGACGAGGTACTGCGCGTCGGGGTGAGAAGGTCGACGTCGCGAGCGAGGGCGAGCGCGTTCGGATGCATCTCGCCGACGCCAACCGGGCCGGGTCCGAGGGCGAGCGAGTGATGGTCGGAGAGGTAGGCGAGCGAGCTCGTCTCCTCGCTGACCCGGAACCCGCAGGTTGGGCCGCCCTGGTGGGGGTCTCGAGAGCGAGCACCGAGTCGTCCGAAGGGTCCAACGACGCGATCGTCAGGCAGGAGCCGAGCGGAGAACCTGCCCACCCTGTCGAGGATCAGGGATTCTCGCGTTCTGCGATCAGCCGATCGCGACTTCTCGTGGTCGTCCACAGGTGGGATCGGTCGAGCAGGTTTGTGCCGCGTAGTCGTAGGCGCCCGGCGCCGGCTTCCACCCTGTGGGTGCCGATAATCCATCCACCCAGCTCATCAGACACCGATCCGGTACTCGTAGATGAGGCTGCACAGACGGTCGCTTCTTCGGAGCTTGGCGAGTTCGATCTTCGCGATCGCCACCGGAGTCGAATCGAGGCGATTCGGTACACGCTGGTCCAGAGAGCGGTGGGGTCGGTGGGCGTTGTCATGCTCGACGTACTCGCCGAACACGGCCTCCAAGTGGCGGTGGCGAGGATGTCCGGTCAAGGCACTCGCGCCGGATAGCGCCGATCACGCGCTCGCAGATGGCGTTCGCCCGAGGGGCCTGGACCGGGGTTCTGATGACGCTGGCGCCCTCGGCGACAAAGACGGCGTCGAAGGAAGCGGCGTACCTGGTGTCGCGATCACGGATGAGGAACTTGACCGCGGTTACCTGGTCGGCGAGGCCCATGGAGAGGTTGCGGGCCCGCTTGGTCACCCATGCTGCGACCGGCTTGTCGGTCACGGCGGCGATCCGTAGGAGCCGCGGGTCGTGGTGGATCAACACGAGCACGCAGAGCCTGCGGAGAAGGACCGTGTCGACATGGAGGAAGTCACACGCCAACAGTCTTGGGTCGCGAGGAACTTCGCCCAGGTTCGTCCCGATCGCCGCGGTGACGGTACGACACCGTGCTGCTTCAGGATCGCCCAGATGCTCAAGTCGGCGATGACGAGGCCCATGGTGGTGAGCTCGCCGTGGATGCGACGTTAGCCCCAAGTCGGGTTCTCCTTCGCCAAGCGAACGACGAGCGCGGAGACTCCCTTCGCGATGCGGGGCCGATCGGGACGGCGATGCGGGTATGTCCAGTGCCTGGCGACGAGGCCCCGGTGCCAGCGGAGCATGGTTGCCAGCTGGACGAAAGGGCTGCCAAGACGGTGGCGGGACAGCAGTCGTGCGAGTCCCGCCAGCACCGCCCGGCCCGCCGGGTCCAGCGCCGGTCTATCGACATGGCGCCGCATGACGACCTCGATGGCGATGTCGGTGTCACGGCGGAACATGAGTCGAATCAGCTGGAAGACGCGGCAGAACGCTCGGGAGAGGAACGAGAGGGTCACTGCCGGAAGCTCGACGCGTAGGAGCCCAGACGTCAAAGTCCACGGCGAAGTCCGTGGATGGCGTTCTCGGCACCGACAGCCGAGAGACCTACGAGTCTCCGCCCATGATGCCGGTCCCCTCCTCGTCGGGCTCGGGACCGCCCATGACTCCATTGGTCATGCTGCACCTCCTGGACGGCGCTGCGAACACCGCAGTCGTCGAGCTTAAGCAAACGCCTGTCCGATCCCACTGTCAATGGTTCGCGCGTTGGACCATCGAGCGCCTCCGGACGCGCCGTCGATCCAGTCTTCACATGCCGTCGCCCGCCGCCTATGAGAAGTTCCATGCCAATACAACCGTCGCCGCCTGACCGGGCTACCGGAGTCGGTACACATCTTTGGCATGTGGGTGCCGAGAACTCCGTCCGCTGAGCTCAAGCGACCATCGGGGACTCGTGGATGAGACCACCCAGACGGTCGGTTCTTCGTAGTCTGATGGAGTCGGCGTCGCCGATGAGCGCCGCCGGACCGCCACTTCATGGCGCAGTATGGCGTCCTCGACGGCGAGGCCAACGTTGCCGCGCCAGATGCCTCGGATCAGCTGGACGGCGCGGCAGAACGCTCGGTAGAGGAACGAGAGAATCTTCGCCGTATGCTCGCCGCGCCGGAGACCAGGCGTCAAAGCCCAATTGACCGCCCACAAATGGCATTTTCTGCACTGACAGGGTGCGCGACGTGCTCGGCCAGAAGTTGCGCACGATCCTCTCGACCCAACCGCTGATACGCCGCCACCTCGTATCTGAGGCATACCACCGGGACGTGCAGAAGTTCCCACCGCACCCGCACAACGTCGTGACTCGTGAGGTCAAGAGCCTGATGCCAGGGATCGTCAGGAGTGCGCCGGTGCTTCACGGCCCCGATGAGTTCGACGCGCGCCAGTCCCAACTGGTACACGCCGAATAGCGAGCCCATCCGTTCAGATTCACGGGGAGCGAGTCGTGTGATCGCGAGCTCTGCCAGGACGCGATCGGCCGCCCACGCGCCAGGTTCGTCGGTCTGGACATCGAGGTCGTGAACCTCTACGGGCACTCCCTGAAGCCGATGTCCCGCGCTGCCGGTGAGTGCCCAGCGCAGACCGGCGTCGTCCAGGCGGCGGTGTACCTCCCGAAGCGCCGCGGCAAGTCCGGCTGGTAGCTCGTTGACGCGCTGGCTCAGCATCGCTGTGCTTCGTCTGACTTCGACACGGAAAGTCCGCCACGAAACGAACCAACACTCGCGACCGCAGCCGCACACCGCGACGCAAGCGCAGAGACCGCGGCTCTCAGTTCGTCTCCGCCTTCGACCTGGAAGGCGAACGGGATCGTCGCGAGCCACTCCTGTGCGTACATCGTGGGGTTGTTGGTGCTGCCGACCAGCAGGCATCCCCTCGGATGTTCCTGCAGGCGCCCCATGGGTGGGCGTATCCAAGCCGAGAGCGCCGATAGCGGCGCCTCGAAGACGACGCGCGTCGGAAAGGTCCAACCCTCACCGAGGTTCTCCTCGAGCACCGCGACGGGATCCACACCCTCGGGCGGAGTGAAGGCCTGAGCGGTCTGTACCACGGCCTGCACCCGATCGATCCGGTAGCCGCGAAGGGCGTTGACGCGGTGGGAGTGACACAGGAGGAACCAGCGACCATGCCGGACGACGACTGCCCACGGCTCCGCCTCTTCCTCCCACTCATTGCCGGCTTCGCTCCGATAGCGCAGCTGGACTCGGCGGTGCGACCCGACGGCGACGACGAGCGCGCTCATGAGTGCAGGGTCCGGATGTTCCCCACGATGGTCGGGTGCGGCAGCCGCGTACTCGCGCAGCACCGCCGCCTGGTGGCCGACGCTCTCTGGGAGTGCTCGGATCACCTTGGTGAGCGCCGAGCCGACGAGTTCTTCGGTGTCAACGGCCGCCGGATGGGCCTCGAGCACGGCCATCACGAGTCCCAACGCTTCGTCTTCGGTGAAAGCGACCGGCGCCAGACGTTCCCCGCGACCGAGCCGGTAGCCGCCGTAGCGCCCGCGCGACGACTCGACGGGCACACCGGCCTCTCGCAGGGTCTCGACGTATCGCCGGGCGGCCCGCTCGCTCACGCCGAGCCTCGTAGCGATCTGGCTCGCCGTCGCCCCGGGTCGGAACTGGAGCATCTGGAGCGTCTGTAATGCCCGGGAGGTGGGGCTTGGTGCTGACGCCACGGCACGAGGTTACGGCAGATCTTGTAAACCGGAAGTCCTTCGTCCGGTAATGCCGTTACGGTGGCGACGACGGGATCGACGGCGAAGGCAGCACCAACGATGACGGACATCCTGCTTAGAGGCCGCGCGGATAGGAAAATGGGCTCCTGACCAGGGCGTTGGTCGTCCGCGCGCTGAACTGACCATCCACCGGTCGTGGTGGTGGCCCCGAGACAATCGGGGTGCTGTTCCACCCACCAAC
>JAJYPY010000039.1 GCA_021794995.1 Actinomycetes bacterium | reverse complement strand
TCGACGGCGGCGTGTAGTTGAGCTCGAAGTGGTGATAGAGCCTCGACTCGTCGGCCTGCGAGAGCTCTTGACCGTGCAGCTCGATGTCGGGTGCCGTGCGGACCTGCTCCTTGGTCACGGGCACCTGCAGGTCGTCTGGACCGATCTGGATCCCGCCGAGCGGCACGAAGGTCAGATGGCGTCCGATGAACCCCTCTTTTACGGTCGCGAACTGCGGCTCGTCGGTCTCCACGTCGACGTAGACGTCTTGGAGCCGCCCGATCTTCTCGGCGTCGCGGTCGAGCAGCATCTTGCCGTGCCACTCGGCGACGCTCCACTTTGCGGAGTCTTGGCCCTCGGTCATCACGATCCTTCTCCCTTCGAGTCCCCGCCGTGTCGCGAGGAATCCACGTGCCTCACGGGCCGGTCGGGTCGTCGGCGTAGGGGACAGGATGGTTCCCCCCGAGCTCGGCGAACCGCTCGTTCAGTGCGTGGGCGATGACGTCGTGGTCGTGCGCGCTCGTCTGGAGCGCGCCGTGGACGATGGCCTGGAGCTCGAGCGCGCTGGCCATGCCTCCGAGCTCGAAGTAGCGCAGCCACAGCTCGCCGTAGGAGAGCCCGGCATCGCGCCTGTGCCGGTCGAGCACGTCGTGCGGTTGCTCAGGCATCGGAGCCCTCGATCCTCGTAGAGGATTCCCCACCGCGGCGAGGAGGTAGCCGCCGCGTCGATCTCGTCACGTCGACCGCTGCGTCTCGAAGCGTCACCCCGGTTCGTCGCGAGGATCGTCGAAGTGTCGCGAAGGCTTGGTCCTTGCCCACTCCCCGCCGGTCCATGAGCACGCCTTCGGCGCGGGCGATGTCCTCGCGGGACTCGAGCGCCGCGGTGAAGCGCTCCCAGGAGCTCCCGTCGCCCTTCGCCGCGACGCTTGTGAGGACGGTCGAGGTCTCGCGCGCGAACAACGATGCCAGCGCCCGGTCCACCGGAGCGAAGGCGCCGGCTCGGCGGGAGTAGATGTTGAGCGCCCCACACGGCCGGTTCTGTGCGAACAGCGGCGACGACACGATGGCGCTGATCCCGAGCAGGCGCGCCGACGGGGTGAAGGAGGGCCAGCGGGTCTCGTCCTCCAACGAGGCACTGTGGAACCGCCGCCCCTCGACGGAGGCGTCCACACACGGTCCCTGACCGGTCGCGTACTGGCTCGCGTCCATGTCCGACACGGTCCGGTCGGTTGCGGCGATCGTGGTGAGGACGCCCCGGCGCCGCAGCGAGACGCTGGCACCGTCCGCGCCACCGACGGCCCCTCGAGCCACGGCCACCACGAGGTGCAGCACCATGTCGACGACCTCATCGGTGGAGAGGGCCGCGTCGAGGGTGCGCACGAGTGCGTGCGACGCGGCGTCGAACGGAGACGCCGCGCGCGACGCGATGTGCAGCCGGAGGGGGTCCGTCGGTCGGGACGGCGGACGCAGCGCGTGCGCGTCGGGCTCGATGAGGCGCGTGACGCCCATGATGCGTGCCAACCGCAGGACGGCGGGCGGCGCGGAGCGGACCTCGAGGGTCGCACCCAGGGCGCCCAGGCGGCGTGCGCCCTGGGCGATGGTCTCGAGTCCTGCGCTGCCCATGAACTCGCAGCCGGCGAGGTCGACCACCACCGAGGGCGGGCGCCGGTCGATCGCGGCGTCCAGGGCGGCACTGAGCTCTGCGGCGCTCCAGGAGTCCACCTCTCCTCGCACGGAGAGCACCACCCGCTCGTCCGCAGCGTCCATGGCGACGCGCAGCTGCTGGGGCTCATCGGGCTCGTTCACGTCGAGCGCTCCGGGCGAACGTGCATGCCCCGGGCGCCGGATGCTGGGCCACGAAGGGCAGCGACTACCGATCGCACACGTCTTGGCGTGGGGATGACCACGGGGACCGCCTCCCTGGTGCACCCGCTCGAGGGGGTGCGCGGCGAGCCCTCGCTGTCGAAGGTGTGAACAGCCTACTCGCAATGTGGCTGGCGCGCAAGGGCCCCACCCGTCGCGGCGGGGGATTCCGGAGCCGGCGAGGCTCGGGTGTGGGAAGCTAGGAAGGCGCACGCGGACCGCCGGCGTGACCGAGACCCTTGACGATGACAGGACGCCCCACGAAGCTCGATCCCAGTGCTGATCCAGCGGTCCTATTGACCGCGGATTTCTCCGAGACGGCCCGCCACCTGTTTTCGGCTGGAGGAGTGCACGCCACGCTCACCCAGGTCGTGCAGGCGGCGGTGGACACCATCGAAGGATGCGACTGCGCCGGCGTCTTCGTGATGGCCGACGGCGTGGTCACGACGTCCGTCCATACCGACCCCATCGTGGTCGAGGTCGATGCCCTGCAACACCGAGAGCGCGAAGGTCCGTGCCTCGACGCCGTCTTTCAGGAGGCGCCCGTCTACTGCAGCGACCTTGCCAGCGACCCTCGGTGGCCGCTCTTCGGTCCTGCGGCCGCGGCGAAGGGAATGAGGAGCCTCCTCGCGCTCCCCTTACTGGGCGACGACACCCCTGGGGCGTTGAACCTCTACGCCAGATATCCCGAGGCGTTCGGGGTCGTGGATCGGGCGAGAGGGTTGCTGCTCGCAGCGGTGGCCGGCCTCGCCTTCTCCACCGCTCGCAGCCACGAAGACGAGGCGCGCAGAGAGATGAACCTCCATGTGGCGCTGGCCACCCGGGAGGTCATCGGGCAGGCACAGGGGATCCTGATGGAGCGTGAGCGGATCACGGCCGACCAAGCCTTCGACGTCCTGCGCCGAGCATCCCAGCACTTGAACGTGAAGCTTCGAGAAGTTGCGCAGATCTTGATCGAGACCGGCGAACGTCCCGACACGGGTGCTTCTTGAGCGCCCTGGCCGTTGCGGGATTTCCCTCAAAGGTGTAAAGTTTCGACTGCCTTCTACAGCGAGGGTTTGACGCAACACCCAGCCCCTCCTGTATCCCGAAGCGTGTCGTGCGGCTCATGATCAGTGCTGCGACAGCCACCGAAGGCGATCCTCCAGGGCGCTGGTGAGGGAAGCTCAGTGCCGCGCGCCGGGCAAGGACCGGGCGCCGGACCGTGGGCGACCTCGAGTCAGGAGACCGCCATGGGATCGTCGCTCCGGCTGCTTGCCAGGACCCACCTCCGTCGCACGCTCGCCGTCCTGCCGCTCGCCGCGGTGCTGCTGTTCGCGCTGGGGGCCGCGGGGGCGCCGTCGGCCGGCGCCAGCGCCACGGCTCCGACATTGGGGAAGGCCGCCCCCTTCGCCGTGCTCGCGCACACGACGGTCACCAACACAGGTCCCACGGTCGTCTCCGGGGACCTCGGTGTGTACCCGGGGAGCGCGGTGACCGGGTTCACCACAAGCACGCCGCCCGGGCTGGGCACGGTGACGAACGGCACGCAGTACAAGGCGACAGCCGTCGCGAAGACAGCGCAAGCGAGCCTGTCGGTCGCCTATACACAAGCCGCGGCAGCTCCTTCGACGCAGAGCGTCACGGGGAAGAATCTGGCCGGCATGCGACTGGCGTCGGGCGTCTACACCTCGACCAGCAGCATCGCGCTCACAGGGACGGTGACCCTCACAGGAACGGCAAGCTCGGTCTTCATCTTCCAGGCGGCGTCCACGCTCATCACCGGCACCGGCAGTACGGTGGTGCTCGCCGGAGGGGTCCAGGCGTGCAACGTCTTCTGGCAGGTCGGCTCCTCTGCCACGCTCAAGACCGGGACCACGTTCTCTGGGACCGTCATGGCGTCCACGTCAGTCTCGTTGACAACGACAGTGACGCTCTCGGGACGGGTCCTGGCCGAGACGGGTGCGGTGACCTTGCTCTCCGACCGTGTCACGGTGCCGACGTGCGGTGCGGCCACCGTGACGACGACGGCGCTCTCTTCCACCCGGGTCACCGTGGGTGCAAGCGTCCGTGACGTGGCGACGGTGGTGGGCACCCCGAGCGACGGCACCCCGACCGGATCGGTGCAGTTCTCCCAGTGCGGGCCGGGAAGCACCTCGTGCGCGCCCGCCACAGGCACGGCGCTCGCGACCCCGGCGACCTTGAGCGGCGGGGTCGCGACCTCGGCGAGCTTCACCGCGCACGCGATCGGGACGTACTGCTTCGCGGCGGCCTACACCCCGGCAAGCGGCAGTCCCTATCTCGCGTCGTCGGAGACCGGAAGCAGCGCCGACGGCGAGTGTCTGACCGTGACGGCCGCTCCGGTGGTGGTGGTGCCCACCACGACGACCGTGCCGCCGGCCACCGTCACTGCGCCCACTGCGCCCACTGCGCCCACTGCGGCGACGCCCGCCGCCGCAGTGGTTCCCGCAACCCACACCGGCGAGCCGTGGGCGGGCTGGCTCTATTGGCTCATCGTGGCCGTGCTGGCCGCGGCCGGGTTTGGACTGATCGCCGGCGGGGCGCGCCGGCGCCGGCTCCGCCATCAGGAGAACGGCTGAGCCGATGGCCGCACGGCGCCACGGTGTCGGTCGTTTCCCCTGGGGCCGGATGCGGACGGTGGTCGGCGTGCTCCTGCTCGCGCTGGCCGCGACGGCCGTCGGCTATCCGCTGTGGTGGAGCGACCGGTCGAGCACCCAGGGCAGCGTGCTGCTGCAGCGCGGCTCGGACCGATGTGACGCTCGGTCGGGTGCGCCCGCGACGGCGACGGTGGCGCATCCAGGCGTCCTCGACATCCCTTCGATCGGCCTGACGGCACCCGTCGTGAACGGCGTCGGCACATCGGTGCTCGACGTGGCGGTGGGTCACGACCCTGCGACCGTGTGGCCCGGGAGGGCAGGGGAGAGCGTGCTCCTCGCGCACGACGTGAGCTACTTCTCCGGGCTGAGCCGGCTCAAGCCCGGTGCCTCGGTCATCTGGAAGCTCGGATGCACCGCGACCGAGTTCCGCGTCAGCGGGACGCAGGTCACTACGCCCGGCGCCGCCCTCCCCGTCCCGGCGTCCGGATCGGGTCTCGCACTGGTCACGTGCTGGCCCACGAACGCACTGTTCTGGACGTCCGAGCGGTTCGTGGTGGACACGACCCTCGTCGGCGTCCGCACGCTCTCCTCGCCGCCGGCGCTCGGTGAGCCCGTGCTCGTGCACCCGACGGTGCCGGCGCCGCCCGCGCTCGCCGCCCAAGGGCTCGCTCTCGGCCGATCGGGCATCGTCGTGGGGACGCTGGCGTTGACCGGGTCGCCGAGCGCCGTGTTCGCAGAAGGACCGGAGCCGCTCGCGGTCGAAGAAGCGGCCATGGAGGAGTACGCGGCCGCAGCCAAGACCGCCGCCGCAGGCAACGCGGCCTGGTGGTCCGCCCTGGCCTTGCCTGGGGTGGCCCTTCCGGCGCCGTGGCCCACCGGCTATCCGACGGACGTCACCCTGGCCGTCGCGGGTGCGGTCGTGGAGCATGTCGTGCTCAGCTCACCGGCGGCGAGCGTCACCCTGGTGCTGCGCGGCCACGTGCTGCTCGTCACACGCGTCGTTCCCGGCCCTTAGCCCCTCGGCGCCTCGTGCTCGGACGGCACGGGGGCTCCACCGTGGCAACAACTGCCACCACACCAACCCCTCCCGTCCGACCGATGGAGCCGGCCTGTCGGCCGCTTGCGACCCACGCTCACTAGGTGACGTCGCGGCGGAACGTCGTGAAGTAGCCGACGAACGCCGTGCCGACCCCCCAGCAGACGAGGGCGATCGCGCCGAGCCACCAGCTGAGGAGCTGCGCACCTGCGCCGCCGCCGCCCCCGGTGCCACGTGGGACGAGGCCGCCGGCGACCGCCTGCGTGGCGCGAGACGGAAGGAAGTTCACGTCCATGTGCGCGAGCGAACTGAAGATCGCCACGATGATCGGCTCGAGGACGAGCGTGATGCCGAGCGCGAGGATGACCCCGGCGATCTGGTTGCGCACGAGCGTGCCGATGCCCATCCCATAGACGGCGAGCAGCAGGTAGGCAGCGAGGATGCCCGGCACCACGGGACCCACCTGGTGCAGCATCGCCGAGACGGATCCGCCCTCCGCCACGAGCAGCGGGATGCCCATGGCCGCGACCATGGCGAACGACGCCACGCTCATCACGAGGCTCCAGATGCCCGACGCGACGACCTTGGCGGTGATGACCTCCGCGCGCCGGGGATGGAGCAAGAGCGTCGCGGTCAGGATCCGGTGGCGGTACTCGGTCGTGATGCAGATGACGCCGATGACCGGTGCCATCACCACTCCGGCCTCGTAGCCGGCACCCACGAGGTTGCGCAGCTCGAGGGGCGTCGTCGGTGCGGTGAAATGCACGTTGCCGTGATGTCCCACGATGAACGACGTCGTGATGCCGAGCCCGGTGAGCAGCACGGTGACCGCCACGCAGACCCACGGCCCTGGGGTCGTGCGCAGCTTGAACAGCTCGGATCGTACGAGCTGGATCATGGCTGCAGGACCTCGACCGGACGCGCCGCCTCGGTCATCGATGTGGTGAGCTCGAGGAAGAGGCTCTCCAAGTCCTGGCTCACCTGGACCAGCTCGTAGACGACCAGATCGCTGGCGGCGAGGATCGGTCCGAGCGCCTCGGGCGTCGCGCCGTCGACCAGCACGGTGTCGGCGGACAGGAGCCGCGGGACGAATCCTGCGCCGCGACCGAGAGCGGCCAGACGCTCGGGCTCGGGAGTCCTGACGCGCATCGAGGAGTGTGCCTCGGTCGTGAGCACCGAGAGCGGTCCCTGCACCCGCAGGCGGCCCCGGGAGACGATGACCACATCGTCGACCGTCTGGGCCATCTCCGCGAGCAGGTGGGAAGAGACGAGGATGGTGCGGCCCTCGCGAGCGAGTCGGCGGAGCAGGTCGCGCAACCACGCGATTCCTTGCGGGTCCAGGCCGTTGGAGGGCTCGTCGAGCACGAGGACGCCGGGATCGCCCAGCAGCGCGCCCGCGAGCTGCAGACGCTGCCGCATGCCCAACGAGTAGCCACCGACCTTGCGGTGCGCGTCTGCGGCCAGTCCGACGAGCTCCAGCACCTCTTTCACTCGCGCGCGTTCGATCCCCGCTGCGATCGCCATCATCTGCAGGTGCGCACGGGCTCGGCGTGACGGATGGAAGTTCGTCGCCTCGAGGACCGCACCGACGTGGCGCGCCGGGTCCTCGATGTCGCGGTAGCGGCGACCGCCGATCGTGCAGCTTCCCGACGTGGACTCGACAAGGTCGAGCAGGATGCGCAGCGTCGTCGTCTTGCCCGCGCCGTTCGGCCCGAGGAACCCCGTGATGCGCCCCGGCTGCACGGAGAAGGTCAGGTCGTTGACGGCGGTCACCTTGCCGAACTGCTTGGTGAGCGACCGGACCTCGATGGGTTCACCGCGCGCGGCGCTGCTGAGCACGGACATCCGGTCAGGCTAGCTCTCGTCCAGCAGCGCACGTGGTCGGGAGCCGCTCCGCTCGGAGGACGTCCGGGGCCATCTCAGAGCATCACGACCTGGCGAATCACGTCACCTCGCTGCAACGCCTCGATGCCCCTGTTCACGTCCTCGAGGGGGAGCCGTGCGGTCACCATCCCCTCCAGATCGATCCGGCCGCTTCGCCAGAGCCGGATCAGGCGATGGAACTCGGACCGCACGTCGGCGCTCCCGTAGTAGCTGCCGAGGAGCGCCTTTTCGGAGAAGAAGAGCTCGAACCCGTTGAGCGAGAGGATGGCGTCGGCGCGCCCGGCGCCGACGATGACGGTCGTGCCCCCGCGCCTGGTGGCGTCCCATGCGGCGCGGAACGTGGGAGCCGATCCGATGCACTCGAACGCGTAGTCGAACCCCTCGCCCCCGGTGATGTCGCCGTTGGCGGCGAGCAGGTCGTCGGGATGGACGCCCCTGGTGGCGCCGAACCGCAGGGCGTCATCGAGCTTGCGGGGCACCGTGTCCACGGCGACGATCTCGGCCGCGCCGCACAGGCGTGCCCCCTGGATGGCAGAGATGCCGACTCCACCGCAGCCGAAGACCACGACCGACGACCCCACGGCCACGCGGGCGGTGTTCACGGCAGCACCGACGCCGGTGGTCACGCCGCAGCCGATGAGCGCCGCGACGTCGAAGGGCACGTCGTTCGGGATCGTGACGACGGCCTGCTCGGGCAGCACGATCGACTCGGTCCACGTCCCGGTCCCTGCGAACCCGAAGACGTCCGAGCCGGCTCGATGGAAGCGCGCGCGGGCCTGCATGGCAAAGAAGATGTCGATGCAGAGGTTCGGCTGACCTCGAAGGCAGGGTTTGCACCGCCCGCAGGGCGGGGTCCAAGCCACGATGACGTGATCTCCGACGTGGACCGCCGAGACGCCGTCGCCCGTCCCCACGACCTCGCCGGCACCCTCGTGCCCGGGGACGAAGGGGAACCGCTGGAGGATCGTCCCGTTCATGCCCGAGAGGTCCGAGTGGCAGATTCCCGCGGCGCGGATCGCCACGAGGACCTCCCCGGGCCCGGGCTCGTCCACCGCCAGGTCGTCGACCAGCTCGACCGACTCCCCACCGGCTACCGCTGCCACTGCGGCTCGCACGTGGCGCACGTTAGCGAGCCGAGTCGGCCGCCGCCGATCGGACCACTACCATGCCGCGCGTGCGGCTCCTCGTCGCAGAGGACGATCCGGGCCTGCGCTCGGTGCTCGAGCGTGCCCTGAAGCGCAGCGGATATGTCGTCGACGCCGTCGCTGACGGTGATCGCGCGCTCCTCCATCTGCGTACCTACGAGTACGACGCCGTCGTGATGGACTGGCGGATGCCCGGCGCCCCGGGTCTCGACGTGGTCCGCGCCGCCCGTCGGCTCGGCTCGCGGGTCCCGATCATCATGCTGACCGCACGAGACACGACCGCCGACCGCGTCGAAGGGCTCGACGCGGGTGCGGACGACTACCTCGTGAAGCCGTTCCAGATTGCAGAGCTGCTTGCGCGTCTGCGCGCCCTGCTTCGCCGGCCCGCGGTCACGCTCGATCCCGTGCTGCGGGCCGGCGATCTCTGCTTCGATCCTTCGACCAGGGAGCTCCGACGGCACGGTGAGCTCCTCTCGCTCACGGCAACCGAGCTCGCCATCCTCGAGCTGCTCCTGCGCCGGCGACCGTCCGTCGTCGCCCGGCGCACCCTGGCTGCCAACGTCTGGGACGACGAGGTGGACGCGGTCGGTTCGAACACGATCGACGTGCACATGGCGCGCTTGCGGGCGAAGCTCGCGGGGAGCACGGCACGCGTCCACACGGTGCGCGGTGTGGGCTACCGGATCATCGAGGACCTCCCACCACCGCCAGCCGGTCCGCACGGCGTGGACCCGGACGCGCCCTGACGTGCGGGCGAACGTGCGCGCCTCGGCCAAGCTGGCCGTCCTCGCGACGGTGCTGATCGCCGTCCTCTACGTCGTCGTCGCGTCGGCGATCGACGCATTTGTGGCGCGACGGGTCCTCTGGGAGGTCGATCAGCGCTTGAGCAGCCGTCTTTCGGTGGTGAGCAGTCTCGCCAACCCGCTGTCGAGCAAGACGATCCCCGACGACGTGGGCACCGATGGCGCGCCGGTGTTCGTCTGGTGGGTCTCGTCGTCTGGATCGGTGACCGATCTCACGGTGGGTGACCCGACCCTCCCCGTCGCCGCGCGCCACAGCGCGAACATGCCGCTCAGCATCCGAGCGGGGCGCGGTCCCGTCTGGCGCTTCGATGCGGTGCACTTCCGTTCCGGGTTGCTCGTCGCTGCGCAGGACCTGGCGGGACCCTCACACATCGACCGTGTCCTGCTCATCGGAGAGCTCGTGCTCGGGCCCGTCCTGCTGCTCGCGGTCTTCGGCGGCGTGCTCGCCATCGGACTGCGGGCGGCGGCGCCCGCCGAGGCGGCGCGCCGCCGTCTCCAGGAGCTGACGGCGGACGCCTCGCACGAGCTTCGGACGCCGCTCACGGTGATCCAAGCGGAGATCGAGCTCGCCCGGAGCGAGCCGTACGATCCGTCCGCCGAGCACGAGGCGCTGGACCACGTGGCGCGCGAGAGCCGCCGCCTCCGCTCCATCGTCGAGGACCTGCTCTGGCTCGCCCGGTTCGACGCTGCACCGGAGCGTCCCTCGCCGTCCCCGGTCGAGCTCGGGGGTGCTGCCCGTGCGGGTGCGGAGCGGTTCGCCGCGGTCGCCGGCGGGCGCGGCATCGACCTCGAGATCGTCGTGGGTGAGGTCTGGATCGACGCCCCCGAGGAGTGGGTGGACCGACTCATCGGCACCCTCGTCGACAACGCCTGCCGGTACGCGCCGAACGGAGGAACCGTCCGGGTCACCGCGGGCGCCCAGGGCGCTCGGGCCGTCCTGCGTGTCGAAGACGACGGACCCGGCATCCCGGTGGCGGACCGGGAGCTGCTCTTCGACCGCTTCCGCCGCGCGACCGATGCGCCGGGCGGGGCGGGCCTCGGACTGGCCATCGCCGATTCGGTGGTGCGATCCACGGGGGGCCGCTGGCACATCGACGACTCGCCACTCGGGGGAGCCCTGATGGAGGTCTCGTGGCGCCGCGTCGCTCCCGCGCGTCCCGACGACGCGGAGCACGCGGTGCTGGCGCCGATCTCGCATAGCGTTGGCGGATGATCAGCACCCAGGCGCTGCTCGACGAGGCCAGCCCCCTCATCGCACGGGCGGGCGCCGCCTTCTACTTCACCCCCGAGACCATCGAGCGCGCCAAGGCGATGGGCCTCGACGGCTACCGCTTCTATTTCCTCGGACGTGGCGGCGTCCTCGGAGACGTCGAGGCTCCCGTCGTCGCCAGTGCGTTCGGCTACTTCGAGTCTGGACTGCTTGCGCACATGTGGAACACGGCTCGGGAGAAGGTCGCCCCCCGGGAGGCGGGTCGCGCCCATCTCGGGTGCGCCCACGACATGGGACGTGCCCGCCTCGTCGGGATCGATGGGCTGGACGCGTTCTGTGACGCCGCCGCAGCCGTCGTCTCGGCTGCCGAGCCCGCGGGCCTGGCGCTGTTTGCCGGCATGCTCGCAGAGCCCGTGCCCGACGACCATCGGGCACGGGCGATGCACCTTCTCGTGGTCCTGCGCGAGCTCAGGGGCAGCGCGCACCTCCTTGCCGTCCGCGCCTCCGGACTGTCGCCGAGAGTCGCCCACTACCTGAAGCGCCCCGACGACTTCGCGCTGTTCGGCTGGAAGGAGGCCGACGTGCCCACGGTCGGAGAGGGCGAGCGGGCGCGCATGGCCTCTGCGGAGGCGCTGACCGACGAGCTCGTGGCACCCGCCTACTCGGTGCTCGGCGACGCGGCACGCGCCGCGCTCATCGATGGCCTGCGCAAGATCGCCCCGGCCCTCCGCGTGGAGCGCCCCGCCCCGGGCACCGCTCGCTGAGATCCGGCGTGACGTCCGCGGGCGCTCATCGCGCCGTCGCGCCTCGGGATCCTTCGAGGGCGAGGAGCCGGCGCTTCATGTCGCTCCCCCCGCCATAGCCCCCGAGCGTGCCGTCCGAGGCGACGACCCGATGGCACGGGTAGACGATGGGCAGCGGATTGGCGCCGCAGGCCTGACCGACGGCGCGGGACGCGGCCGGCCGACCCACTCGGCGAGCGAGCGCTGCGTAGGAGATCGTCTCCGCGTAGCCGATCTCACCGAGCGCTCGCCACACCGACAGCTGGAAGTCGGTCCCGCGCGGTGCCAGCGGCAGGGAGAAGGATCTCCGGCTGCCTGAGAAATACGCATCGAGCTGGTGTGCCGCTGCGACCAGCGGCGCCGGCAGGGGTCCGTCGGTGCCGATCGGCACCGCGCTCCCCGGGAGCCACACATGGATGAGCGCGTCGTGGTCTCCCGCCAGCACCAGCGGGCCGATCGGGCTCTCGACCACGAGCCGCGCGGGGGCACACCCCGTGCGCCCACAGGTGCACCCACCGGGGGGCTCCGCTCCCTTCGTCCTGGGCGTCGTGCGCGTCCCCTTTCGCCGCATCGGCACGGAGACGTCCCTCGCCGCCGTCCTCTGATCGTCGCGCCGCAAAGGGCTCCGGCTCCTGCGCGGTGCCGGTCTTCGTATTGAGAATCCATGACGGAGCGGCGTCGGTGTCGCTAGGCTCGCGTCCGTCCACGGAACCGTCGTGCCGGGGCGGGCGACATGGCACGCAAGGTGGGGCGGTGGAGCTGGGCTCCGGCCACCTCGGGTGGGCACGGGAGGTGGCATTGCACACCGGGCACGACGGGGGCCAAGGGCTCGAAGTGCACGAGCTCAGCGTGCACTTCGGGGGTCTGAAGGCGCTGGACCGGGTGTCCTTCGACGTCGGCATGGGCGAGGTGGTCGGTGTCATCGGGCCGAACGGGGCGGGAAAGACGACCCTGTTCAATGTCATCAGCGGCTTCCTCCATCCGAGCGGGGGAGTGGTCCGGTGGCGAGGGCGGGACCTGCGCCACCACCGGCCGCATGACCTGGGCAGGCTCGGCATCGCCCGCACGCTCCAGGGCGTCGGCCTCTGGCCCAGACTGACCGTCGCTGAGAACGTCGCATGCGGTGGCGAGCCCTCGTTGCGAGCCGACGTGGTGTCGGCGATCGCCGGCGTGTGGCGCTCGAGCGGGGAGGAACGGCGGCTCTCGCACCGCGTCGGGCAGCTCTTGGAAGAGCTCGACATCGCCCAGTGGGCAGGACGTCTCCCGGGCGCCCTGCCCCACGGCGTCCAAAAGCGCGTCGCGCTCGCAAGGGCGCTCATGTGCGATCCCGCGCTCCTGCTCCTCGACGAGCCGGCGAGTGGTCTTTCCGAAACCGACATGGCGGATCTGTCGGCGCGGATCCACGCACTGCGCGCGCGGATGTCGGTGGTGCTCGTCGAGCACCACATGGACCTCGTGATGGCCATCTGTGATCGCGTGGTGGTGCTGGACTTCGGCCAGCTGGTGGCGGCGGGCACCCCTGAGGAGATCCGGTCGAGCTCTGCGGTGACGACGGCGTATCTCGGCGTCGCCGTCGGAGCGGATGTGGACGCGTCCGAGTCGGACCATGCTGCAGGTTGACGGGCTCTCCGTCCGATACGGAGCCGTCGAGGCGCTCCAGGGCGTCTCGTTCCAGGCGCGCGACGGCGAAGTCACGGCGGTGCTCGGAGCGAATGGCGCCGGGAAGACCACGCTGCTTCGTGCGCTGAGCGGACTGGTGCGCTGCAGGGCTGGAAGCGCGACGCTCGACGGCACCGGGCTCATCGGCAGGCAGCCAGAGGCGATCGTCAGAATGGGCGTGGCACACGTGCCGGAGGGGCGGGGGGTCATTCCCGAGCTCACCGTCGAGGAGAACCTGCGGCTCGGCGCGCTCGTCCGCCTGCGACGATCGGAGCGCCGGGACGCGATCGACGGGATCTACGACGTGTTTGCGCCGCTGCGCGCCCGTCGCCGTCGCCCGGCGTCGTCTCTCTCCGGCGGTGAACGCCAGATGCTCGCCATCGGGAGGGCCATCGTGGCCAAGCCCACGCTCCTCTTGCTCGATGAGCCTTCGCTCGGGCTGGCGCCCACGGTCGTGGCGCACACGATGGAGCTGCTGCGCACGCTCAGTGGCCGGGATGGGCTGAGCATCGTCCTCGTCGAGCAGAACGTGAGGAGCGCACTGTCGGTCGCCAGCTGGGCGCTCGTGCTGAACCTGGGCCGGATCGTCGTCGCCGACCGGCCGGAGAGAGTCAATGAGGACGCCGATCTCCGGCGCCACTTCCTGGGGTTCTGACTCGTGGGCCTCTTCCTCAACACCGTCCTGAACGGGGTGTCCGAGGGAATGGTCTTCGCCGCGATCGCGCTCGGACTCGTCTTGGTCAACCGCGCCACCGGCATCGTGAATTTTTCCCAGGGCGCCATGGGCATGATGACGACCTTCGTGGCCTACAGCCTCTTGAGCGGTGGCATCGGCTACTGGCCCGCGTTCGTCGTCGCCCTCGCGGCGGGCTTCTTCCTGGGCGCAGCGGTGGAGCTCATCTTCATTCGACCGCTCCAGGGGAAGTCACCGCTGAACCCGGTGATCGTGACCATCGGTCTGCTGGTGGTGCTCGAGGGGATCGCCGGGAGCATCTGGGGCGTCACGAGCCGGGGCTTCCCTCCCGCGTTCTCTCAGAGAGGACTGCGGATCGGCTCGACGCGGGTGGCCTTCTCAACCTTCGACCTCTTCATCGTCGCCGCCGTGATCGTGCTCATGGCCGTGATGATCGCCGTCTTTCGCTGGACCGACGTCGGCTTGCGCATGAGAGGTGCGGCGTTCTCTCCCGAAGTCGCCCGGCTCCTCGGCGTTCGTGTCGGTCGGATGTTCACCCTGGGGTGGGCGCTGGCGGCCACGGCGGGCGCGCTCGCTGGACTGCTGGCAGCCCCGATCAGCTCCTTCGGGCCGTACTACATGGATCTCAATCTTGTGTACGGCTTCACCGCAGCAGTCCTCGGCGGTTTGCTGAGCCCCGTGGGTGCTCTTGTCGGCGGTCTCGTCACGGGCTTGTGCATCTCCCTCGTCGGCGGCTATCTGGGCGGCAATCTCGAGCCGCTCGGAGCGCTCGCGCTCCTGCTCGCCGTGCTCATGGCCCGACCTCAGGGACTCTTCGGCAGTGCGAAGGCGAGACGCATATGACACGGGCACCTTCTCCGGTGCCCGTGGCGGAATCCGCCATCCGGCCAGACGGCGACCGCCGGGACGGTGGGCACCTGCTCCGGCTCCCAGAGCAGCCGCTGCTGCGCCACCTCGTCCTGATGGTCTTCGGTGCAGGCCTCCTCTACCTGCTCACCCAGTCGCTCAGCGCGTACAACAACTTCCAGGTCGGAGAGATCGGTGCCTTCGCGATCGCCCTCGCAGGACTGAGCGTCCTCACCGGTCAGAACGGGCAGATCTCGTTGGGCCATGGTGCGCTCATGGCCATCGGCGCATACACCGTCGCGCTGCTCATGGTCCATACGCACCTCAATCTGGTGGTCGAACTGGCGATCGCCACGCTCGTGACGACGGCGGTCGGAGTCGTCGTCGGAGTGCCGGCGGCTCGCCTGGGCGGCGCCTACCTCGCCGGGGTCACCCTTCTGCTCGCACTCACGGTGCCGCTGCTCGCCGCCCAGTACGGATCGATCTTTGGCGGAGAGCAGGGGCTGACGACGACACCTCCCAGCGCGCCCGGCACAATCAACCCGGAGCGCTGGCTGGCATGGATCCAGCTCGCGGCCGCGCTGGTGGTGATGGTGCTGCTCGGCAACCTGGTGCGCAGCCGGTTCGGCCGTGCATTCCGCGCGGTGCGAGACGACGACGTTGCCGCATCGCTCGCCGGCATCCATGTCACCCGGACCAAAGTGCTGGCCTTCAGCGTGAGCGCAGGGTGCGCCGGTCTCGGCGGGGCGCTCTTGGTGCTCTCGACGGGCGTGGTGAACACCGGAGAGTTCCCGCTCACCTTGTCGATCGAGCTCCTTGCGGGAATGGTGATCGGCGGTGCAGGCACCCTGGTGGGCGCGTGGTGGGGTGCGATCGCGCTCGTCTACGTTCCGCAATGGAGCACGTCGCTGTCGAGCCGCCTCTCCCTCGGCACCACCGTCGCCGCCTACCTGGCCGATGCGCTCTTCGGCGCGGCGCTCATCGTGGTGATCCTCGCCGCACCGTCTGGGATCCAAGGATCTCTGCGCCGGCTGGCTCACGGGATTGCGGCGGCGACCACCGGTCGTGCGTCGCCGCCCAATCCACCGGCCGCGCTCGCGCGGCTGTTGCGATCAGCAGACGTCCCTGGGGGGACGCGGAGCTCCTCGGACGCATCGACACGATCGCGCGACCGGAGTCCGGATCAAGTGGCCACAAAGGAGTAGTGCACATCAGAGAGGAGCACCCTATGAGACTTCGACGACGTCGGCATGCGCTGAGCCGATCGGCAACCGTGCTGGCCCTGATGGTCGCGACGTCCATCAGCGCCGTCGGTGCAGGCGTTCTCGGCACGACGCCTGCTTCGGCCTCCAGTACAACAGGCGTGACCGCCAAGCAGATCACCATTGGTGCCACCGTGCCGCTCACCGGGCCGGCAGCATCGGGGTACAGCGAGATCGCGCCTGCGATGGATGCCGTCTTCAATTGGGTGAACGCGCACGGAGGGGTGTACGGGCGGAAGATCAAGTACATCTACCTGGACGACGAATACAATCCCGCGAAAACGGCCACGCTCACCCGCCAGCTGGTGCTACAAGACCACATCTTCGCCGACGTGGGTTCGCTCGGCACGCCGACGCAGTTGTCGGTCCAGAAGTATCTGAACTCCCAGAAGATCCCCCAGCTGTTCATCGAGTCGGGTTGCAACTGCTGGAGCAACAAGCGGTATCCGTACAGCTTCGGGTGGGAGCCCCCGTACACGGTTGAGGGGAAGCTCCTTGGCAACTATGTGAAGCAGCACTTCGCCGGGAAGAAGGTCGGCTTCTTGTACCAGGACACAACATTCGGACAAGACGTGATGAAGGGAGCCAAGCTCGAGATCCCAAAGTCGTCGGTCGTCTCGGAGCAGAACTACAACGTGACAACGCTCGCAGGACCCCTCACGACGCAGATGTCGGCGTTGAAGGCAGCGGGTGCCCAGGTGGTCGTCATGGGCACGATCCCCGCAGCGACCGCGCTGGCGATGCTCCCGGCGTTCGCCATCGGCTATACGCCGCAGTACGTGATCGACAGCGTCGGCGCGGACGCACCCACGGTCGGTCCGCTGCTGGCGGCGTTCACGGCGGCTGGCGGCGGCTCTGCGGCCACCGCCAAGGCGACGGCAGGTCTCCTGAACGGGGTGATCACCGATGCCTACCTCCCTCCCGAGGGCCTCGGGTCGAACCCGTGGGTGGTCGTGACCAAGAAGCTGCTGGCGAAGTACGCGCCGACCGTCTGGAAGAAGGACGGTCTGAACGGCAACACCGAGTACGGCGTGGCGTTGGCGTACACGTTCGTCCAGGCGCTGAAGGCGGCCGGAAAGAACCTGACGCGTGCCGGCTTGATGAAAGCGCTGGAGAAGAAGGGGCACTCGCTCACGACGGCCGGCCTCGTCCCTCTCTCCTACAGCGCGTCGGTGCACTACGGCTACGAAGGAGGAGAGGTCGTCGAGTTCAGCTCGTCAGCGCCGCCAGTCGTCACGCCGACCGGTCGGTGGCCGGGCGACAAGGTGCTCACTCCGGTCGAGGTGACCACACCCGGGTCAGGTCCCGTGAGGAAGTACAAGGGCAGGATCTCGGTCCCCCCGGCGTTCGTGAAGAGGTCCGACTGAGCGCCGCCTCCCGTCGCCGAGGGACCCTCAGGTCTCGAGCAGTGCGACCATGCGCCGGGCGGTCCGTGCGATCCCCGTGGCGTCGAGCCCAAGGCCGGCGAGGATGTCGTCGGACGTGCCGTGAGGGAGGTAGGAGACCGGAAGACCGCAGGTGACGACCGCTGCGGCGGACGGCCCGGC
>JAJYPY010000177.1 GCA_021794995.1 Actinomycetes bacterium | reverse complement strand
GCTATGCCTCCGGCTATCTCTATCACAAGAGCAGCCGTGACCGCTCCGCCGCCGACGCGAGCTCCACGGCACGCCCCGCCGTGCCCCCTGGGGCGCGTCCCAGGGAGGACCCTGGGGCGGCGTCCGCCGACCCCGTGGTGTCGAGCACCTGGTCGAGCTGCGCGGCAAGCGACGTGAGGGTCGACCCTGGCGCGACGTCGATCCCGGCGCGCACGGCGGCGCGCTCGAGCTCGTCGGTGACGGCTGCGGCCCACGTGCGCGGCCGGCGTCTCCAGCGTCGCAGCGCGAGGGCGATGCACACGAGCGCGCCGGCGACGAAGAGCGTGGGCGCACGCGGCACCCGGCGGAGCAGGGCGAGGATCTCGTGCCCGAACGTCGTGGCGGCCGCAGGGGTGGCGAGCGGCACGTCGGCCGTCGGGTCGAAGCTCTGCCACCCGTAGCCGGGGAACCAGACCTGCACCCACGCGTGGGCATCCTTCGCCTGCTCGTCGTAGGTCCCGGTGATGGGGTCGTAGGGGCCGGGGACGTAGCCCACGGCTTCGCGTGCCGGGATCCCGAGCGAGCGCAGCATCACGGCGAGCGCGGTGCTGATCTGCTCGCAGTACCCGCGACGGCTCCCGAAGAGGAACTGGTCCACGGAGTCCTGCCCCGGTGCGAGCGGGGGGATGTCGGTCGTGTACCGGGTGTGTGCCCCCATCCAGCGTTCGAGCGCGCCGATCTTGGCGACCACGGTCGCAGAGGATGCCGTGATACGACGCGCCAGGGCGGCGACGCGCGGATAGGGGTGGGGGAGCTCGAGGTCGGCGCGCCGCGTGGCCGCTGTCAGGCCGGCGGTTCCGTTGGCGCCCGCGAGCATCGCGGGGCTCGGCGTCGCGACTGTCGACAGCACGCTGTAGATGGAGCCCGCCCCGAAGGTCCGACGGGTCTCGATGGTGCCGTCCGGGCTCACCAAGAGACGGCGGGTCGGGATCCATACCGTCGTGGCCCGGCTGGCATGCAGGACGAGGTCGGCGCCACCCGCAGCGACATAGAAGGTCTGGTAATCAGGCGCGGTGGCGGTCCCGGCCTGTCGCAACGTCGCCGGTGCCGAGTCGGTGTCCGGCGACGTCGGTGCGGTGATCGCTGTCGGGGTGACGGAGAACGGAGGTCCACCCGAGAGGACCCGCCAGATCGGGCGAGGGCGGCTCGTGCCCGGTCCGCGCACGGCGCCGCTCGTGCCGGGCGGCGCCGTGGCTCCCTTCGCCCGGGAGGGAACGGGCAACGCGGTCTCGGACCACGACCGTCCCGACCACGAATCGAACGTCTCGGCCAGCCAGTACGTGGGGCGATCGGCGCGGATCTGCAGCACGGTCGTGTTGCCGAAGCCGGGTCGCACGGCGGTGTCGAGCGGACCGGCGAACCCGAGGTACCCGCCCACGCCGATGGCGCCGGCTGGTGTGGCCGGCTCGGGCGTCGGCGGCAAGCCGCCGTGCTCGAGGCGCGCGGGCTGTGACGTCCCACCTCCTTCGGCGGCGGCCAGGCCGGGAGCGATGCTCGGCGGGCGCGGCGTGGGCAGGAACGACACGAGGAGCGCGGCCACCACGAGTACGGCTCCCGTGCAGACCAGGATCGCGACGGGGCGTGCGGGTGCCCCGCCCGACATCGACGACCACGCGGCGCAGAGGCCCGCGAGCGAGAAGATGGCCCAGGCCACCACGAAGACCCCGAAGGACAGATCGACCGCCTGCGCCGCCGCGACCGCCATGAGCGTCGCGGAGCCCGCGAGCGAGAACCCGAGGTCCCGGCGCGACGGGACGTCGAAAGCATGCGCGGCCTGCATCGTGGTGAACAGCACGGCCATCGGTCCCTCGATGGCGGCGAGCTGCCCGGACGCCGCGTTCGCAGAGACGGTGACGAAGAACCATGCGAACGCGCCGAGCATGACGGCGCCGAGGACGATCTTGAGGGTGCGGAGCGGCCGGGTGCGCCACCGGTAGGAGAAGACGTTGCCCGCCCCGACGAGGGCGGCGGCGACCGCAGCGAACCACAGCGGCAGCTCGTGGCGCGCCGCGCACGCCACAATGGCGGTGCACACGGCGCCCGCCGCGGACGCCCGCAGCGCGACGGAGTGCTCCGGGGGCCACCTGCTGCCCGGTTGGCGCAAGAGACGCAGCGGGTGGCGCATCACCCGTCTCGTGCTGGCGCCCCGTGGTGTGCCGCGTCGCCACGCGGCAGGGCGTACGCGAGCCGCCGCCCCGCCGCCGCGAGGGTGGCGACGCTCGCGGTGACCTCGCCGTCCGCTTCTCGCGTCACGAGCTCGACATCGGCGCCGGTCGCAAGGAGCTCGGCGACGGTCCCCATGACGCGTGCTGCGTGGGCCTCCGCGGCTCGCGGGTCGTCGGGGAGGATCCCGCGCACGATGACCGACCGTCTGGCCGGGCGCTCGGTCTCTCGCACCATGAGCGCACCGATGTGCGCGGTCGCCGGCCAGTGGACGAGATGCCGGCGGTCGCCTCGCTCGTAGGCGCGCACGCCACGCGGCTCGGTGCCGCGGCCCGGTGACGCCGCCGAGGCGTCGTGGACCCCGGCTTCGACGCATGCGGCGGGGTCGGGGCGTCCGGTGCGCGGCGCCACCGCGAGCGGGTGGGGGAGCGCGAGCTCCACGGTGCGCGTCCACCACAGCATCCCGAACGGCGCCGCGCTCGCCACCGTGACCTTCATCCGGTCGACGATCCCACGGTGCAAGGGAGCGATCTCGACGCGCACGCGCCGTGCGCGGCCCGAGACGCTGGCCGGTCCCGGCGGGTCCACGGGGTGAAGCTCGCAGGGCGCGCTCACCTCGACGTGCACGGTGAGCGCCGTGCCGGCCGTCGCGTCGGCCGGACACGCCACGACCCGGCACCTGAGCCGCGCGACGGCGAGCGCGGGGGCGAGGAATCCGACGACGAGCGCTCCCGCCACCAGTGCGCCGACGGCTTGGACCCACCCGACGCCGCTCTCGTGGGCCACGAGCTCCCAGAGGAGGAGCAGCGCGGAGCCGGCGACGAGCGGGAGCGTCGCGCGGCGCGGCCGTGCGAGCGTCGGCCTCACAGCCTCACAGCCTCACAGCCTCACAGCCTCACGGCCTCACGGCCTCACGGCCTGGGGACGGGCACGCTGCGCAGCACTTCTCGGAGCGCGCCGGCGCGCTGCTCGGGACCGCCGTCGCCGACCAGACGGTGCGCGAGCCCCGCCTCGGCGATCGCCTGGACGTCACCGGGGGTCACGTACTCCCGTCCCTCCAAGAGCGCGTGCGCCTGGGCGGAGCGCACAAGGGTGATCGAGGCCCGCGGGCTCGCACCGAGCCGGATCGCCGCCGCCTCGCGCGTGGCGCGTGCGAGGCTCACCGCGTAGCCGGCGACCTCGGGTGCCACGTGCACCGTCGCACAGGCGTCGACGAGGCGACCCCACTCCGAGGTCGAGCAGACGGGACGGAGCTTCGCCAGCGCGTCGCGCCCTCCGCCGCCGAGGACGAGGTGCAGCTCGGTCTCGGAGTCGGGATAGCCGAGCGGCGTGGACAGGGCGAAGCGGTCGAGCTGGCTCTCGACGAGCGGGAAGGTCCCCAGCTGCCCGGCAGGGTTCTGCGTGGCGATGACCAGGTGCGGCCTCGGCAGTGGCCAGCGGGCGCCGTCCACGGTCACCTGCTCTTCGGCCATGGCTTCCAAGAGGGCGGATTGGGTGCGGGGGGGCGTGCGGTTCAGCTCGTCGAGCAGCACGACGTGCGCGAAGACCGGGCCGGGATGGAACCGCCAGTCGCCCCGATCCGGCGAGTACACCGACACGCCCGTCACGTCCGTCGGCAGGAGGTCGGTGTGGCCCTGGATGCGGGAGAGCTCCGCGCCGAGCACCGTCGCGAGCGTCCGGCCGAGCACCGTCTTCCCGGTGCCGGGCACGTCTTCGATGAGCAGGTGGCCGCCGGAGACCGCGGCGGCGACCGCCACGGTGACCGCGCCGGGCGATCCGAGCACGACGCGTCCGACCGCGCCGTGGAGCGCGCGCGCGAGCGCCGCGGCGCCCGCCAGGTCCATCGCGTCCTCGTCGAC